>NZ_JBVHVF010000013.1:0-192803 GCF_055564955.1 Streptomyces sp. NPDC028910 | reverse complement strand
AGTGCTGTCGCGAGGGTTTCGAGATCTGTCGTCACAAACGGATCAACGAGACCCTCGCTTCATGCGCCCGAAGACTTCGGACTTACTCGTCTAGGGGGTGTGACCTAGCGGGACTGGCAGGTCGGGCACCAGAAGAGGTTGCGGGCGGCGAGATCGGCGGTGCGGATCTCGTCCCCGCAGATGTGGCAGGGCATGTTCGCCCTCCGGTAGACGTACACCTCGCCGCCGTGGTCGTCGACCCGCGGCGGGCGGCCCATCGCCTCGGGCAGGTGCTCGTCGCGGACGGTGTCGATGCGGTTGTTGCGCACGCCCTCGCGCATCAGGGCGGCCAGGTCGGCCCACATGGCGTCCCACTCGGCGCGGGAGAGGTCCTTGCCCAGCCGGTACGGGTCGATGCCGTGCCGGAAGAGGACCTCGGCGCGGTAGACGTTGCCGACGCCCGCGACGATCTTCTGGTCCATGAGCAGGGCGGCGACGGTGGTGCGGGAGCGGGAGATCCGGGCCCAGGCGCGGTCGGGGTCGTCGCCGCCGCGCAGCGGGTCGGGGCCGAGGCGGTCGTGTATCGCCTTCTTCTCGCCCTCGGCGATCAGCGCGCAGGCGGTCGGACCGCGCAGGTCGGCGTAGTGCTCCGCGTTGAGCAGCCGCAGCCGGACCGTGTCGGTGGCGGGCGGCGCGGGGGCGGGACCGAAGCCGAGCTTGCCGAAGAGACCGAGGTGGATGTGGATCCAGGCGTCGCCCAGCTCCAGGAACAGGTGCTTGCCGTGCGCCTCGGCGCTCTCCAGCGGGCGCCCGTCGAGCTGGGCCGCGCTCTCGGCGAACCGGCCCTGGGGGCTGCTCACCCTCACTTCGCGCCCCGCGAAGCGCTGGGTGTGGTCCTGGGCGAGGCGGTGGATCGTATGCCCCTCGGGCACGGCACGGCTCCTTGAGAAACAGAACGGCCGTGCCCCCGGGAATCCCGTCCCGGGGGCACGGCCGGAAGCGGAATCAGCCCTGCGGGTGGTGGGCCGGGATCGGGGGGAGCTCGCCGGTCTGCTCGTAGGCGGAGAGCATGTCGATGCGGCGCGTGTGGCGCTCCTCGCCGGAGTACGGGGTCGCCAGGAAGGCCTCGATGAAGCTGACGGCCTCCTCCTGCGTGTGCATCCGGCCGCCGACGGAGATCACGTTGGCGTTGTTGTGCTCACGGCCGAGCTGGGCGGTCTGGACGCTCCAGGCCAGGATGGCGCGGACGCCCTTGACCTTGTTCGCGGCGATCTGCTCGCCGTTGCCGGAGCCGCCGATCACGATGCCGAGGCTGTCGGCGTCCGCGGCGGTCTTCTCCGCGGCGCGGAGGCAGAACGGCGGGTAGTCGTCCACCGCGTCGTAGATGTGGGGCCCACAGTCGACGGGCTCGTGGCCGTTGTTCTTGAGCCAGTCCACCAGGTGGTTCTTGAGCTCAAAGCCGGCATGGTCGGATCCGAGGTACACGCGCATGGGACGAGTGTGGCACGAGGTGGCCCGACAGCCCGCAGCGGGTGTCGCGTAAGTCACTTCTCAAGCTCAAGTAAACCCAAAGAACGCAGATGGGACACGGTGGGGCTTTGGTCCTGGACGTTCGTCCTGAGGCAACGATCCGGATTGAGGTCTTCCGTCCTGCGTTCATCTCAGGTTTCAATGCCGGGGCTCGCAACCCGAGAACCTAAGGATCCGTCCATGAGCTCCACGACGACCCTTCAGAAGGAAGGCGACCCCACCGCCGGTAACCCCGGTGACGGTCTGCCCTCCGACGGTCTGAAGGCCGGTCTCAAGAACCGCCACCTGTCCATGATCGCCATTGGCGGCGTCATCGGCGCCGGCCTCTTCGTCGGCTCCGGTGGCGGTATCGCCAAGGCCGGCCCCGCCATCCTGATCTCCTACGCGCTGGTCGGCGCGATGGTCGTCTTCGTGATGCGGATGCTGGGCGAGATGGCCGCCGCCAGCCCGAACTCGGGATCCTTCTCCGCCTACGCGGACCGGGCGCTCGGCCGCTGGGCCGGTTTCTCCATCGGCTGGCTCTACTGGTTCTTCTGGGTCGTCGTGCTCGCCGTGGAGGCCACCGCCGGTGCGGCCATCCTGGAGAGCTGGATCCCGGCCGTCCCGCAGTGGGGCTGGGCGCTGATCGTGATGGCGGTCCTGACCGTCACCAACCTCGGCTCGGTCGCCTCCTACGGTGAGTTCGAGTTCTGGTTCGCGGGCATCAAGGTCGTCGCCATCGGCGCGTTCGTGATCGTCGGCATGCTGGCCGTCTTCGGCCTGCTGCCGGGCTCCGACAACCCGGGTGCGGGCTTCGCGCACCTGACCGACGCCGGCGGCTTCTTCCCCAACGGCTACGGCGCCGTCCTCACCGGCGTGCTGATGGTCGTCTTCTCCTTCATGGGCAGCGAGATCGTCACGCTGGCGGCCGGCGAGTCGGAGAACCCCCGCAAGGCGGTCACCCAGGCGACCAACTCCGTCATCTGGCGGATCGGCGTCTTCTACCTCGGCTCGATCTTCATCGTGCTGACCCTGCTCCCGTGGAACGACAAGTCGATCACCGAGAAGGGCTCGTACGTCGCCGCCCTGGACTCGATCGGCATCGCGCACGCCGGCACGATCATGGAGGTCATCGTCCTGACCGCCGTGCTGTCCTGCCTGAACTCGGGCCTCTACACCGCCTCCCGCATGGCCTTCTCGCTCGGTGAGCGGGGCGACGCGCCGAAGGCGTTCGCCAAGGTCAACGCCAAGGGCGTGCCGGTGGCCGCGATCCTGGGCTCCACGGTCTTCGGCTTCGTCGCCGTCTACTTCAACTACGCCTTCAAGGACACGGTCTTCACCTTCCTGCTGAACTCCTCGGGTGCCATCGCGCTCTTCGTCTGGCTGGTGATCTGCTTCACCCAGCTGAAGATGCGCGGCATCCTGGTCCGCGAGGCCCCGGAGAAGCTGACCGTGAAGATGTGGTTCTTCCCGTGGCTGACCTGGGCCACCGCCGCACTGATCACGTTCGTGATCGGCTACATGTTCGTGGACGACGCCAACCGCGAGGTGGTCACGCTGTCCACCCTGGTCGCCGGCCTGGTCGTGGCCGTCGGCCTGGTGCTGGACTTCCGCCGGCGGTCCGCCGCGCGTCGCTAGTCCGCGGTAAAGCCCGCCCGCACGGCAGCAGCCCCGGACCACAGCGTGGTGGTCCGGGGCTGCTGTACGAAGGGGGGCGGCCGGTCAGCCCCGGCGGCCGACCAGCTTCCAGGCGGTCGGCAGGGCGCCCATGGCCAGCGCGGCCTTGAGGGCGTCCCCGATCAGGAACGGGGTCAGGCCCGTCGCCACGGCGACGCCCAGGGACATCCCGGTGGCGGCCATCAGGTAGGGCACGCCCACCGCGTAGATCACCGCGGAGCCCAGCACCATCGTGCCGGCCGTACGCAGCACCGAGCGGTCGGCGCCGCGCCGCGCGAGGGCGCCGACGAGGGTGGAGGCCAGCAGCATGCCGAGGACGTACCCGAAGGTCGCGCCGCCGGCGCCGGAGCCGCCGCCCGCGAACCACGGCACACCGGCCATGCCGACCAGGGTGTAGAGGGCGAGGGAGAGGAAACCGCGGCCGGCGCCGAGCGCGGTGCCGACGAGCAGCGCGGCGAAGGTCTGACCGGTGATCGGCGCGGCCAGGCCGTCGACGTGGACCGATATCTGAGCGGCCAGCCCGGTGAGCGCGGCGCCGCCGACGACGAGCGCGATGTCGCGGACGCGGCTCGCGGGCAGCAGATCGGCGAGGACGGCGCCGGGCCGGAGGGAAACGGAAGCAGTGCTCATCGGGGGGCTCCACGGGGTGGCGGGGGCAGGACGATCACCGACGTTAGTCCGCGGTCCGCCGCCGCCCCCACCTCCGCCCGGGACAAAGCCGTGCCCCCCGGCTTGGTGGGGATACCACAAAGCCCGCCCCACACACCCGGGTCGACGTGATCCTCGTCACGAGGAACATCAGACAACACGTCCGTTTTGCGCGGACGACCGCCGCTCAGCAAGACTGTGGGATCCCGCCAATCCTGTCGCGGAACCCCATCACCGCTGGGCCGAACGAGAGTACGAGCACTCCCTGATGCGTGAGCCCCTGCAAGAAGCACCTCCCACGACGGGCGAACTGCCCGCGGAACCCCTCAGCCACAGCCTCAAGCAGCGCCACCTGACCATGCTGGGCCTCGGCGGCGTGATCGGCGCCGGGCTCTTCGTCGGCTCCGGAGCCGGCATCGGCATCGCCGGTCCCGCGATCATCTGCTCCTACCTGCTCGCGGGCGTCCTCGCGATGCTGGTGATGCGGGCGCTCGGCGAGATGTCGGCCGCGATGCCCGCCTCGGGCTCGTTCTCCGTCTACGCGGAGCGGGCGCTCGGGCGCTGGGCCGGCTTCTCGGCGGGCTGGCTGTACTGGTTCCTGCTGGTCGTGGTGCTGGCCGTGGAGGCCACCGGCGCCGCGAAGATCGCGAACGGCTGGGTCCCCTCGATCGACCAGTGGGTCTGGGTGCTGCTCTTCATGGTGGTCTTCACCCTCAGCAACCTGGCCGCCGTGCGGAACTTCGGTGAGTTCGAGTTCTGGTTCGCCGCCCTGAAGGTCGGCGCGATCGTGCTCTTCCTGATCCTCGGCACCCTGGCGGTCTTCGGTCTGCTCCCGGACACCGACCCGGTCGGCATGGCCAACCTCACCGGCCAGGGCGGCTTCTTCCCGGCCGGCATCGGCGGGGTGATCGCCGGCATGCTCGCCGTCGTCTTCGCCTTCGGCGGCCTGGAGGTCGTCACCATCGCGGCCGCCGAGTCGGACGACCCGGCGCGGTCGGTGGCCCGCGCGGTGCGCAGTGCCGTGTGGCGCATCCTCTTCTTCTACGTCGGCTCGATGCTGGTCATCGTGACCCTGCTGCCGTGGGACTCGCTGAAGCCGGGTCAGAGCCCGTACGTCGCCGTCCTCGACTCCATCGGCATCCCGGCGGCCGGCCAGATCATGAACATCGTGGTGTTCGTGGCCCTGCTGTCGGCGCTCAACGCGAACCTGTACGGGTCCTCGCGCATGGTGTTCTCGCTGGCCGAACGCGGCGAGGCACCCCGGGCGCTGCTGAAGGTCTCGGGCGGCGGGGTGCCGCGCCGGGCCGTGTTCGCGTCGGTGGCCTTCGGCTTCGTGTCGGTGGTGCTGAACCTGCTGTGGCCGGACACGATCTTCCTCTACATGCTCAACGCGGTCGGCGCGGTGCTGCTGTTCGTGTGGGCGCTGATCGCGGTCTCCCAGCTGAGGCTGCGCCGCCGGATCGAGCGGGAAATGCCGGAGCGGCTGACCCTGCCGATGTGGCTGTTCCCGTACGCGACCTGGGCGGCGCTGATCGGGATGGCGGCGGTGCTGGTCCTGATGCTGTTCGACGATTCCGCGCGGCCGCAGCTGCTGTGGTCCTCGGGCGCGGCCGCGGTGGTCCTCGCGGTGGCGGGCGTCCGCGAACTCCGGGCGCGGCGCGCCTGATCGAGGCCCCGGCGGCCGATGCGCAGCAGGACCCGAGCGGCGGGCCCCGTGCACAGGCACGGGGCCCGCCTTCTGCGTACGCCCTCGCACTCAGGTAACCCTTACGTGTGACGCGGAATAGATGCTGCTAGCGTGCAGTTGCGCATTGATTGCAATAAGCAGTTGGCACGCCGAGGGGACCGGACACACGCATGGCCATCTACACGCTTCCTGAGCTTCCTTACGACTACGCGGCGCTGGAGCCGGTGATCAATCCGCAGATCATCGAGCTCCACCACGACAAGCACCACGCGGCCTACGTCGCGGGCGCCAACACCACGCTGGAACAGCTGGAGGAGGCGCGCGCCAAGGAGAACTGGGGCGCGCTGAACGGCCTGGAGAAGAACCTCGCGTTCCACCTCTCCGGCCACATCCTGCACAGCATCTACTGGCACAACATGGCCAGCCCGAAGACCGGTGAAGGCGGCGGCATCCCGGACGAGCAGGACGGCCTGGGAGAGCTCCCGGCCGCGATCACCGAGTCCTTCGGCTCCTTCGCCGCCTTCAAGAAGCAGCTGACCTTCGCGTCCTCCGCGACGCAGGGCTCCGGCTGGGGCGTGCTCGCGTACGAGCCCATCAGCGGGCGCCTGATCGTCGAGCAGATCTACGACCACCAGGGCAACGTGGGCCAGGCCTCGGTGCCGATCCTGGTCTTCGACGCCTGGGAGCACGCCTTCTACCTCCAGTACAAGAACCAGAAGGTGGACTTCATCGAGGCGATGTGGAACGTCGTCAACTGGCAGGACGTGGCGAAGCGCTACGCCGACGCCAAGGCGAACACCCCGCTGCTGATCCCCGCCAAGGGCTGATCAGTCCCACCAGCCCGTCCGCCTCGTGATCGTCTTCTCAACCTTCGCGTGCGGGCGTGTCCATCAGAAGGCCCCCTTGAGGACGTGACTCAAGGGGGCCTTCTGCGTGCGGTACCCGGCGTTACTCGAAGGAGGGGCCCTTGGTACGGGTGCGCTTGATCTCGTAGAAGCCCGGGGTGGAGGCGACGAGCAGGGTGCCGTCCCACAGCCGGGCGGCGGCGTCGCCGCGCGGGGTCGGGGTGACGACCGGGCCGAAGAAGGCCACGTCTCCCTCGACGCCCGGAACGGAGATCACCGGGGTGCCGACCTCCTGGCCGACCCGGTCGATGCCGTCGTTGTGCGAGGCCCGCAGCACCTCGTCGTACTCGTCCGAGTCGGCGTACGCGAGCAGCTCGGCCGGCAGGCCGACCTCGGCCAGCGCCTCGGCGATCACTTCGCGGGTCGGACCCTTGTCCTCGTTGTGGATGCGGGTGCCGAGCGCCGTGTAGAGCTTGCCGGTCACCTCCTCACCGTGCTTCTGCTGGGCCGCTATGACCACGCGCACCGGGGCCCAGCCCTTGGGGCCGAGCAGCTCGCGGTAGACCTCGGGCAGCTCGTCGAGCTTGTTCTCGTTGAGAACGGCGAGGCTCATCACGTGCCAGCGGACCTCGACGTCGCGGACCTTCTCGACCTCGACCATCCAACGGGACGTCATCCAGGCCCAAGGGCAGAGCGGGTCGAACCAGAAGTCGACCGGGGTCTTCTCGCGCACCTGGGTGTCGGTCATGTCTCTCCTCAATCTCGGTCTCGGTCTCGGTCTTGGTCTCGCCAACCAGGACGGAGGCACGCGCATTCCCTCGTGCGAGGATTCGACACAAGAACGCGATCACGCACGAAGGAGTGCACGTGCCCGGAGAGAATCTGTCCCGCGACGAGGCCCGCGAACGGGCCGAACTGCTGTCCGTCGACGGGTACGAGGTGGTCCTCGACCTCAGGTCCGCGGTGGACGAGGCCGAACCGGCCGAGGGTCCCCGGACCTTCCGCTCGGTGACGACGATCCGTTTCCGGGCCGCGGCCACCGGCAGCTCCACCTTCGCGGACCTGATCGCGCCTTCCGTGAACTCCGTGACCCTGAACGGGCGCGCCCTGGACGTGGCCGCCGTCTTCGACGGGGCGCGGATCGCGCTGGACGGCCTCGCCGCCGAGAACGTCCTGGTGGTGGACGCGAACTGCGCGTACAGCCGGACGGGCGAGGGCATGCACCGCTTCGTGGACCCGGAGGACGGCGAGGTCTACCTCTACACCCAGTACGAGCCGGCCGACGCACGGCGGGTGTACGCGAACTTCGAGCAGCCGGACCTGAAGGCGCCGTACCGCTTCGAGGTGGCCGCACCCGAGGGCTGGCAGGTGTGGAGCAACGGCGCGGAGCAGTCGCGTGAGGCCGGTGTCTGGCGGTTCGCCGAGACCGCGCCGATCTCCACGTACATCACGTGCGTGGTGGCGGGGCCCTACCACTACGTGACGGACTCCTACACGCGCGGGGACCTGACCATCCCGCTGGGCGCGATGTGCCGCAAGGGGCTGGCGAAGCACTTCGACGCGGACGACGTCTTCCTCGTCACCAAGCAGGGCTTCGACCTCTTCCACGAGATCTTCGACTACCCGTACCCCTTCGGCAAGTACGACCAGGCCTTCGTGCCGGAGTACAACCTGGGCGCGATGGAGAACCCGGGGATGGTCACCTTCCGGGAGGAGTACATCTTCCGCGGCAAGGTCACGCAGGCTTCGTACGAGCGGCGCGCGAACGTCATCCTGCACGAGATGGCCCACATGTGGTTCGGCGACCTCGTCACCATGAGGTGGTGGGACGACCTGTGGCTGAAGGAGTCCTTCGCGGACTTCATGGGCTCCTTCGGGCTGGTCGAGGCCACCCGTTTCGACCAGGCGTGGGTCACCTTCGCCAACAGCCGCAAGGCGTGGGCCTACCGCGCCGACCAGCTGCCGTCCACGCACCCGATCACGGCCGACATCCGTGACCTGGAGGACGCCAAGCTGAACTTCGACGGCATCACCTACGCCAAGGGCGCGGCGGTGCTGAAGCAGCTCGTGGCGTACGTGGGCCGGGAGGCGTTCCTGGAGGGCGCGCGGCGCTACTTCAAGGCCAACGCGTACGGGAACACGACGCTGGACGACCTGCTGTCGGTGCTCGCGGAGGTCTCCGGGCGGGACATGGCCGAGTGGTCGCGGGCCTGGCTGCAGACGGCGGGCGTGAACGTGCTGACCCCGGTGGTGACCTGTGACGCGGGCGGGCGGGTGACCGAGCTGGCGGTGATGCAGGAAGGTGACGAGCTACGCCCGCACCGGGTCGCGGTCGGCCTGTACCGGCTGGAGTCCGACGGGACCCTGGTCCGCTACGCGCGGGCCGGGGTGGACGTGTCGGGCGTGCGGACCGTGGTCGAGGAGCTGGCGGGCCGGGAGCGGCCCGACCTGGTGCTGGTCAACGACGAGGACCTCACCTACTGCAAGATCCGCTTCGACGAGGGCTCGCTGGCCACGCTGCGGGCGCACCTGGGTGACCTGACGGATCCCCTCGCGCGGGCGCTGAGCTGGTCGGCGCTGTGGAACCTGACGCGGGACGGCCTGATGCCGGCGCGCGACTTCGTCTCGCTGGTACTGGCGCACGCGGGCCGGGAGACGGACGTCGGCGTCCTGCAGATGCTGCACGCGCAGGCGCTGACCTCGGTCACCCACTACGCGACGCCGGACTGGCGCGAGCAGGGCGGCCGGGAGCTGGCGGCGGGGGCGCTGCACGAACTGCGGCTGGCGGAGGCGGGATCGGAGCACCAGCTGACGTGGGCCCGCTTCTTCGCGGCGAGCGCGGCGACGGAGGGCGACTTCCAGCTGCTGCTCGGGCTGCTGGACGGGTCGGCGCGGATCGACGGGCTGGAGGTGGACCAGGAGCTGCGCTGGGACTTCCTGCTGCCGCTGGCCGCGCACGGGGCGGTGGACGAGGGCGTGCTCGCCGCCGAACTGGCGCGCGACGACACGGCGTCGGGCAAGCGGCACCAGGTGCGGTGCCTGGCGGCGCGGCCGTCGCGGGCGGTGAAGGACCAGGCGTGGGCGGCGGTGGTCGAGTCCGACGCGCTGTCCAACGCGCTGGTGGAGGCGACGATCGCGGGCATGCAGCAGGCTTCGCAGCGGGACCTGCTGGCGGCCTACGCGGAGCGCTACTTCGAGGTGATCGAGCGGGTGTGGGCGGACCGGTCGATCCAGATCGCGATGGACGTGGTGAAGGGGCTGTACCCGGCGCTCCAGGACCCGGAGCCGACGCTGGCAGCCACGGACGCCTGGCTCTCGTCGCACCCTTCGGCTCCGCCGGCCCTGCGCCGCCTGGTCGTCGAGTCCCGCGACGACCTGGCGCGAGCCCTTGCCGCGCAGCGCTGCGACGAGGCGTCGGCCAACTAGCCCACGGCGCGGGGGTGTCGGGGGCGCTGCCCCCGACACCCCCGCGCCTCAAAAACACGGCGCTCCGCGCCCGCGCCTCAAACGCCGGCAATTTCAGCCCCGCCGGCGATTGAGGCGCGGGGGGCCGGGGGCAGCGCCCCCGGCAGCGGCGCCGCGCCGGCACACTCACCGGCGCACCCCATCGGCAGTCGAACGCCCGTACTTTAGCCCCGGCTTGTCCCGATTTGCCGACGGGCGTGTAACAGGGGTTAGCAAGGCCATGGCCTGAGGGAATCACCGCGTCATGAACCACAACGCACCCCTCCCCCTCGCCCACCTCACCGGCAGCCGCCCCCGCGTGCTGACCCTCGCCCAGCTGCGCGAGCACGGCGTCACCGCGTCCGACGCCGCCGAGCGGCCCTGGCAGCAGATCCTGCCCGGGGTCTTCCTGCTCCACTCGGGGCCCGCGACCAGCGAGGAGCGGCTGCACGCCGCACTGCTGTACGCGGGCCGGCGCGGCGCGGGCGAGGCCATGATCACCGGGCTGGCGGCGCTCGCCCTGTACCGGTTCAGCTCCACCCCGGCGCTGCTCGCCCTCTCGCACATCGACGTACTCGTGCCCGGCACCCGGCGGCTGCGGTCCACCGGAGAGGTGCGGATCGTCAGGTCGCACACTCCGCCCCGGCCCCAGGAGGTGACCGGGCTGCCGGTGGCGCCCGTCGCGCGGGCCGTCGCCGACGCCGTCGCCCAGCTCTCCGACGCCGGCACCGTACGCCGCCTGCTCAGCGAGGCCGTCCGCGCCGGGCACTGCGAACCGGCCGCCGTCGTACGGGAGCTGACGGTGGCCCGGCTGCTGAACCGGCCGCACGTGGTCGACGCGGTCGAGTCGCTCCTCGCCGAGGGGCGCGCCATCGCCGAGGACCGGCTGTACCACCTCGTACGGGGCTACGACCTGCCCGACCCCGTCTGGAACGTGGACCTTCGGCTGCCCGGCGGCCCGCACCTCGGCGGGGTCGACGCGTACTGGCCCGAGCACTCCGTGGCCGTGGAGATCGACACCCGCGCCCCGCGTCAGGGGGAGGACGAGCAGTGGTCCGAGTGCGTGCGCAAGCGGGAGACGCTGGAGCGGCTCGGGGTGACCGTCATCCACATCACCCCGCGCAAGCTCCGCGACTGGCCCGAGCAGCAGGCCGCGGTCGTCCGGACCGCCCTGACGGCCTCCGGCGACCGCGAACCCGCCGCCTATCTGGTGGTACTTCCCAGGTGAGGCGAGTACTCCGGGGTGCTCCAGAGCAGCCGCCCCGGATGGACGCTCTCCACCACCGACTCCACCCGGAAGCGGGTGCGGCGGGCTCCGTCGGCCCCGAACTCCGTCCGGGCCCGGCCGCTGAGCTGGAGGACGGCCCCGCTCTCCCAGTCCGGGAAGAGCAGCCCGGCCCGCGGATCGGCCGTCAGGTTCCCCAGGGTCAGGAACATGGCGTTGCCCGCGTAGTCCGGCCAGGCCAGCTCGGTCGGCGAGAGCACCTCCACGAAGCCCGGCAGCCCGCCCCGGTGACTGGCGTCGGCCCCGTCCGCCTCCGCCGTGGTGGCGACGAAGAAGGTGTCGGCGCCGCGGACGGCCCGCTCCTGTTCGGGGGTGAGCGCATGGCCCCGCCGTACGACACCCGCTCCGTGCGCGGCCCGCTCCAGCGGCTGCCGCTTCTGCAGGTACTTCGGGCAGTTGGCGAAGACCTGCTCGGCCTCGACGGCGAAGCCTCCCGGCGTCACCTCGACGGTTCCGTTCAGCCGCATCCGGCGCCGCGTGCGCGGGTCGAGCGCGATGGTCCCGACCCGGGTCCCGGCCGTGGCGAGCGCCTCGGTGAGCGGGTCGCCCGCCGCGGGACCGCCGGCGACCGCGATCCGGTCCGGCCCGGTGGCCCGTACGAAACCGGGCGCACCGGTGAGCAGGCTCGCCCACATCCGCCCCGCGCCGTCGGCGGCTGCGACCACCAGGTGCGGCTGGAGCCCCAGGAAGGCCGCGGCGACGTCCCGGATCCCCGTGCCGATCGAGCGGCCGACGTGCTCGGCGAGCTCCCGTACGCCGACCCGGTCCTGCACGGCCAGCGGGCCCCAGTGGTACGCCCCGGACATCGCAGGCCCCGGCATTAGAAGAAGCCGCAGGTCGGCGCGGATGCGGCAGGAGCGGGCGCGCCCTCGGCCCCGGTCGGTACGGAGATCTCCAGGCGGGTCCCGTCGGGGTCGCGGAAGAAGATGCCGCCGGAGGCCGCTCCCTCGCCGTGGGCGACGACCCCCTCGTAGGCGAACTCGACGCCCAGGCCGCGCAGCCGCGCCTCGTACTCCCGTACCTCCTCGATGGCGGCGGCGGTGAACGCCAGGTGGTGCAGTCCGGCCGCGGCCGGGGCGTACGCGCCCTCGGCCTGCTGCCAGAGGGTGAGGACCAGCTCGCCGTCCTGGCCGAGGAAGGCGTGGCGACGCCCCTCTTCCTTGCCCTCGCCGAGGACCTGGAAGCCGAGGACGTCCCGGTAGAAGGCGAGCGAGCGGTCCACATCGGTGACGTTGAGGCCCACGTGGCCGGTACGGAGCGTGCTGATGGCAGTGCTGATGGCAGTGGTCATGGCAGTGCCTTCCCCAGAGGTGCCTGATGTCTAACCTTCTAAATCTAGATTAGTGGTTAGGCATGAGCGCGTCAACCGCTCACGTATTCTTGAGGGGTTAGTAGCGCGAGGAGGCGGACATGACGGCGACGGATCCACGGCCCCTGACCGGGGAGCCGGTCTCGCTGGACCTGCTGAACACGCGCTGGGTGCGGGAGGGTGAGATCACCGACCTCTTCGCGGGGGCTTTCGGGCTGACCCGGGTCGAGGGGCTCGCCATCTGGCTGGAGAGCACCGGTCTGGCCGACCGCTTCCGCGCCGACGCCCCGACCCTCGTCCACCTGCTGACCGCGCGCGAGGCACTGGCCCGCGCGGTGACGGACCCGGCCGACGAGAGCGCCCGCGCCCTGGTCGACGCCGTCCTGGAGCACGGCCGCATCCGTGCCACCCTGACCTTTGAAGGTCCGGGCGAGCGGGCCGAGTTCGACGACCCGGCCTGGGGTCCGGCCTGGACGGCCGCCCGGGACTACCTGGAGCTGCTGAGCACCACGCCCGACCGGATCCGCAAGTGCGCCTCGGAGACGTGCGTCCTGCATTTCCACGACGTCTCGCGCAACGGCACCCGTCGTTGGTGCTCGATGGCCGCCTGCGGAAACCGCGCGAAGGCCTCGCGCCACTACGCGCGCACGCGCGAGCGCTGATCGCTCGAAATCCGTCACACCCGCACCGGGACGCGACCGCGTTCCGGTGCTGACGCATAGCCACCAAGTCGACAAGTCAACTCTTCAGCCCCTGTGTTTGGCCCCATTGTGCCCCGGTACGGCCGCACTGGCGCATACCTCGCGCTGGCGGGTGTCCGCCATGGCAGGTCTCGGTCAATGACAACCGTTCCCAAACGGCTGTCACTTACGACAGGCTGACCGGTCATCCGGCACCGAAATGCGGACCGTTTCTTTCACTAACAGGGATGCTGATGACCCTCGAATCCCCCAGCTCCATACCCGGGGCCAGACGCGTCGCGCGCGTCGCGGCCGCGGCCGGCCTGGTCGCCGCCCTCGCGGCCACCGGCTCCGCGCCCGTCTTCGCCGCGACCGGAGCCGACGACCCGGGAACCAAGCCGGCCGTCAAGTCGGCTGACCAGAAGCTCGGTTCGGCCGACGCCGAGCTTCTGCGGGAGGCCAAGGCCAAGGGTGACGCGAACGTCACCGTCATGGTCGCGACCGCCCCCGGCCAGACCAAGCAGGTGGCCGACCAGCTCGGCGCCGTCCAGGGCGCCTCGGTGGGCCAGACGTACGACAAGCTCGGTTACGTGCGCGCCACTCTGCCCACCGGCAAGGCGGAGGCCGCGCTGAAGGCGGCCGTCAAGCTGTCCTCGGTGCACGGCATCGACCTGCGGCACGAGATCCAGCGGCCGGACCCGCGCCCCGACGCCGACCGGGAGACCGGTGCGGTCAAGCGGACCGCGGCCGAGACCTACGCGGCGCCGGACAAGAACACCCCGGCGAAGAACCCGTACAACCCGTCCTTCGAGACCGGTGCCGTTGATTTCGTGGAGCAGCACCCGCAGGCCGACGGCCGCGGCGTGACCATCGGCATCATGGACTCGGGTGTCGACCTCGGTCACCCGGCCCTGCAGAAGACCACCACCGGCGAGCGCAAGATCGTCGACTGGGTGACGGCCACCGACCCGATCACCGACGGCGACGCCACCTGGCGCGCGCAGATCACCCCGGTCACCGCCGCCGGCGGCACCTTCACCGCGGGCGGCCAGAGCTGGAAGGCCCCGGAGGGCAGCTTCCAGTGGAGCCGCTTCAGCGAGTCGATCACCGCCAACGGTGACATGAAGGGCGACGTCAACCGGGACGGGGACACCACCGACCGGTTCGGCATGCTCTACGACGCCGCCGCCGGCACCGTCCGCGTCGACACCGACCAGGACGGCGACTTCACGAACAACGAGCCGATGAAGCCGTACAAGGACGGCTACCAGATCGGCTACTTCGGCACGGACAACCCGGCGACCGAGGTCGCCGAGCGCATCCCGTTCGTGATCGAGATCCGCAAGGACGTCCCGATGGACCCGCTGGGCGGCGACTGGGTCGGCAAGAAGGCCGACTTCGTCAACGTCGGCATCATCGAGTCCGAGCACGGCACGCACGTCGCCGGCATCACCGCCGCCAACAGCCTCTTCGGCGGCAAGATGAACGGCGCGGCGCCCGGCGCGAAGCTCGTCTCCTCGCGCGCCTGCTCCTGGTCCGGCGGCTGCACCAACATCGCGCTGACCGAGGGCATGATCGACCTCGTCGTCAACCGCGGTGTGGACATCGTCAACATGTCCATCGGTGGTCTCCCGGCGCTGAACGACGGCAACAACGCCCGCTCGGAGCTGTACCGGAACCTCATCGACACCTACGGCGTCCAGCTGGTCATCTCGGCCGGCAACTCGGGCCCGGGCGTCAACACCATCGGCGACCCCTCCCTCGCGGACAAGGTCATCTCCGTGGGCGCCGCGGTCTCCAAGGAGACCTGGGCCGCCAACTACGGCTCCGGCGTGGCCACGAAGTACAACATGTTCCCCTTCTCCTCGCGCGGTCCGCGTGAGGACGGCGGCTTCACGCCGACCATCACCGCCCCCGGCGCCTCGATCAACACCATCCAGACCTGGGTGCCCGGTCAGCCCGTGAAGGAGGCCGGTTACAGCCTGCCGGCCGGCTACGGCATGCTCCAGGGCACCTCGATGTCCTCGCCGCAGGCGGCGGGCACCAGCGCCCTGCTGATCTCGGCCGCGAAGCAGCAGAACATCAAGCTGACCCCGGCCGCCCTGCGCATCGCGCTCACCAGCACCGCGAAGAAGATCGACAACGTCCCGGCACACGCCCAGGGCGCGGGTCTGATCGACGTCGCCGGCGCGTGGGAGTCCATCCAGCGCGACGCGAAGGCCGAGGAGTTCACCGTCAAGGCGCCGGTCGACACCGCGATCGACCAGTTCCTCAAGACCCCGGGCTTCGGCGCCGGCCTGTACGACCGCGAGGGCGGCCTCAAGGTCGGCCAGAAGAAGGTCTACAACGTCGTCGTCACCCGCACCACGGGCGTCAAGTACGGCACCCGGCACAACCTGAGCTGGCGCAACAGCGACGGCACCTTCAAGGTCCTCGGCGGCTACGACTACGTCACCCTGCCGCTGAACAAGCCCGTCACCATCAAGGTCGAGGCCAACGCCACGTCGGCCGGCGTGCACAGCGGCATCCTGCAGCTGGACGACGAGAACACCGAGGGCATCGACAAGCAGATCCTGACCACGGTGGTCGCGGCGGCCCCGCTGGCCTCGCCGTCCTTCACGCTGTCGCAGAGCTCCTCCGTGCAGCGCAACAGCCACAAGTCGTACTTCGTGACCGTCCCGCAGGGCGCCAAGAGCCTTGAGGTCGCCCTCAGTGGTCTCGCGGCCGACAGCCAGACGCGCTTCATCGCGATCCACCCGTACGGTGTGCCGGTCGACCCCACCTCCACGGTCAACTGCTACCCGAACTACGACAACCCGGCCAACACCTGCCGCCCCGACGTGCGCTCGTACCCCGAGCCGCAGCCGGGCGTCTGGGAGATCGAGGTCGAGTCGCGCCGTACGTCGCCGCTGCTCGACAACCCGTTCAAGCTGGACGTCTCCGTGCTCGGCGCGGCCTTCGACCCGGCGGTCAAGGTCCTGCCCGAGGTGAAGCAGGGCACCCCGGCTCCGGTCCAGTGGAGCGTCAAGAACGAGGCCGCGGCCATCACCGGCGGCAAGCTCCAGGGCGGTCCGCTCGGCTCCGCGAAGGTCGCCAAGCCGACCATCGCGAACGGTGAGACCCACACGACCGAGGTCACGGTCGCCGAGGGCACCTCGCGCCTCGACGTCGCGATCGGCAAGGTGTCCGACACCGGCGCCGACCTCGACCTGGAGGTCTACAAGGACGGCGTCAAGGTCGGCTCCGCCGCCGACGGCGACTCCGAGGAGGCCGTGAGCCTGGTGAACCCGGCCGCGGGCACCTACACCGTCAAGGTGATCGGCTACGCGGTCCCGGCCGGTTCCACCACCTACGACTACCGCGACGTGTTCTTCTCGGCCGCCCTGGGCTCCGTCCAGGTCGACGAGGCCGCCGCGGTGAACCTCGCCAACGGCGCCACCGCGCAGGTCTCGGCGAACGTCCTGGTCAGCAGCCCGGCCCCCGAGGGCCGTCAGTTCTTCGGCCAGGTCCAGCTGCTCAACGCCCGCGGCACCGCCGCCGGCACCGGCAGCGTGCAGATCGAGAAGGTCCTCCCGTAGTACGCGACTCGTACGCGACCGAAGGGCCGGTGCTCCCCGGAGCACCGGCCCTTCGGCCTTTCCGGGCGCGAGTTCCGCCCTTGACCGGCGCTGACCTGGCAAAACGGCCGTTCAGGGGCCCTGCGCCAGGCCCGCCGCGGACGCGTCGGACGCGTTCACCTCCGGGACACCGTCCGTTCCTCGGACAATGGATTGGACAAGACTCGTGGGGTCGAACGCATGATGGCTTAAACGCGCGCGCCCGCGTCGTACGTACCAAAGGAGTCACCGTGAGGGTCGGAATCGTCGGAGCCACCGGACAGGTCGGCGGAGTCATGCGCGGCATCCTCGCCGAGCGGAAGTTCCCGGTGGACGAGCTGCGGCTGTTCGCCTCGGCCCGTTCCGCGGGCTCCACCCTTGAGTGGGAGGGCCGGGAGATCACCATCGAGGACGCCTCCACGGCCGACTACTCGGGCCTGGACATCGTGCTCTTCTCCGCGGGCGGCGCCACCTCCCGGGCCCTGGCCGAGAAGGTCGCCTCGCAGGGCGCCGTCGTGATCGACAACTCCTCCGCCTGGCGCAAGGACCCCGAGGTCCCCCTCGTGGTCTCCGAGGTCAACCCGCACGCGATCAAGAACCGCCCCAAGGGCATCATCGCGAACCCGAACTGCACCACCATGGCCGCGATGCCGGTGCTGCGCCCGCTGCACGAAGAGGCCGGCCTGTCCGCGCTGATCGCCACCACCTACCAGGCCGTGTCCGGCTCGGGCCTGGCCGGTGTCGCCGAGCTCGACGGCCAGGTCCAGGCCGTGGCCGCGCGGGCCACGGAGCTGGCCCACGACGGCGAGGCCTTCGCGTTCCCGGAGCCGGCGGTCTACCGGCGGCCGATCGCCTTCAACGTGCTGCCGCTCGCGGGCTCGATCGTGGACGACGGTTCGCACGAGACGGACGAGGAGCAGAAGCTCCGCAACGAGTCCCGCAAGATCCTGGAGATCCCGGAGCTGCGCGTCTCGGGCACCTGCGTGCGCGTGCCGGTCTTCTCCGGCCACTCCCTCCAGATCAACGCCCGTTTCGACCGCCCGATCAGCGTCGAGCGCGCCTACGAGCTGCTGAAGGACGCCCCGGGCGTGGAGCTGTCCGAGATCCCGACCCCTCTCCAGGCCGCCGGCAAGGACGCCTCGTACGTGGGCCGCATCCGCGTCGACGAGACGGTGGAGAACGGCCTCGCGCTGTTCCTCTCGAACGACAACCTCCGCAAGGGCGCGGCCCTGAACGCGGTCCAGATCGCGGAGCTGGTGGCCGAGGAGCTGCGCGGCTGATCCCGCTCGCACGACTGAGAGGGGCGGCACCGTCACGGTGCCGCCCCTTTCGCGTCGCTCACAGCGCGAGATGCCTCCGCAGCGCGACGTCGATCTCCGCCATACGCTGGCGCGGCACCAGGCCCACCCGCCTGCGCAGGCGCTCCGCGGCGACCGCGCGGACCTGCTCGCACTGCGCCTTCGAGTCCTTCGGCATGCCGCAATCGGCTGCCGGCAGGAAGACCTGGAACGTGAAGACACGGGCCGTGTTCGACGTCAGGGGCACCACCGTGACGACCCCTCGGCCATTGCGCACCACCGACTCGTTGGCGGCGTTGTGCGACACGATCACGGCCGGCCGGACCTTGTCGGCCTCGCTGCCCCGCGCGGGCTCGAGGTCCACGAGGTAGATGTCACCACGCCTCATCGGTGACCCCGTCTCCGGCCGTCCGGTCCCAGAGGGCCGCGTCCTCATCCGTGTCCCACTCGGCGAAGGCCGCGGCGTACTCGGCTTCCAGTTTCGCGGCACGCAGCAGGTCGATCGCTTCGTGTATCACGGCCGAGCGCGAGTCGGCATCCGTTCTGGTCACGTACTCGTCGACGAAGGCGACATCCTCCTGCGGCAAGCTCACGCTGATCTTCATACCGTCAATCCTACCGTGGTAGGACCGGCTGTGCTACCGAACCGGCCGGAGGGTGGCACTCGCCTGTGGATCACTCCCGCCCGGCCGGCCCGGGCCCGTGGAAAGATGGGCCGGAACGTAACCATCGAAGGAGATGACCGCGTGCCAGGCACGAATCTCACCCGTGAAGAGGCTCAGCAGCGGGCAAAGCTGCTCACCGTCGACTCCTACGAGATCGAACTCGATCTCAGCGGTGCGCAGGAGGGTGGCACCTACCCGTCCGTGACCACCGTGCGCTTCCAGTCGGCCGAGGCCGGGGCCGAGACCTTCATCGACCTGGTCGCACCGACCGTGCACGAGGTCGTCCTGAACGGCGAGTCGCTCGACGTCGCGGCGGTCTTCCGGGACTCCCGGATCGCCCTGGACCACCTGGCGGCCGGGGCCAACGAGCTCCGGGTCGTCGCGGACTGCGCGTACACCAACACCGGTGAGGGCCTGCACCGCTTCGTGGACCCGGTCGACCAGCAGGCTTATCTCTACACCCAGTTCGAGGTGCCGGACGCGCGGCGGGTCTTCGCCAGCTTCGAGCAGCCCGACCTGAAGGCGACGTTCCAGTTCACCGTGACGGCCCCCGAGGGCTGGACGGTCATCTCGAACTCGCCACGGGACGTTCCCGAGGGGGCAGATGCGGCGGACGTCAAGGACAACGTCTGGCGCTTCGAGCCGACCCCGCGCATCTCCTCGTACGTCACGGCGCTGATCGCCGGCCCGTACCACGCGGTGCACAGCTCGTACGAGGGCCCGGACGGCCAGTCCGTACCGCTCGGCATCTACTGCCGGCCCTCGCTCGCCGAGTTCCTCGACGCGGACGCGATCTTCGACGTGACGCGGCAGGGCTTCGACTGGTTCCAGGAGAAGTTCGCGTACGACTACCCCTTCGCCAAGTACGACCAGCTCTTCGTCCCGGAGTTCAACGCGGGCGCCATGGAGAACGCGGGCGCGGTCACCATCCGCGACCAGTACGTCTTCCGCTCGAAGGTGACGGACGCGGCGTACGAGGGGCGCGCCGAGACCATCCTGCACGAGCTCGCGCACATGTGGTTCGGCGACCTCGTCACCATGGAGTGGTGGAACGACCTGTGGCTGAACGAGTCCTTCGCGACCTACACGTCGATCGCCTGCCAGGCGTCCGCCGAGGGCACGAAGTGGCCGCAGGCGTGGACGACCTTCGCCAACTCCATGAAGACCTGGGCGTACCGGCAGGACCAGCTGCCGTCCACGCACCCGATCATGGCGGACATCCGTGACCTCGACGACGTCATGGTCAACTTCGACGGCATCACGTACGCCAAGGGCGCCTCGGTGCTCAAGCAGCTGGTCGCCTACGTCGGCACGGACGCCTTCTTCAAGGGCGTGCAGGCGTACTTCAAGGCGCACGCGTTCGGGAACACGCGCCTGTCCGACCTGCTCGGCGCCCTGGAGGAGACCTCGGGCCGCGACCTGACCGCGTGGTCGAAGGCGTGGCTGGAGACGGCCGGCATCAACGTCCTGCGCCCGGAGATCAGCACCGGTGCGGACGGTCTGATCACCGCCTTCGGCGTCCACCAGGAGGCGCCCGCGCTGCCCGTCGGCGCCAAGGGCGCCTCGACCCTGCGCCCGCACCGGATCGCGGTCGGCCTGTACGACCTCCAGGACGGCGCCCTCGTGCGCACCGACCGGATCGAGCTGGACATCGACGGCGCGCTGACGGCGGTGCCGGAGCTCGTGGGCCGCGCGCGCCCGGCGGTCGTCCTGCTGAACGACGACGACCTGTCGTACGCGAAGGTCCGGCTGGACGAGGAGTCCCTCGCCACGGTCACGGCGCACATCGGCGACTTCACGCAGTCCCTGCCGCGCGCGCTGTGCTGGGCCTCGGCCTGGGACATGACGCGTGACGGCGAGCTCGCCACCCGCGACTACCTCGCGCTGGTCCTCTCCGGCATCGGCAAGGAGACCGACATCGGCGTCGTCCAGTCGCTGCACCGGCAGGTGAAGCTGGCCATCGACCTGTACGCCGACCCGGCGTGGCGGGAGCATGGCCTGGCGGCCTGGACCGAGGCCACGCTGGAGCGGCTGCGTGCGGCGGAGCCGGGCAGCGACCACCAGCTGGCGTGGGCGCGGGCCTTCGCGGCCACCGCCCGCACCGAGGGGCAGCTGACCTACCTGTCGGCGCTGCTGGACGGCTCGGCCGTGATCGAGGGCCTGGCCGTCGACACCGAGCTGCGGTGGACGTTCCTGGAGCGGCTCGCCGCGACGGGGGTCGCCGGGGAGGAGGCCATCGCGGCCGAGCTGCGGCGCGACCCGACGGCGGCCGGCGAACGCCACGCGGCGACCGCGCGGGCGGCGCGGCCGACGGCGGAGGCCAAGGCCGCGGCCTGGGCCTCGGTGGTGGAGTCCGCCGATCTGCCCAACGCGGTGCAGGAGGCCGTGATCGGCGGCTTCGTCCAGACCGACCAGCGCGAGCTGCTGGCCCCGTACACCGCGAAGTACTTCGCGGCGGTCAAGGAGGTCTGGGAGACCCGCAGCCACGAGATCGCCCAGCAGATCGCGGTGGGGCTGTACCCGTCCCTCCAGGTCTCGCCGGAGACGCTGGCCGCGACGGACGCCTGGCTGGCCTCGGCCGAGCCGAACGCGGCCCTGCGGCGGCTGGTCCTGGAGTCGCGCGCGGGCGTGGAGCGCGCGCTGAAGGCTCAGGCGGCCGACGCGGCCGCTGCCGCTCGGGTCTAGGGGATCCCGGGCTCCGCCCGCACCCGCGGGACCAAGCTCGTCCCGCGGGTGCGGCGCCGCTTCTCGGGGGCCAGCCCCCGAACCCCCGCGCCTCAAACGCCGGCGAGGCTGAAGCTTCCAGCCTCGCCGGCGTTTGAGGCGCGGGGTCTGGGGCGGAGCCCCAGCTGCGGCGGAGCGCCGCAGCTATCGGTGGCGGTCGGCGGCTACGGCTCGCAGGGCCGTCAGGACGTGGGACACCGCGGGCGCGGCCTCGGCGCCGCGGCGGACCGCCGCGATCACGTGCCGGGTGGGCCGGTCGTGGGCCAGGACCCGCACCGCCACCCCCGAGGCCCGGCTCGACACCATGCGCGGGACCAGCGCCACCCCCATCCCCGCCTCGACCATGGCGAGGATCGCCGTCCAGCCGGACGCCGAGTGCGCCTGCTCCGGTACGAAGCCCGCCGCCTCGCAGGCGGTGCGGGCGATCTCCTGCCACGGGCCGCTGCCCCCGTAGATCCACGGGGCCCCGGACAGGTCCGCCAGCCGCAGGCCCGGCGCGGCCGCCAGCGGATGGCCCGGCGGGAGCGCCACGTCCAGCGGGTCCTCCAGGAGCGTCACCCGGGTGAACCGGGCATCGCGCGCGGTCGGCGCATGGGCCGCCAGCGACAGCGCCAGGTCGACGCCCCCGGCCGACAGGAGCTCGTAGGACTCGGCGGCCTCGGTCTCCCGGACCCGGACCTCCACCCCCGGGTGGGTCGTGCGCAGCGCCGCCACCGCCGGGACCACGAGCGCCGGCACGGCGGTGGAGAAGGCGCCGACCCGGACCTCCCCCGCGTCCCCGGCGAGATATCCGGCCAGCTCCGCGTCGGCCCGCTCCAGCTCGGCGAACACCGCCTCCGCGTGCCGCAGTACGAGGTGGGCCGCGTGGGTGAGGCGGACCCGCCGGCCCTCTGCCTCCAGCAGCACCACACCCAGCTGCCGGGCGAGGTTCGTCAGCTGCTGCGAAACGGCCGAGGGCGTCATGTGCAGCGCCTCGGCCGTCGCGGTCACGGTCCCCCGCTCGGCGAGGGTCCGCAGGATCCGCAGCTTCTTGATGTCCCACTCGGTCATGGGGCCGAACCTACCGCCGGGCACTGCCCAGCCCGACTCCGCCGAGGATCAGCGCCATGCAGAGCAGCTGCGCCGGTCCGGTCCGCTCGCCCAGCAGCAGGAGGCCGAGCCCCGCGACGCACACCGGCTGGAGGTAGTAGACGACTCCGGCGCGGGCCGCGCCGATGACCGAGATGGCCTTGTTCCAGGCGAAGAAGGCAACGGCCGAGGAGAACACCCCGACGTACAGCAGCGGTCCGACCGTCCCGGCGGTGATCTCGAAGCCGCCCTGGACGGAGACGGAGACGGCGTAGGCGGGTGCCAGCATCACCGCGCCGAGCACGAAGGTGCTGATCAGGAAGGCCAGTCCGCCCAGTTCGGCGGGCTTGCGCCGCAGCAGGGCGCTGTACGTGGCGAAGGAGAGGGCCGCGGCGAACATCCACAGGTCGCCGGCGCCGAAGTCGAAGCCGATCGAGCCGTCCCCGACGAGCAGCAGCACCCCGAAAGCGGCGAGCAGCATCCCGAAGGTCCGCCGGGCGCCGAGCCGTTCGCCGCCGAGGCGGGCGTAGAGCGCCATGATGACCGGCGAGGCGGCCATGATCATGCCCATGTTGGAGGCGGAGGTGGTCAGTCCGGCCTGGTGCACGAGCGTGTTGTAGAGGGCGACGCCGAACAGCGAGGCCAGGGCGATGAAGCCCAGGTGCCGCCGGATCAGGGCCCGCTGCTGCCAGGCCTGGCGGGCGGCGAAGGGGGCGACGGCGATCAGGGCGATGATCCAGCGCCAGAAGACCGCCTGGACGGGCGGGACGGTCTCGGCCATCCCGCGGGTGGCGACGAAGCTGCCGGACCAGACGACCGTCGCGAGCAGGGCGAGGAGGACGCCGAGCCCGGCGGCCCCCTTCTTCCCCGTGGTGCCGGGCTCGGTTTGCGAAACGGTACGGGCGCGGTCCATGACGGCCACTGTGTGTCTCCCCCTCGGGGTCGGTCGAGGTCGTGGGACTTACCGTCGCATCCGCTCATCAGTCAGGTCCATCGAAATGTTTTGATCGATCTGTTCAGTGGAACTGAACGATTCCGAGGGCCGCGCGGAGCGGGCGGCAGCCAGCTGACCGGCGACGGTGGCCCCGAAGGCGATCGCCATGCCCACGAGCTGTACGGGCGACAGCGCCTGCCCGAGGGCGGCCCAGCCGATGACGGCGGCGGTGAGCGGGGAGAGCGGGCCCAGCAGCGTGACCGAGGTGGCGGTGAGCTGTCCGATGCCGCGGAACCAGAGCCAGTACGCGATCCCGGTGTTGATCAGCATCATGTAGCCGTAGCCGAGGAAGGCCCTGCCGTCGAGGGCGGGCGGAGCTCCCTCGACGAGGGCGGCGACCGGGATGATGAACAGCCCGCCCGCGGTGAGCTGCCAGCCGGTCATCGCGAGCGGGCCGACGCCTTCGGGGCGGCCCCAGCGCTTGGTCATGACGGTACCGGCGCCCATGGAGGCGGAGGAGATCACACCGGCGACGACGCCGACCAGGTCGAGTCGGGCCTCGGCGGTGAGGACGACCATGCTCACGCCGAACGCCCCCACGACGGCGGCCAGTACGGTGCGCAGGCTCGCCCGCTCCCCGAGGACGAGTGCGGCGAGTCCTACGACGAACAGCGGGCCGGCGGCGCCCAGCACGGCCGCGACACCGCCGGGCAGCCGGTAGGCGGAGAGGAACAGCAGCGGGAAGAAGGCGCCGATGTTGAGGGTGCCGAGGACGGCCGACTTCCACCACCACGCGCCCTTGGGCAGGGTGCGGGCCAGGGCGGTCAGCAGCAGCCCGGCGGGCAGGGCCCGCATGACCCCGGTGAACAACGGCCGGTCGGGCGGCAGCAGCTCGGTGGCCACGGCGTAGGTCGAGCCCCAGGAGATGGGGGCGAGGGCGGTCAGGGCGACGGTGGCGAAGCGCTTCATGGCGATGGCTCCTCGATCGGGTGAGGAAGGCAGGCGGGTCCGGCGGTTCGGTCTTCCGGCGGTTCGGTCTTCAGGCGGGCGTGCCTCCGGCGGGCGAGCCTCAGGCGGGCGTGCTTCAGGCCGTGGTGGCGGCCGGCCGGCGCGCGGCGGCCGCGACCGCGACCGGCGGCTCGGCGTGCACGGCCTCGGCCGGAAGGTGCCGCTCCAGCCTGAGCAGCGCCAGGGCGGCGCCGAGCGCGGCAACGGTGAGGACGGCCCAGGGCAGCCGGCCGTCGACGGCGAGCAGGGCGGTGAAGAGGGAGGGGGCGAGCGCGGTGGCCAGCGAGTAGGACAACTGGTAGGTGGCCAGGTACCGGCCGCGGACGGCCTCGGGGGCGGCGGAGACGGACAGGGCGCCGCCGGAGGGGCTGTGCACCAGCTCGCCGAGGGTGTAGACGACGACGATGACCAGCAGGGCGACCAGGGTCACGCTCTGGCCGGGGCGCAGCGTGCCCAGCGCGATCTGCCCGACGAAGGCGGCGGCGAAGAGCAGGGCGCCGAGGGCGGCCGAGCGGGTGCGGCGGGCGCCGGAGCGGCGGACCCGGCCCGCGATCAGCACGCCGATCCCGGCGCACAGGGCGGTGTTGACGGTGAAGGCGGCTCCGGTGAGGGAGTCGGGGGCCATCAGCCAGGTGGAGAGGTAGAGCGGGAAGAGGACGGAGAGGGCGGAGTAGCCCAGCGCGGTGAGGAAGTTGGCGGCGGTGAGCCCGAGGAAGGGGCGGTCGCGCAGGACCATCCGGTACCCGGCGGGCGCCCGCTTGCCGGACGCGGACGCGGACGTAGAAGGAGAAGGAGAAGGAGACGCGTACTCGGTCCCGGTCCCGGTCCCGGTCCCGGTCCCGGTCCCGGTCACCGTCCCGGCGTCGCGGACCGGACGGACCCGGCTGACGAGCAGTCCGGCGAGGGCGAAGGCCAGCGAATTGCCCCAGGCGGTGTACGTGAACGCGCCGGTCCCCCACAGCGCCAGCACTCCGGAGACGAGCAGGGCCCCCGCGCCCATCCCGGCGTTCTGCAGGGCCCGGGTGGACGCCTGGAGCCGGTCGCGGGCGGCGCCCCGCGCCACCTCGCCGATCAGTGACTGCTGTACGACGCCGAAGGAGCGGTCGGCGAGCGCGGTGACGAGGGCGACGGCCGCGAAGGCGGGCAGGGAGCTCGCGAAGGGGAAGAGGGCGAAGCCGAGCGCCCGTATCCCGTAGAGCACCAGGTTGACCCTCCTGGCGCCGAACCGGTCGACGGCCGAGCCGGCCAGTGGCATGAACGCCAGCCCGGCCACTCCGGTGACCGTCAGGACCAGGCCGACGAGGGTGAAGGAGAGGCCGGTGACGTGATGGAAGAAGACGAGCGAGAAGGGGATGTACATGCCGATCCCGACGGCGCTGATACCGATGCCGAGGAGCAGCGACCGCTCCCCCGCGACCCTCGCGTCCCCGGCTGTCGCCGTCTTCCCCCTGAACCACGCCATGACGGCCTCTCCCCCCGGATCCGGTTTGCTACTAAGTAGCTTACCGCTAAGCTACTTAGCGTCAAGCAACTTTCTTGCGAACGATCTGCGAGAAGCCGGATACTGCACGCATGAGTGAGGACAAGGACGCGGTCGACGCGATCACGGCCCAGTGGTACGCCGTGCGGCCCGACCTGGACACGGCCCCCATGGCCGTCTTCGGACGCATCTACCGGATCACCAAGGCCATGGGCGACGCCATGGAAGAGACCTACGCGCGCTTCGGCATCTCGCGCGGGGAGTTCGACGTGGTGGCCACCCTGCGCCGCTCGGGCGCCCCCTACACGCTCTCGCCCCGTCAGCTGTCCGCCACGCTCATGCTCACCACGGGCGGCATGACCGGGCGCCTGGACAAGCTGGAGAAGGCCGGGCTGCTCTGCCGCAAGCCCGATCCGCACGACCGGCGGGGGCTCCAGGTGACGATCACCGACCGCGGCCTCGCGCTCATCGACGAGGCCGTCACGGCCGGGCTGGAAGTGCAGCGCGCCGCGCTCGCCGGGCTGAGCGAGGAGGAGGTCGGCCTGCTCACCGGCCTGCTCCGCAAGCTGCTGGCCGGCGTCTGAGGACACGACAAGGCGCCGGGGGTCGCCTCACGGCCGAAACGAATCGGCGGTGGGGACCCCCGGCGCCCGGGAAGTCCTGCGGGTCCGTCCCCGCGGGGCGGACCGGATCAGGCCGAGTCAGCCTTGACGCTGCTCCTTGCGCGACTTGTCGCCGACCATCACGAGACCCGCGATGACCAGGAACAGCACGATCGGCGCGGCCACGTACAGGCCGAGCGTCTCGCCAATGCTCAGGCCCGGGCCCGGGTCGTCGCCGTCGTCGCGGGTCACCGCGAGGGCGGGAGACGTCATCAGCAGCATCATCAGCGTCGTTCCGGCCGTGACGGCGCCGGCGCGCAGAGCGTTCTTCTTGTCCACGGTGCAAACGTAGCGAACACCTAAACGGGGCGCGCGCCCGGGGGTGCCGTACGAGGCCGCACGCCCTCCCCCACCTCGCTCAGCAGGGCGTTCGCCCGGGGCGAGGCGACCAGCTCCTCCAGCGTCAGCGGCCGCCCCCCGGCATCCGCGAGCGGCAGCCGCCAATTGGGGTACTGGTCCCAGGTGCCCGGCAGGTTCTGCGGCCGCCGGTCCCCCACCGCGTCCGGCAGCCATACGCCGACCAGCCGCGCGGGGGTCCGCAGCAGGAACCCGTACAGCGCCCGTACGGCGGCCTCCTCGCCCTTGGTCTCCAGGCCCAGCGCGTCCAGCACCTCCAGCCACTCGGCGGTGTCGGCCGCGTCCTGCGCCCGCTCCTCCTCGGCCGGGCGGGTCAGCAGGCCGAGCCGGTCGCGCAGTTCCACGTGGCCCCCGGCGAGTTTGGCGGCCGAGGGCGGCAGGTCGTGGGTGGTGGCCGTGGCCATGCAGTCGGCCCGCCAGGCCTGCGGCGCGAGCGGGCTCCCGTCGCCGGCCCAGTCCCGCTCGAACCAGAGCACCGAGGTGCCGAGCACACCGCGCCGGGCCAGTTCCTGACGGACCCGCGGCTCCACCGTCCCGAGGTCCTCGCCGATGACCAGGGCGCCGGCCCGGTGGGCCTCCAGGACCAGGATCGCCAGCATGGCCTCGCCGTCGTAACGGACGTAGGTGCCCTCGGCGGGCGGCGCCCCCTCCGGGATCCACCAGAGCCGGAACAGGCCCATCACGTGGTCGATCCGCAGCGCGCCGGCGTACCGGAACACCCCGCGCAGCAGGGCCCGGAAGGGGGCGTAGCCGCTGGCGGCCAGGACGTCCGGGCGCCACGGCGGCAGCCCCCAGTCCTGGCCGCGCGCGTTGAAGGCGTCCGGCGGGGCCCCGACCGAGATGTGCCGGGCGTGGAAGGAGGTGGTCCGCGCGTCCGAGCCGTCGGGGTGCACCCCGACGGCGAGGTCGTGCACGATGCCCACGGCCATACCGGCCTCCCGGGCGGCCCGCTGGGCGGCCGCAAGCTGGGTGTCCGTCAGCCACACCAGCCAGCGGTGGAAGTCGGTCCGCTCCCCGGGGTCCTCCCCGGCCGCGGCCGCGCACCAGGCGGCGTGCTTGTCCAGCGGCGGGCCCTGCTCCACGCGGAACCGCTCGTAGGCGGACTCGCGTTCGGGCGTGCGCGGGACGGCGTGGAGCAGTTCCAGGGCGGCCCGCTTGAGGGCCCAGACGGCGTCCCGGTCGATCAGCGCGCCCTTCTCCAGCACCTCGCGGCGCAGCTCCGCGCCCTGGGCGGCCAGTTCGGCGAGGGCCTCGCGGTCGGCGCAGTCGGCGTACTCCGGGACGTCCTCGATCCGCAGGTGCACCGGGTCCGGGAAGCGGCGCGAGGACGGCCGGTACGGGGAGGGGTCGGTCGGCGTGCCGGGCACGGCCGCGTGCAGCGGGTTGACCTGGATGAAGCCGGCGCCGTGGGTCCGGCCGGCCCAGCGGGCGAGTTCCGCGAGGTCGCCGAGGTCGCCCATGCCCCAGGAGCGCTCGGAGAGCAGGGAGTAGAGCTGGACGAGCAGCCCGTGGGCCCGCTCGGGCGCGGCGGGGGCCCGCTGCGGGGCCACGACGAGGGTCGCCTCGGCGGTCCGCCCGTCGGGCGCCTCGGCGCTCACCCGGTGGACCCCGAGGGGCAGTACGGGGGCCCACGGCACGTGCTCCCCGGTGTCCTCCAGCGCCACCCGGACCCGGGTCCCGGGCGGCAGCGCGGACAGGACGGGCGGCGGCGCGGGCGGGGCGTGGTCCCCCTGCCAGTGCACCAGGGTCCGCGGCAGCAGTCGCCCGGCCTCCTCCCGCTCGGCGCCGTCGGCCTGCGCCCGGATGTCCTCGGGGGTGTCGGTGAGCACTCCGAGCAGCCCGAGGACGGTCTTCACGGTGGTCTCCGGCACCTGGACGGTCACGTCCGCGGCGGGCTGGTAGGCGGTGGCGATGCCGTGCAGGGCGGCGAGCCTGGCCAGGTCGTCCATCTACGGGCGCTCCTTCTGCGTGCGGGCATGAGGGCATGAGGGTGAGTCAGACGGGCGGTGCACACGACGTGGTGCACACGACGTGGTCACACGAGTGGGGCACAAGAGTGGTGCAAAAGGGTGGGACGCCGCCGGGGAACACCGCAGCCCTACCCACTCGGAGGGACCGCATTCCTGGCATTTCCGGGCCAGATCACCCACCCGCATTGACACTCCAGCCGCACGGGTGGTGGGCTCGGGCTCATTCGTACGAGTGGGGGACGTCTCGGGACGAGGAGGCTCTGTGCAGCTCAGGGGCAAGAAGCGGGCGACGGCAGCCGCCGTCGCCGTGATCGGGTCGCTGCTCGGCGGTGCCGTGGCCGCCGCGCCGCCCGGCGCCCTGGCGGCCCCCTCCGCACCCGCCGGACCGGCGCGGGAGCCGGCCCCCGAGGGCGCCCCGGGGCCCGTGCTCGACCCCGGCGCCGACACCCCCCGCACGGCCGCCGAGGGGCCCGCCGTGTGGCCCCGCCCGCAGTCGATGGCTGCCGATCCGGCGCGCGAGGTGCCGCTGGGCGCGCAGGCCGTGCTGGTGGCGCCGGCCGACGCCGATCCGTACGCGGTCCAGGTGGTGCGGGACGCCCTGCGCGGGGCGGGCGTACGGACCCTCCACGAGCCTGCCCCCGGGGCGCCGCTGCCCGAGCGGGGCACCGTCGTACGGCTCCAGGACGAGGGCGCGCAGGAGGCGCTGCGGGCGCTGGGCGCCGCCGCGGCGGGGGACCTGCCGGAGGGGGGCTACCGGCTGGCCGTGGGGCGGCCCGGCGGCCGGGACACGGTCGCACTGGCCGGCGTGGGGCGGGACGGACTGTTCCACGCGGCGCAGACGCTGCGTCAGCTGCTCGCGGCGGGCGGCGGCAAGGTGCCCGGGGTACTGGTGCGGGACTGGCCGGCCGCGCCGGTGCGCGGGATCACCGAGGGCTTCTACGGGCAGCCGTGGACCCGTGAACAGCGCCTCGCCCAGGTGGACTTCATGGGCCGCACCAAGCAGAACCGGCTGCTGCTCGCGCCCGGCGACGACCCGTTCCGGACGACGGGCTGGCGCCAGGACTACCCGCGGGAGCAGCAGGAGGAGTTCCGCGCGCTGGCCGAACGGGCCCGCGCCAACCGGGTCGTACTGGGCTGGGCGGTCACCCCCGGGCAGTCGATGTGCCTGTCGTCGGCGGCCGACCGGGCGGCGCTCGCGCGCAAGCTCGACGCGATGTGGGAGCTCGGCTTCCGCGCCTTCCAGGTGCAGTTCCAGGACGTCAGCTACACCGAGTGGGGCTGCCGCGCCGACCGGCAGCGGTACGGGAAGGGCCCGGCGGCGGCCGCGCGGGCGCACGCCGAGGTCGCGGGCGAGCTGGCGGCGCACCTGGCCGCCCGGCGTCCGGAGGCGGCGGCGCTGTCGCTGCTGCCGACGGAGTACTACCAGGAGGGCGCCACCGCCTACCGGACGGCCCTGGCGGACGCGTTGGACGCGCGGGTGGAGGTGGCCTGGACGGGTGTGGGCGTGGTGCCGCGCACGATCACGGGGAAGGAGCTGGCCGGGGCGCGCTCCGCGCTGGGCCACCCGCTGATCACCATGGACAACTACCCGGTGAACGACTGGGATCCGGGCCGGATCTTCCTCGGCCCGTACGCGGGCCGCGAACCTGCGGTGGCGGGCGGCTCGGCGGCGCTGCTGGCCAACGCGATGCCGCAGGGCACCCTGTCCCGGATCCCGCTCTTCACGGCGGCGGACTTCGCGTGGAATCCACGCGGTTACCGGGCCGGGGAGTCCTGGGCGGCGGCGGTGCGCGAGCTGGCGGGCGGCGACGCGCGGGCGCGGGAGGCGATGGCGGCGCTGGCCGGGAACACCGCCTCCTCGGGACTGAAGCAGGAGGAGTCGGCGTATCTGAGGCCGCTGGTCGAGCAGTTCTGGAAGGCCCGGGCCGCGGGCGATCCGGCGGCCGGGGCCGAGCTGCGCAAGGCGTTCACCGTCCTGCGCGAGGCCCCCGCGCGGCTGCCGGCCCTGTCGGGCGAGGCGGGGCCCTGGCTGGAGCGGCTGTCGCGCTACGGGACGGCGGGCGAACTGGCCGTCGACGTCCTCCAGGCCCAGGCCCGCGGGGACGGGGCGGCCGCCTGGCAGGCCTCCCGGGCCCTGGCCGAAGCCCGCGAGGCGCTGGCGGAGCCGGGACCGGCCCGGGTGGACAAGGCCGTCCTGGACCCCTTCCTCGCGAAGGCGGCGGCGGAGGCGGACGCCTGGACCGGCGTCGCGCGCACGACGGGGACGGTGACGAAGGAGCCGGAGGCCTGGACGGTACGGCTGGACGCCGCCCGCCCGGTGTCGGCGGTGACGGTGATGACGGACCCGCTCCCGGCGGGCGCGCGGGGCGCGGCGGTGGAGGCGCACGTACCGGGCGAGGGCTGGCGCAAGGTCGCCGACGCCGCGGCTTCGGGCTGGACCCAGGTGGACACGGCGGGGCTGCGGGCGGACGCGGTGCGGCTGTCCTGGGCGGGGGCCGGGGCCGCGCCCGCGGTGCACCGGGTCGTGCCGTGGTTCGGGGACGGCCCGCGGGCCCGTTTCGAACTGGCGGACGGGGCCGCGGCCGATGCCGAGATCGGCGGCGCCCCGCAGCGGGTCACGGCGCAGCTGTCCGCGCTGGGCCCCGGCGAGGTCCGCGGGCCGCTGTCGGCGCGGCCGCCGGCGGGCATCGAGGTCCGCCTCCCGGCGGCCGCGGTGGCCCCGCGCGGCGGCCACGTGTCGATCCCGCTGGAGGTCGCCGTCGCCGCGACGACCCCGCCGGGCAGTTACCAGGTCCCGGTGGCCTTCGACGGGGAGTCCCGCACCCTGACGGTGCGTGCGGTGGTCCGGACCGGCGGCCCGGATCTGCTGCGCACCGCGCGAGCCGCCTCCTCGGCGGACGAGACGCCCGACTTCCCGGCCTCGGCGGCCGTGGACGGCTCCGCGACCACCCGCTGGTCCTCACCACCGGTGGACGGCGCCTGGTGGCAGGCGCAGCTGCCCGCCCCGGCGCGGGTCGGCCGGCTGGAGCTCCACTGGCAGGAGGCGTACCCGTCGGCGTACCGGGTGGAGACCTCGGCGGACGGGGTGACCTGGCGGCCGGCCGTCACGGTGTCGGCCTCGGCGGGCGGCCGCGCCTCCCACCGCCTGGACGCCCCGGACACCCGCTTCCTCCGCGTGACGTGCGATCGCCGCGCCACACGCTTCGGCTGCTCCCTCTGGTCGGCGGAGGCGTACGCGGTAACGGGCCCGTAACCCCACGCAACCGCCCGGCCGCGGCCCCGCACTCCCAGCCCCGCCGGCGTTTGAGGCGCGGGGTCCGGGGCAGCGCCCCGACCTTCCAGCCCCGCCGCCACCATCCAGCCCCGCCGCACCATCCAGCCTCGCCGGCGTTTGAGGCGCGGGGTCTGGGGCAGCGCCCCAGCAGCCGGGCCGCAGACCTGGCCAACGGGCGCAACCCGGCGGGTCCGTCGCCGGGGCTCCGCTCTCCCAGCCCCGCCGGCGTTTGAGGCGCGGGGTCTGGGGCAGCGCCCCAGCAGCCGGGCCGCAGACTGGCCAACGGGCGCGACCCGGTGGGGTGCGGGGCGGAGCCCCGGCGACGGACCCGCGGGGTCAGGACGCCGCGACCCCGATCCGCTCCAGCGCATCCTCGGCCCCGTACGGCTGGAGGTACGGCATCCACCGCGGATCCCGGTGCCCCGTACCGATGATGCGCCACGCCAGACCCGACGGCGGCGCCGGCTGGTGACGCAGGCGCCAGCCGAGCTCCAGCAGGTGCCGGTCGGCCTTGACGTGGTTGCAGCGACGGCACGCCGCGACCACGTTGTCCCAGGCGTGCTGGCCCCCCCGGCTGCGCGGGATGACGTGGTCGACGCTGGTGGCGACGGCGCCGCAGTACATGCAGCGACCACCGTCCCGCGCGAACAGGGCGCGCCGGGTGAGCGGAACGGGCCCCCGGTAGGGGACCCGCACGAAACGCTTGAGCCGGACCACGCTGGGCGCGGGGACGGCTCTCGTCGCGCTGTGCAGATAGGCGCCGGATTCCTCCAGGGAGACCGCTTTGTTCTCCAGGACGAGGACGAGCGCGCGGCGGAGCGGTACGACGCCGAGGGGCTCGTACGACGCGTTGAGGACCAGGACGTGCGGCACGGACTGCCTCCTTGTACGTCGGCGGCGCGTGGCTCGCGCCGGGACGATCTGCTCTCCAGTCTCTCCTTACGACTGGTCGAAGCGCCACCAAGAGCCCGTAACGGGTCCGAGGTGTTTTCAACCACAGTCAGTCATCCCCAGGTGAGTCTGGTCTCTCCCTCGAACACGGCACCAAGGTGAAGGGATTGCCCCGTTAGTGTGGTTGGTCTGTCCGCATATCCGACCCCGGACTCCGTCCGGGGGCACCCCGGCGGGCAGACCGCTCTACCTGGAGGTACCCGTCGTGCCCTGGCCCGCCGCTCTGCTGCCGTTGGCAGCCGACGTTCCGGACGCGCCCGCTTCGGTCAAGGAGGCGCAGACGAGCGTCACCGAGGCCGCGAGCTTCATCGAGCAGAACTGGGCCACCTGGCTGAGCATCGGTCTGCGGATCCTGTTGATCGTCGTGATCGCGGCGGCCATGCGCTCGGTGGTCCGCAAGGCGCTGACCAAGCTGATAAACCGGATGAACACCAGCGCCGAGGCGGTCGAGGGCACCGCGCTCGGCGGGCTGCTGGTCAATGCCGAGCGGCGGCGCCAGCGTTCGGAGGCGATCGGCTCGGTCCTCCGTTCGGTGGCTTCTTTCGTGATCCTCGGCACGGCCGCGCTGATGGTGCTGGCCGCGCTGAAGATCGATCTGGCCCCGCTGCTGGCGAGCGCCGGTGTGGCCGGTGTGGCCATCGGTTTCGGCGCCCGCAACCTGGTGACGGACTTCCTGTCCGGCGTCTTCATGATCATGGAGGACCAGTACGGCGTCGGCGACAAGATCGACGCGGGCGTGGCCTCGGGCGAGGTCATAGAGGTCGGGCTGCGGGTGACCAAGCTCCGCGGGGACAACGGCGAGATCTGGTACGTGCGCAACGGCGAGATCAAGCGGATCGGCAACCTGAGCCAGGGCTGGGCCACCGCCGGCGTGGACGTCCAGGTCAAGCCCTCGGAGAACCTGTCCCGGATCCGCGAGGTGGTCCGCGGGGTCGCCGACACCATGGCGAAGGAGACCCCGTGGGACGAGCGCCTGTGGGGTCCGGTGGAGGTGCTGGGCCTGGACGAGGTCCTGCTCGCCTCGATGACGGTGAAGGTGTCCGCGAAGACGATGCCGGGCCAGCAGTTCGCGGTGGAGCGGGAACTGCGCTGGCGGATCAAGGAGGCCTTCGACGCCGCGGGCATCCGGATCATCGGCGGTGCGCCGGGCGCGGACGAGGAAGAGGACGCGGCGGACCCGTCGTCCGCCGTCGCCGCGCCGTCCGCCCTGGCGAACCCGGTGTCCCCGCAGTCGCTGGCCACCGCCCCCATCCCGCCGCCGTCCGGCCCGCGGATCACCAAGTAACCGCACACGCCCCCCACTGCCCCGCAGCTAGTGCCGTGAAGGACACGGCCCGCGGGGCAGCGGCATTGACAGGGCCCGAACGATGATAGGAAACTTACTTAACAGTTCACCTCGGTGAGGGAGAGACCGCTCCATGCCCGCCGCCACGCCCGGAACGCCCAGCCTGTTGCGCGCCATGAACGACCGGGCCGCACTCGAACTCCTGCTGACGCACGGCCCGCTGTCCCGGACCCGCATCGGGCACCTGACCGGACTGTCCAAGCCCACCGCCTCCCAGCTGCTGGCGCGCCTGGAAGCCGCCGGACTCGTCGTGGCCACCGGCACCGACTGCGGCCGCCCCGGCCCCAGCGCCCAGCTGTACGCGATCAATCCGCGGGCCGCGTACGTCGGCGGCCTCGACGTCACGCCGGGACGCGTCCTGGCGGCCGTCGCCGATCTCACCGGCACGGTGGTCGCCTCCCACGAGGTCCCGTACACCGAGGGCGCGCAGGCCGTCGACCAGGTGACCGAGGCCCTCGGCGGGGCCGTCAAGGCCGCCGGGCTGCACCGCTCGGACCTGCACCGGGTGGTCATCGCCACCCCGGGTGCCTTCGACCCGCAGACCGGTCGGCTGCGCTACGCCAGCCACCTCCCCGGCTGGCACTCCCCCACCCTGCTGGAGGACCTGGCGGCGGCCCTGCCGATGCCCGTCGAGTACGAGAACGACGTCAATCTCGCCGCCGTCGCCGAGCAGCGCCTCGGCGCGGCCCGGGGCCACGAGGACTTCGTCCTGCTCTGGAACGAGGAGGGCCTCGGCGCCGCGCTCGTGCTCGGCGGCCGGCTGCACCGCGGCTGGACCGGCGGCGCGGGCGAGGTGGGCTTCCTGCCGGTGCCGGGCCGCCCCCTGGTCCGGCAGGTCACGCGGGCCAACTCGGGCGGCTACCAGGAGCTCGCCGGTGTGGAGGGACTGCCGGGGCTCGCCGCGGAACTGGGCGTCGAGGCCGGGCCCGGTCCCGCCCCCGACGCCCCGCACGGCCCGCACGGCCCGGAGGTCTCCGCCGCCGTCGCGCTGCTCGGGCAGGCCGCCGCCGCGCCCGAGGGCGCGCACCTGCGCTTCCTCCAGTCGTACGCCACCGCGCTCGCCACCGGTCTGGCCTCGCTGGTCGCCGTACTCGACCCGGAGATCGTGGTCCTGTCCGGGGCCGCGATCAGCGCGGGCGGCGAGCCGCTGCGCGCGCTGCTGGAGGCCGAGCTCGCCGAACTGGCCCCCTCCAGGCCCCGGCTGGTTCCCGGCGAGGTACGGGAACGGCCGGTCCTGCACGGCGCGCTGGAGAGCGCGCTGGCCGCCACCCGGGAAGAAGTGTTCGACACCTCCCGCTGAACCACCCGCCGAACCACCGCCGCCCTACGTCCGAAGCACCCCGCACCCCCCACTGGCCCCGCACCCCCACGGCCCCGCACCCCCCTGGCCCCCACCGGCAGTTCCTCCCGTAGAGAGCGAGCCCCGCCATGCCCAGAACCGGACGCCTGACCACCGCAATCGCCCTCCTCGCGGCGATATCCGCACTCGCCACGGCCTGTACGGGCCAGAGCGCGGACACCGCCGCCGACGATCCGAAGGCGGACGTCACCCTCACCTTCTGGCACGGCTGGTCCGCGCCGAGCGAGACCAAGGCGATCGAGGACAACATCGCCCGGTTCACGAAGGCGCACCCGAACATCAAGGTCAAGGTCACGGGCAACATGACCGACGACAAGATCAACCAGGCGCTGCGCGCGGGCGGGGACAAGGCCCCCGACGTGGTCTCCTCCTTCACCACCGACAGCGTGGGCAAGTTCTGCAACTCCCGCGCCTTCGCCGATCTGAACCCCTTCCTCCAGAAGTCCGGGATCGACAAGACGAAGGTCTTCCCCAAGACCCTGCTGGAGTACACCCAGTACCAGGGGAACCAGTGCACGCTGCCGCTGCTGCACGACGCGTACGGCCTCGTCTACAACAAGACCGCCTTCGCGGCCGCCGGCATCACCGAACCCCCGAGGACATGGAGCCAGTTCACCGAGGTCGCGCAGAAGCTGACCAAACCCAAGGGCGACTCGTACGAACAGGTCGGCCTGATGCCCACCTTCCACGGCTACGAGACCACCCCCATGCGGCTCGCCGCGCAGTGGAGCCCCACCTACTTCGGCGCGGACGGCACGTCCAACCTGGCCGGGGACCCGGCCTTCGCGAAGATGCTGACCGCGCAGAAGGACCTGGTGGCCAAGCTCGGCGGCTACGAGAAGCTGGAGAGGTTCCGCACCACCTTCGGTGACGAGTGGAGCGCCGAGCACCCCTTCCACACCGGCAAGGTGGCCATGCAGATCGACGGCGAGTGGCGGGCCCCGATGGCCAAGGAGGCCGGCGTCACCTTCGAGATCGGCACGGCGCCGCTGCCCGTCCCGGACGAGCAGGCCGCCGACTACGGCAAGGGCTACCTCTCCGGCACGATCATGGGCATCGCCGCGGGCAGCAAGAAGCAGAACGCGGCCTGGGAGCTGGTCAAGTACATGACGACGGACACCGCAGCGGTGGTGGCCTTCGCCAATGCCATCCACAACGTGCCGTCGACGCTGGCCGCCCTGGAGTCCCCGGACCTCCAGGTGACCCCGGAGTTCAGGACCTTCCTCGACATCGCCCGGCACCCCAGGTCCAGCACCACCCCGGCCCAGGCGGACGGGGGCACCTACCAGCTGACCTTCCAGGACTTCGCGTACGCGGTCGAGAAGGGCGACGTCACCGACCTCCCGGCCGGTCTCGCCAAGACCGACCAGCAGATCGACACGGACATCGCGAAGGCGAAGTAGCCCGATGACCTCCGCGCGCGTCCCGCGCTCGAAACGCCGGCGCTCCGCCCTGCGCACCGCGGCCTTCATGTCCCCCTGGCTGATCGGATTCTCGGTCTTCTTCGCCTACCCCCTGCTGTCCACCCTGTACTTCTCCTTCACGCAGTACGACGGCTTCCGCCCGCCCGCCTTCAACGGCGCGGACAACTGGAGCTACGTCTTCACGGACTATCCGCTGTTCTGGCCGGCGATGCGCAACACCCTGTGGCTGGTCGTGGTGATGGTGAGCTGCCGGGTCGTCTTCGGCCTCGGCGTCGGGCTGCTCGTCACGAAGATCAAGACGGGGACCGGGATCTTCCGGACCCTGTTCTACCTGCCCTACCTGGCTCCGCCGGTGGCCGCGACCCTGGCCTTCGTCTTCCTGCTCAACCCCGGCACCGGACCCGTCAACACCCTGCTGGACTCGGCGGGGCTGCCCACCCCCGGCTGGTTCACCGACGCCGACTGGTCCAAGCCCGCGCTGACCGCCCTCGCGCTGTGGGGGGTGGGCGACCTGATGGTCATCTTCATGGCCGCGCTGCTCGACGTACCGAAGGAGCAGTACGAGGCCGCCGAGCTGGACGGCGCCGGGGCCTGGGCGCGGCTGCGCCACATCACCCTGCCCAACATCTCGCCCGTCATCATGTTCGCGGTGGTCACCGGGGTCATCCAGGCGATGCAGTACTACGCCCAGCCGCTGGTGGCGGGGAAGGTCGCGGCCGGGGTGATCGGCGGCTCGGGCCAGCAGTTCGAGCCGGGCTACCCGGACAGGTCCACCCTGACCCTGCCGCAGCTCGTCTACAACCTCGGTTTCCAGCGCTTCGACTACGGCGCCGCCTGTGTCGTCGCGCTCGTCCTGTTCGCCCTTTCCATGGCCTTCACCGCGCTCCTGATGCGCCGCCGTGATGGACTGATCGGAGCCGGTCGATGAGTACGCGCGGCCGCAGGGCCGTCCTGCACTGGATCGGGGTGCACTCGCTCGGGGTGGCCGCCGCCCTCTTCTTCGTCCTCCCCTTCGTCTTCCTCCTCCTCACCTCCCTGATGGGCGACCGGCAGGCGCTGACCCGCGACCTGTGGCCCGACACCTGGGAGTGGGGCAACTACGCCGCGGTGTGGCACACCCCGGGCTTCCTGACCTGGTGGCGCAACACGCTCTTGTACGCGGGACTCGGCACCCTGTTGACCGTGGTCTCCTCCGTGCCCGTCGCGTACGCGCTCGCCAAGTTCCGCTTCCGCGGGCGGCGGCTCTCGCTGCTGCTCGTGATCGCCATGATGATGCTGCCGCCGCAGGTGGTGGTCATCCCGATGTACCTCTTCTGGGCCAAGCAGCTCGACCTGTCGGGCACCCTGTGGCCGCTGATCGTTCCCATGGCCTTCGGCGACGCCTTCTCCATCTTCCTGCTCCGCCAGTTCCTGCTGACCATCCCCGACGAGTACCTGGACGCGGCCCGCGTCGACGGCTGCGGCGAGGTGCGCACCCTGCTGCGCGTCGTCCTGCCGATGGCCAGGCCCGGGATCGCCGCCGTCGCGCTGTTCCAGTTCTTCTCCGCCTGGAACGACTACTTCGGCCCGCAGATCTACGCCTCCGACAACCCGGCCGCCTGGACCCTCAGTTACGGACTGGAGTCCTTCAAGGGGGCGCACCACACCAACTGGAACCTGACCATGGCCGCGACCGTGCTGGTCATGGCACCGGTGATCGTCCTCTTCTTCTTCGCCCAGAAGGCGTTCGTCGAGGGAGTCACCCTGACCGGCGTGAAAGGCTGACGACGTTGAAACTCGCAGTGGTGGGCGGCGGTTCCACCTACACCCCCGAACTGATCGACGGCTTCGCACGGCTGCGCGACACCCTGCCCGTGAGCGAGCTCGTGCTGATCGACCCGGCCACCGAACGGCTGGAGCTGATCGGCGCCCTGGCCCGGCGGATCTTCGCCCGGCAGGGGCACCCGGGCCTGATCACCACCACCTCCGACCTCGACGCGGGCGTCGCCGGGGCCGACGCGGTCCTGCTCCAGCTGCGCATCGGCGGGCAGGCCGCCCGGCTGCGGGACGAGACCTGGCCGCTGGAGTGCGGCTGCGTCGGGCAGGAGACCACGGGCGCGGGCGGGCTCGCCAAGGCGCTGCGCACCGTCCCGGTGGTCCTCGACATCGCCGAGCGGGTCCGGCGGGCCAGCCCGGACGCGTGGATCATCGACTTCACGAACCCGGTCGGGATCGTCACCCGGGCCCTCCTCCAGGCCGGGCACAAGGCGGTCGGGCTGTGCAACGTCGCCATCGGCTTCCAGCGGAAGTTCGCGGCCCTGCTGGACCTGGCGCCGGCCGACATCCACCTGGACCACGTGGGCCTCAACCACCTCACGTGGGAGCTGGGCGTGCGCCGCGGCGGCCCGGACGGCGAGGACCTGCTCCCGCGGCTGCTCGCCGCGCACGGGGAGGCCGTCGCCGCGGACCTCCACCTTGAGCGGGCGGTGCTGGACCGGCTCGGCGTCGTGCCGTCGTACTACCTGCGCTACTTCTACGCCCACGACGAGGTCGTACGGGAACGGGGGACCAAGCCCCCGCGGGCCGCCGAGGTCGCCGCGATGGAGCGCGAACTGCTCGCCCTGTACGGGGACCCCGCGCTGGACGAGAAGCCGGCGCTGCTGGCCCAGCGGGGCGGCGCCTTCTACTCGGAGGCGGCCGTGGACCTGGCGGCCTCGCTGCTGGGCGACGGCGGCCCGGCCGTGCAGGTGGTCAACACGTACAACAACGGCACCCTGCCCTTCCTGCCGGACGACGCGGTGATCGAGGCGCAGGCGCGCGTGAGCGGCTCCGGCCCGCTGCCACTGGCGGCGCCTCGGCTGGACCCCCTGTTCGCCGGGCTGATCGCGCACGTGACGGCGTACGAGGACCTCGCTCTGGACGCGGCGCTGCGGGGCGGCCGCGAACGGGTCTTCAAGGCGCTGCTGGCGCACCCGCTGGTCGGCCAGTTCGACCTGGCCGAGGGACTGACCGACCGGCTCCTCGCGCACAACAAGGAGCACCTGGCATGGGCGTGACCCTCGCCGCCGTACTGGCCATCGACGCGGGCAACAGCAAGACGGACGTGGCGCTCCTCGACCCGGACGGCTCGGTGCTGGTCACGGGACAGGCCGGGGGCTTCCAGCCGTTCCGCACGGGGGTGGCGGCGGCCGTCGACGTGGTGGCCGGGGCGATGGCCTCCGTCGGGATGGACGTGAAGGGGTCCGGGCCCTGCGTCGAGCACGTGTCGGCCTGTCTGGCCAACGCCGATTTCCCGCAGGAGGAGTGGAAGCTGGCACGCGAGATCCGGAGCCGGAACTGGGGCCGCGTGACGGCGGTGCACAACGACACCTTCGCGCTGCTGCGCGCCGGGCTGCCCCCGGGCGCCGAGCGGTGCGGGGTCGCCGTGGTGTGCGGGGCCGGCATCAACTGCGTGGGGATGGCCCCGGACGGACGGACGGCGCGCTTCCCCGCGGTCGGCCGGATCTCGGGCGACTGGGGCGGCGGGGGCGCCCTGGCCGAGGAGGCCATGTGGTGCGCGGCCCGCGCCGAGGACGGGCGGGGCGGGGCGACGGAGCTGGCCCGGGCGCTGCCCGCGCACTTCGGCCTCGACTCGATGTACGCGCTGGTCGAGGCGCTGCACCTCGGCCGCATCCCGGGCGAGCGGCGGCACGAGCTGACCCCGCTGCTGTTCGCGGTGGCGGCCGCCGGGGACCCGGTGGCGCTGTCGCTGGTGCACCGGCAGGCGGACGAGGTCGTGTCCATGGCGGCGGTGGCGCTGGGCCGCCTGAACCTGCTGGACCAGGACGTTCCCGTGGTGCTCGGCGGCAGTGTGCTGGCCGCCCGGCATCCGCAGCTGAACGACCGCATCTCCGAGGGCCTCGCCGCACGGGCCCCGCGCGCCCGAGTGACGGTGGTCGAGGCTCCTCCGGTACTGGGGGCCGGGCTGCTGGGGCTGGACGCGCTCGGGTCGGCGCCCTTCGCCTACAGCAAACTCCGTGCCCAATTCGGGTGAACCCGCCCCGCGGCGCCCGCGGTCTGGAACCGTGTCGGCCGAGCGGACGTATTGACGGTGAAGGGGCGAAGGGGGCGCCCCTCGGGGCGGATCGCCCAAGATCGAGCGCCAGGTGCTGTGGTCGACCGTCGCTACGGCCATACTGCTGGGCAGGCTCCCGGCCACATCCGGGGGAACGCAGACCGAGGGGGAGGTCACGGTGGCCATCACAACACGCGCGCCCGCGCCGCCGGGCGGCGCCGCCGTGCCGCCCGACGGGCCGCCCGGGCGCACCGCCTGGGCCGAGGGCGTGGACCGGCTGCGCGAGGCGGCGACCACCGAGCCGGGCCGGCTGCGGATCATCGGCGCCGCACTGGCCGCCCTGATCGTGCTGTTCGGCGCGGTGAGCGTGTGGGAGATCTCCGGCCGGGCCACCGCCGCCGACGACGTGGTGGGCCGCAGCCAGCCGCTGAGCGCGGACGCGGCGAGCATCTACCGCTCCCTCGCGGACGCCGACACCACCTCCTCCAGCGGGTTCCTCCTCGGCGCCCAGGAGCCGCGGGAGGTCCGCCAGCGCTACGAGAAGGACATCGCCAACGCCTCCAAGCTGCTGGTGAGCGCGGCCGCCAACACCGGCGGCAATGAGGACTCCCGCGAGCAGATCGCCCTGCTGAGCGAGCAGCTGCCGCGCTACACCGGCCTGATCGAACAGGCCCGGGCCACCAACCGGCAGGGCCTGCCGCTGGGCGGCGCCTACCTCCGCTACGCCAACGAGCAGATGACCACCCAGCTGCTGCCCGCCGCACAGCGGCTGTACGAGGCGGAGACCGGCCGGCTCTACACGGACTACGACGACGCCCGCTCCTGGCCGCTGGCCTCGCTCGGGGCCGGCCTGCTCGCGCTCGCCGCCCTGGTGTGGGCGCAGCGGCGCAACTACCGGCACACGAACCGGGTCTTCAACCACGGGCTGCTGGCCGCGACGGCCGCGTCGGTGGTGGTGCTGCTGTGGCTGGCCGTGGGACACACGGTGGCGCGGTCCTCGCTGAGTGAGGCCCGGGCGGACGGGCAGGAGTCCATGAAGGTGCTCAACGACGCGCGGATCGCCTCGCTGCAGGCGCGGGCCGGTGAGAACCTGACGCTGATCGCGCGGGGCGCCGTACTGGCGGAGGACAAGAAGTCCGACAAGTACGACGTGGACTTCACGAACAACATGAAGCAGTTGGACGCCGGGCTGGCGACCGCGCTGCGGCTGGCCGACGACGAGGCCGGCCGGGCGCCCGTGAGCCGGGCCGTGGACGGCGTGAAGCAGTGGAAGCAGCGGCACACGGCGGCCCGGGAGGCGGACTTGAAGGGCGACTACGAGGCTGCGCTGCCCCAGGTCGTCGGGGACGCGACGCACAAGGAGAGCAGCGGGGCCGCCTTCGACACGGTGGACGCCTCCCTGGAGCAGGCGGTGGCCCACGAGCAGCGGGAGTTCACCCGGGCGGCCCGGGACGGGCTCGGCGCGCTGGGCGGTCTGGTGACGGGTTCGGCGGCCCTGGCGGTCGTCGGTGCGGCGGCGGCTCTGCTCGGTATCGGGCGCAGGCTTTCGGAGTACAGGTGAGAGCGATGCGGATACGAGCCAGGCGGGCCGCCGAAGGCCACGAGGAATACACGGGCCCCGCGGGTCAGAAAGGCCGCGCGGGTCACGCAGGCCCCACGCGTCATGCAGGCCCCACGGGTCACGAAGGCCGCTCGGGGACCGCGGGCGCGGTGTCCGGGGTCCGGCGGGCGGCGGGCCGGCTGCGCGGCTGGGGCGGGGTGAGCGCGATGGCCGTCGCCTGCGCCGTGACGGCCGCGCTCGTGCTGCTGCCGCTGGCCCATGCGACGCCGGACACCGGCCGGCCGGTGGTCCGCGAGCCCGCCTCGATGGCGGCGGCCCCGGCCGCGCCCTGGGTGCTCGCCGACACCTGTCCGGACCCCGAGGCCAGCCTGCGCCCGTCCGAGGTGGACGGGGCGACCATCGCGCGGATCAAGGCGGCGGGCAAACTCGTCGCGGGGGTGGACCAGAACAGCTTCCGCTGGGGCTACCGCAACCAGAGCGCCGAGGGCAGCCGCCTCGACGGCTTCGACATCGACCTGGTCAAGGCCATCGCCAAGGACATCCTGGGCGACGAGAACGCGGTCATCTACCGGGCCATCCCCACCAGCCAGCGCGTCCCGGCCCTCCAGGAGGGCCGCGTCGACATCGTCGTGCGGACCATGACCATCAACTGCAAGCGGCTGGAGGACGTCGCCTTCTCGACGGCCTACTTCGAGGCCGGGCAGCAGGTGCTGGCTCCCAAGGGCTCGCCGATCACCGGGTACGACGCCTCGCTGAAGGACAAGCGGATCTGCTTCGCGGCCGGTTCCACCGCGGAGACGGCGCTGAAGTCCCAGTCGTACGGCTCGGTACCGGTCACCGTCGCCAACCAGCTGGACTGCCTGGTCCGGCTGCAACTGGGCGAGGTCGACGGCATCATCACGGACAACGCCCTCGCGGCCGGCCAGGCCGCGCAGGACCCCTCGGTGCGGCTGGTGGGCTCGCCCTTCACCCGCGAGTTCTACGGGGTGGCCATGAACAAGGACGCCTCCGACCTGGTCCGCCGGGTCAACAAGGTGCTGGAGAACTACCGCGCGGGCGGCCCTGACAGCCCGTGGATGAAGGCGTACCTCAAGCACCTGCAGCCCGTGCTCCCCGGCGTGAGCGGACCGCCCGCGCCCAAGTACCGGGACGGCTGAGGACGGTGACGGTTTCGGGTACGGGCCCGGGCGTGAACCCGGACCCGCGGGCGGACACGGAGGCGGCGGCGGAGGCGGCCGCGGAAGCGGAGGCACGGTCGGTGGAGGCGGGTTCGGCAGTGATGGACCGGGACGAGGTCGACCGCGCCCTGGCCCGGCTCGGCGCGGAGCACGAGGCCGTCGAGACCTCGCTGCTCGCCCTCCAGGACCACGCCGGGCGGCGGCTGCTGGAAGGCGCCGCGCTGTCCGGGGTCACCAAGGAGCGGTGGGCGGTGGCCGACGCGGACATCACCCGGCTGTGGACGTACTTCGACGCCTACAGCGGGGCCCTGGCCGCCGCCCGCGAGGTCCGTGAGCGGCGCCGCTGGCCGCACCGCGAGGACCTGATCGAGCTGACCGAGCGGCTGCGCGGGCCCGGTGTGCTGATCGCCGGGGCCGCGGCGGAGGGCGTCGCGCTGGCGGAGCGGCTCTCGCTCGCCGAGCTGGTGGCCCGGATGAACGACCTGTACGCGCGTTCGCTGGACGTGGTGGTCGCCGCCGACGCCGTGTGGTCGGCGCTGCCCGCCCGGATCGACCTCCTCGGCGCCGAGCTGGACCGCACCCGCTCGCTGGCCCGTTCGGTGGGCGTGCGCCCGGGCGAGCACCCCTCGGGCGACGACCTGGAGGAGATCACCGCCGAGCTGACGGAGCTGCGGGCGCAGGTGATCGCGGACCCGCTGGCGTTCTGGCTGCCGGCGACGGGGAGCGCCGCGCCCGGCGGCGGCCGTCCGGACACCAGGCGCTACGACCGGGCCGCGCTCGCGCTGGAGGACGTACGCCGGGAGGTCGAGGCGGTGCTGGCCGTGCGGCAGGACGCCGAGCAGCGGCTGATCAGCCTGCGGGACGTGCTCTCGCGGGCCGACCGGACCCTGGCGGAGGCGCGGACGGCCCGCGGCGAGGTGCTGGCGAAGATCGCCGCGTCCGAGGTGCCCGCGGTGAGCGGCCCGCCGACGGTGCTGCAGGAGCAGCTCGCGGCGGCGGCCGAGCACCGGCGCCACTCCCGCTGGCACCGGCTCTCGCCCCTGCTGGAATCGCTGGAGGAGCGGGCCGAGGAGGAATTGCGCCGGGCCCGTGAATCGTTGACCGCGGTGACGGCGCCGCTGGCCGTCCGGGCCGAACTGCGCGGGCGCCTCGACGCGTACAAGGCGAAGGTGGCCCGGCACGGGTTGGCGGAGGACCCGCTGCTGATGGAGCGGTACGACACGGCCCGCCGGATGCTGTGGAGCGCGCCCTGTGACCTGCGGGCCGCCGAACAGGCCGTCCTGCGCTACCAGCAGGCGGCGGCGGAGTCACTCGCGCCGGGTCAGCCGGGGCAGCCGCAGCCGCAGCCGCAGCCGCAAGACCAGGAACAGCGGCCCTACGGGCCGGGGAAGGAGGACGCATGAGCCTGACCGGAACCGCGTGCGTTCGCCCCGGCTGCCCGGGGGCGTACGAGGACATGGGCGGCGGCGAGCTGTACTGCGACACCTGCGGTCTGGCGCCGATCGGCTCGGTGGCGGCGGGTGCGGAGGAGCTGGTCTCGCCGCCGACGGGGATGACCAGCGCGGCTCGGGGCTCCCTGGGATCCGGCGGGTCCCGGGGGTCGATGGGCTCGCAGGGCTCCCACGGTTCGGCGCGCTCCTCGGCCTCGGCCCGCTCCTCCCGCTCCTCGCGTTCTTCGTCGTCGCGCCGCTCCGTGTCCGGGCGGCTGTCGCGGTCGCTGCCGGGGACCGTGTCCACCCGCTCGGTGTCGGTGCGCAGTTCGGGCTCGGGGGCTTCCTCGGGGCGCAGTCGGCTGGGCGCCGGGCTGGTCAACGTACCCGAGGTGCCGCGTCCGGACCCCTCGGCCGCGGTCCTGGAGAACCCGGAGGTGCCGGAGCGCAAGCGGTTCTGCTCGCGCTCGGACTGCGGGGCCCCGGTGGGCCGGGCCCGGGGGGACCGGCCGGGCCGGACGGAAGGGTTCTGCACCAAGTGCGGGCACCCGTACTCCTTCGTGCCCAAGCTGCGCGCCGGCGAGGTGGTCCGCGGCCAGTACGAGGTGGCGGGCTGCCTCGCGCACGGCGGCCTCGGCTGGGTGTACCTGGCGGTGGACCGGGCGGTCGCGGACCGGTGGGTGGTGCTCAAGGGCCTGCTGGACACCGGGGACCAGGACGCGATGGAGGCGGCGATCTCGGAGCGGCGCTTCCTCGCGGAGATCGAGCACTCCAACATCGTGCGGATCTACAACTTCGTGGAGCACCTGGACCAGCGGACCGGTTCGCTGGACGGGTACATCGTCATGGAGTACGTCGGCGGCAAGTCGCTGAAGGAGATCGCGAACGAGCGGCGCCGGCCGGACGGACGGCGTGATCCGCTGCCGGTGGAGCAGGCGTGCGCGTACGGCATCGAGGCGCTGGAGGCGCTGGGCCACCTGCACAGCAGAAACCTTCTGTACTGCGACTTCAAGGTCGACAACGCGATCCAGCAGCAGGACCAGCTGAAGCTGATCGACATGGGCGCGGTGCGGCGGATGGACGACGAGGAGTCGGCCATCTACGGCACGGTGGGCTACCAGGCCCCGGAGGTGGCGGAGCTCGGCCCCTCCGTCGCCTCGGACCTCTACACGGTGGCGCGGACGCTGGCCGTCCTCACCTTCGACTTCCAGGGCTACACCAACGTGTTCGTGGATTCGCTGCCGGACCCCGAGCACATCGAGGTGTTCAGGCGGTACGAGTCCTTCTACCGGCTGCTCGTACGGGCGACCGACCCGGACCCGGGGCGGCGGTTCGCCTCGGCGCAGGAGATGGCGGACCAGCTGACGGGCGTGCTGCGGGAGGTGGTCGCGCTCCAGACGGGCCGGCCCCGGCCGCAGCTCTCGACCCTCTTCGGCCCCGAGACGCGCGTCCCGGACACCCGGCTCTTCACCGACACGGCCGACACGGCCGTCTCCCACCTGGGCCTGAGACCGCTCGCCGCCCGGCCGTTCACCTCCCGGCCGTTGACCTCCCGGCTGGGTGGCGGGCTCTTCGGTGCACGCGGCCCCGGCCGCCGGACCGGCTCGGAGGCCATCAACGCGCCGGGTACGTGGGCACAGACGCCGCCCGTAGGCGGAACCCCACCCCCTCCTGGCGGCCTGCCGATGCCCGCAGGAGCTCCCTCGCCGCACGCGGGAGTTCCCGGTACGCGGGCCGGCGGGGCGGCGGCTTCCGGCGCCGTGGCCGGGATCGGGACCAGTGCCACGCATGTGGCGGGGGCAGTCGTGCCGGCGGCCCGGCAGGCTCCGGCGGCGCCCGTGCACCCGCCCGCGCCGGTCCCCGTGTCCCCGGCCCGACCCACTGCGGGCGCAAGTCGGCTCGACACCCGCGGGATCGCCCTCGCCCTGCCCGTGCCGCTCGTGGACTCGGGCGACCCGAACGCCGGGTTCCTGGCCGGCCTGCTGGCCTCCGCGCCCGGCGACCTCCTGGCCGCCCTCGGCTCGGCCCCGGCCGACTCCGCCGAGCTACGGCTGCGCGAGCTGCGGGCCCGCCTCGAACTGGGCGAACTGCCGGAGGCGTCCCGCACACTGGTGGATCTGGAGGCCCGGCATCCGGACGACTGGCGGGTGGTGTGGGCCCGGGGCGTCGCCTCGCTGGCCACCGGTGACAACGAGATAGCGGCCCTGTCCTTCGACGCGATCTACGACGCCTTCCCGGGCGAGCCCGCGCCGAAGCTGGCCCTCGGGCTGTGCGCCGAGGTGCTGGGCCAGCTGGACAACGCCGCCGAGTACTACCGCCTCGTGTGGATCACCGACCCGGGATTCGTGAGCGCGGCCTTCGGGCTGGCCCGGGTGCAGCTGGCCGCCGGCGACCGGGACGGAGCCGTGCGCACGCTGGAATCCGTACCGGAGGCGTCCATCCACTACACCGCCGCGCGGGTGGCGGCCGTACGCGCACGTCTGCGCGACCGGTCCCCGCAGGAGCCGCTGCTGGCCGACCTGGTGGCCGCAGCGGACCAGGTGGAGGCGCTGCGGCGGTTCGGGCTGGACCCGGAACGGCAGGAGCTGCTCGCGACGGAGGTTCTGGGCTCGGCCCTGGACTGGGTACTGTCGGGTGGCCGGGGTTCCGACCCCGGCCGGACCTCGCTGCTCGGCAGTCAACTGGACGAGCGGGGCCTGCGCTTCGGACTGGAGCGCTCGTACCGCGTTCTCGCGCGGCTGGCGCGGCGTGGCGAGGAGAGGATCGAACTGGTGGAGCGGGCAAACCGTTTCCGTCCCCGGACGTGGGTGTGATTGATGTCGATGCATCGGCTGTCGGGCTGCCCCAGCTGCGCGGAACCCCTGGAGGAGGGTGACCGTTTCTGCGGCGTCTGCGGCTACGCCGTGACCGCTCCTCCCCCGGCCGCGTCCGCGGACCACCCGACCATCCCGATCCCGCCGGCTCCACCGGCTCCACCGGCCCCGCCCGCTGCCGCCGGGCGGGGTGCGGTCGCCCCCGCCGGCGGCTACGCAGCCGCGGCTCCCGCGGTCTCCTACGGCGCCGCCGAACCGGCCCCGGGCTGGGGCAGCGCGGCCGCGGCCGCGCCCACGCTGGTCGGCGACCCGGCCGACTGGGCGGCCGCCCCGGCGCAGGCCGATCCGGCGCAGGCCACCCCGGCGCAGGCCGCCCCGGCGCAGGCCGATCCGGAGCCGGGCCCGGCCGAGGCCTCGTACCCGGTCCCGGGCCGCGAGAACCCGTACGGCGCCGGCACACCCCCGCAGGGGACCCCGTGGGGACCGGGCGACGGCCCGTACGCCTCCGGGTCCGCCCGGGAGCCGGCGTACGGCGGCCGGCCCCGGAGCAGTGCCACGGACGGATCCGGGCCGGCGCCGGGCGCCCCGGATCCGTCCGGGCCCGTGCCTTCGGGCCCGCCCGACTCGGCGGACACGGCGGACTCGGCGGACGTCCCCGAGGCCCGCCACGACCGGCCCGGCGACAGCCCCGGCACACCCCCGGAGGGGACGCCGTGGGGCACGGGCGAAGCCCCGTACGACAACGCGGCCCCGCCCGGCGCAGCGGCCGCCGGGAAGACCTGCGTCGCCTGCCGGGCCGGAAACGTCGACACCGACGGGTACTGCGAGCACTGCGGCCACGCGCAGCCCCGGGAGCGGGACCACCTCGAAGAGGAGCTCGGGAGCGTCGCCGCCGTCAGCGACCGGGGGCTGCGCCACCACCGCAACGAGGACTCGTTCGCCGTGGCGGCCACCGCCCTGCCCGACGGCTCCGCCGCGACCGTGGCCATCGTCTGCGACGGCGTCTCCTCCGCGAGCCGCCCCGACGAGGCGTCGGCCGCCGCGGCCGGCGCCGCCAACGAGGCCCTGCTCGACGCACTGCCCCGCGGCGCCCACCCCCAGGAGGCCATGCACGAGGCGATCCTGGCCGCCGCCGCCGCGGTGAACGCCCTTGCCCCGGAGACCCCCGGCGCGCAGAACGCCCCGGCCTGCACCCTGGTCGGCGCCGTCGTCAGCGGCGGCCTGCTGACCATCGGCTGGGTGGGCGACAGCCGCGCGTACTGGGTCCCCGACGACCGGGCCGCCCTGCCCCGCCGCCTCACCGAGGACGACTCGTGGGCCGCCCAGATGGTCGCCGCCGGCCTGATGGGCGAGGCCGAGGCCTACGCGGACGTCCGTGCGCACGCCATCACCGGCTGGCTGGGGGCCGACGCGTACGAACTCGAACCGCACACCGCGACCTTCAAGCCCGACCACCCCGGTGTGGTGGTGGTCTGCACCGACGGACTGTGGAACTACGCGGAGTCCGCGCGGGAGATGGCCCAGGTGCTGCCCGCCGACGCCGCGACGCGCCCGCTGCACAGCGCGCAGGTGCTGGTCGGCCACGCCCTCGACGGCGGCGGCCACGACAACGTCACCGTGGCCGTCGTGCCGTTCGCCACGCTCCCCGAGGAGCAACCGGGACCGGCGGCGGAGCCGGGCCCGCCCGCACGACCGGAACCGGAAGCGGAAGCGCGCCCGCAGGTCTGACCCGCCTGCCCGAGCCCCCTAGGAGTCCAACCGATGGCGAATTTCGCCAAGCCGAGCGCCCCGCGGTTCAGCGTGGAGGTGTACCAGAACGAGTTCCTCCCGGAGGGCGGGCGGGACGTCCACGCCATCGTCACGGTCACCTCCACCGGCGGCGGCACCGTCACCCGCGCGACGGCCGCCGACGGCACGGCAGCCGTCGTGATCATGGTCGACTGCTCGGGGTCCATGGAGTACCCGCCGGAGAAGATGCGCGGCGCCCGGGAGGCCACGGCCGCGGCCGTCGACACCTTGCGCGACGGCACCTCCTTCGCCGTGATCGCCGGTACGCACGTGGCCAAGGAGGTCTACCCGGGCCAGGGCCGCCTCGCGGTGGCCGACGCGGCCACCCGGGCCCAGGCCAAGGAGGCCCTGCGGGGGCTCAGCTCCGGCGGCGGCACGGCCATCGGAACCTGGCTGCGCCTCGCCGACGGCCTGCTGCGCCGGTCCTCCGCGACCATCCGGCACGGCATCCTGCTCACCGACGGCCGCAACGAGCACGAGGAGCCGGCGGTGCTCCGCGCCACCCTCGACTCCTGCGCGGGCCGCTTCACCTGCGACGCCCGCGGGGTGGGCACCGACTGGGAGGTCAAGGAGGTCACCGGCATCGCGAGCGCGCTGCTCGGCTCCGCCGACATCGTGGCCGACCCGGCCCACCTCACCGAGGACTTCACGCGCATGATGGAGAACGTCATGGGCAAGGAGGTCGCGGACGTCGCGCTGCGGCTGTGGACCCCGGTCGGCGTGGAGATCCAGTACGTCAAGCAGGTGGCTCCCAGCGTCCAGGACCTGACCGCCCGTCGCACCGAGGCGGGGCCGCGCGCCGGTGACTACCCGACCGGGTCATGGGGCGACGAGTCCCGCGAGTACCACGTGTGCGTCCGCGTCCCGGGCGCCGCGGTCGGGCAGGAGATGCTCGCCGCTCGCGCCACGCTCGTCGTGCCGGGAGCGGCGGGCAAGCCCGGTGAGAACCCGGCCGTCCTCGCCCAGGGCCTGGTGCGCGCGGTGTGGACGAACGATCTGGCCGTGTCCACCGCCATCAACCCGCAGGTCGCCCACTACACCGGGCAGGCGGAGCTGGCAGAGGCTATCCAGCAGGGCCTGGAAGCCCGCAAACTGGGCGATGTCGACGGCGCAACGGCAAAGCTCGGGCGCGCCGTTCAGCTGGCGAGTGCCTCGGGGAACGCCGACACGGCGAGACTGCTGTCGAAGGTGGTGGATGTGGTGGACGCCGTGGCGGGTACTGTGCGGCTGAAAGCGAAGGTCGCCGATGCCGACGAGATGACCCTCGAAACGCGTTCGACGCAGACCGTCCGAGTGAAGAAGACCTGAGAAGACCTGACGCGATGACGCAGGGAGAAGAAGGGGGAAGCGCCGCCATGCCGACCTGCCCGAACGGGCACCAGTCCGCCTCCGACGACTGGTGCGAGGTCTGCGGCCACCGCATGGCTGCACCGGATGGCCCGCCTCCGGCCCCCTCCTACGGCTACGGCTACCCCCCGACCACTGGTGAGCCGACCGCTCAGGCCGAGCTCTGCCCGCAGTGCCGGACCCCGCGCGAGGCCATGACCCCGTTCTGCGAGGAGTGCCGGTACAACTTCCTGACGCGTACGGCGACCTCGTACGCGCCGTCGGCGCCGGGTCCTGGCCCGGGCGCGGGCACGGGCGCGGGCCCGGGGCACCAGGCGACCGGCGCGCCCGCCGGTCCCGGTCACGGTCCCGGTGCGGCCTCAGGTCTCGGTTCGGGTGCCGGGTCGGGTGCCGGGTCGGGTGCCGGTACCACGCCTCCGCCTCCGCCGCCGGTGCCCGCTCCCGGGACCTACTCCCAGGACCACTTCGAGTACCAGGGCTCGCGGCCGTCCCGGGTCAACCGGCCGGCCGAGCCGCTCCAGCGCGAGGACGACTGGCTGCTGCCGCCGCCCGCGCACGAGCCGTCCCTCGACTACCAGCAGCCCCCGCAGCCCCAGTACCAGCAGCAGCCTCCGCCGCCGCAGCAGCGGGAGTACCAGCAGGAGTACCAGCAGCAGGCCCCGCCGCCCCAGCAGCAGTACCAGCAGCAGCCTCCGCCGCAGCACCAGCCCTTCTCGCCCCAGGGCGGCGCCTGGACCGCGACGATCGGCCCCGACCGCTCGTACTTCATGGCGATGATGCAGCGCAGCGGCCCCGAGGCCGCCGGGCTCAACCTGCCCGCCTACTCACCGGAGCAGCACCTCCCGCTGTCCGGCGGCCAGGTCACCATCGGCCGCCGCCGTGCCTCCACGGGCGAGTCCCCCGACATCGACCTGTCGGTGCCCCCGGAGGACCCGGGCGTCTCCCACCAGCACGCGGTCCTCGTCCAGCAGCCCGACCTCAGCTGGGCGGTGGTGGACCAGAACTCCACCAACGGCACCACCATCAACGGCGGCGAGGAGCCGATCCAGCCCTACGTCCCGGTCCCGCTCACGGACGGCGACCGGGTCCACGTGGGTGCCTGGACCACGATCACCATCCGCCGCGGCTGATTCACCCCTCCCCCAGGTCCCCCAGGGGCCATACGTAGGGTCCCTGGGGATCGTCGAGCCACGACCACTGGCCCTCGGCGCTGACGGTGACGCCGAAGCGCTCGCGGGACGGCCGCCCCTCGCGCCGCCACAGGTCCAGGGCCTCGCGGGGGTGCAGTACGCCCGCGGTCAGCAGGTGCATGAACTGGAAGCGCTCGTTCTCCACCAGCTCGTACGGGAACCCGTACGGCAGGTCGGACGGGGCGGGCGGCGGCGCCGCGCCGGCCCCGCGCAGCGGGACGAAGTAGGCCGCGGTGTGCAGGAAGCGGCCCTCGGCGAATTCGGCGTCCCGCACCGTGAGCGCGATCAGCCCGGTCGACAGCGGGGCGAGGATCCGCGCCCCCGGCCGGCACTGGCCGAGCCAGGCGAGCGGGATCAGCGGCAACGTGCAGGTCACCAGGATCCGGTCGAACGGAGCCCGGGCGGGGCAGCCGCGCGCCCCGTCCCCGGTGACCACGGTCGGGTGGTAGCCGAGCTCGGCCAGGTGGGCCCGCGCGGACTCGGTGATCTCCTCGTCCAGGTCCACGGTGGTGACGTGTTCCTCGCCGAGCCGGTGGCAGAGCAGGGCCGCGTTGTAGCCGGTGCCCGCGCCGATCTCCAGGACGTCGTCGCCGTCGCGCACGTCGAGGGCGGAGAGCATCTTCGCCATGAGGGAGGGCTGGCTGCTGGAGGAGACCAGCCGGCCGTCGCGCAGCCGGGTCGCCAGCGGGGTGTCGACGTAGACCCCGCGCAGCCAGCGGGCCCGGCGTTCGGGGTCGGGGTCCTCGGCCCAGAGGCGTTCGTGACCGGCGCCGCGGCCGGTCCAGAAGTAGGGCACGAACACGTGCCGGGGCACGGCGGCGAAGGCCGCCCGCCAGTGCGGATCGTCCAGCACCCCGGCGGCGACCAGCTCCCGGACCTGCGCGGCGTGCGCGGTCTCGCGCAGGTCCCGGGCCTCGGCGCGTGGGGTGTGTCCGCCCATGACTCCACTGTCCTGCGCGCGGCCCCCGCGTGCGAGCGAGGACGGTCCGGGGGATGGTCCTAGGACCCCGGTCCTGGGTCCGGGCGTCTGAGACGATGGTCAGGTGAATGAGATTCCGCGGGGCACGCTTCAGGAGCAGACCTTCTACGAGCAGGTGGGCGGCGAGGACACCTTCCGCCGCCTCGTCCGGCGCTTCTACCAGGGAGTGGCGCAGGACCCGCTGCTGCGCCCGATGTATCCGGAGGAGGACCTCGGCCCCGCCGAGGAGCGGTTCGCGCTGTTCCTGATGCAGTACTGGGGCGGTCCGACCACCTACAGCCAGCACCGCGGGCACCCGCGCCTGCGGATGCGGCACGCCCCGTTCCAGGTGGACACGGCGGCCCACGACGCCTGGCTGAAGCACATGCGGGTCGCGGTGGACGAGCTGGGCCTGGCGCCGGAGCTGGAGGCGCAGCTGTGGAAGTACCTGACCTACGCCGCCGCTTCGATGATCAACACGGCTGGCTAGTGCTGTGGCCGGAAAGGTTTGCCGGGTCGCGGCGTCCGGTGCGGTGCATCGCAAGGCGGAGGATCGCGGCTCGTACTGGACGTACTTGCGCGGTCCGACAACGCCGCGAGGTGCCGTGCCGGGGGCCGTGACCCGGTGAACCTTTCCGGCCACAGCACTAGGAGGCAAGACCCCCATAGGGGCGGGGCGGGAAGCCGATCAGACCGGCCGGACCTGGAGGGCGCCCAGGCCGCCGGTGGCACCGGGGCGGCGGGTGGCGACGGAACCGTACGGGGTGCGCAGCCGCAGCCAGCTCCCGGCGGCGAGCAGCGCCACGGGATCGGGGCCGGCGGAACCGGGGGCAGCGGCGGGCGCGGGCGCGGGAACGGCCGCCCGGACCGGACGCAGGAAGCCCAGGGACTGTGCGGCGTGCACGGCGCGCAGCGGCAGTTCGGTGTCCCCCAGGGTGCGGGACCAGATCTCGCGGCCGATGCGGTCGCGCTCGGACCGGGTCCGGTGCTGCGCGGGCAGGGCCTCGTCGCGGGCCCGGAACTCGGCGACGGCGGCCGCCACGGCTTCCCCCATCGCCTCGGGGCCGGGCAGCCCGGGCAACTGCCGCCAGCCGCCGCGGGGCGGGAGCACCCCGGTCCAGGGCGGTCCGGTGACCGGCCCGGGCACGGTGGCCGCGGCCGCGGCCTCGTCCACGGATTCCAGGAGCTCACCGGCGGACACGGTTAGGTCCAGCGGCGCCGCGACGGGTGCGGCGAGCCGCACCGTACGGATGGCCAGGACCTCGAAGGACGGCGGCCGCCCGAAGACGGCGAGCGCGCCGCCGCCCGCCTGGAGGCGGACCGCGGCGGCGCGGTCGTAGTGCACCAGCCGGCCCAGGAAGGCGGCGAGGTCCGCCGCCTCCCCGGAGTCGGCGAAGCGCAGCTGCTCGGTCATGCCGCGAGGCGTCCTTCCCGGCCGCTGCCGGAAGCGGAAGCCGATGCGGAGGCGGAGGCGGAGGCGGATGCGGACACCGGCTCGTCGAGGTACTCCTCCAGGAAGCGCCTCTCCTCGGCCGTGATGCGGCGGGGCCGCCCCGCGGCGAGGTTGTAGGGCACGACCACCGTCTCGGCGCGCACGTAGACCGTCTCGGGCGCGTCCTCGGTCGCCTCGTCCTTGACCTCGTAGCGGATGGTCAGGGAGGCGGCGCCTATCCGGGTCACCCAGGACTCGATGAGGACCGGCTCGTGGCGGTGCACGAGGGGCAGCTTGTAGTCGATCTCGTGGCGGGCCACGACGGACCCGCCCGTGAAGGAATCACTGCCCTCCCCCGGCGCGAGGCGGAACATGAAGTCGATCCGCGCCTCCTCCAGATAACGGAGGAAGACGACGTTGTTGACGTGCCCGAAGGCATCCATGTCCGCCCAGCGCAGGGGGCACCGGTAGTGGTGTCTGGCCATGACGGCGACCTCAGCCTCGGGTGAGCTTCTTGTAGGTGGCACGGTGCGGACGGGCCGCGTCCGGGCCGAGACGCTCGATCTTGTTCTTCTCGTACGACTCGAAGTTGCCCTCGAACCAGTACCACTTGGAGTCGCCCTCGTACGCCAGGATGTGCGTGGCGACCCGGTCGAGGAACCAGCGGTCGTGGGAGATGACCACGGCCGCACCGGGGAACTCCAGCAGCGCGTTCTCGAGCGAGGACAGGGTCTCGACGTCGAGGTCGTTGGTGGGCTCGTCGAGGAGCAGCAGGTTGCCGCCCTCCTTGAGCGTCAGCGCCAGGTTGAGGCGGTTGCGCTCACCACCGGACAGGACGCCGGCCGGCTTCTGCTGGTCCGGGCCCTTGAAGCCGAAGGCGCTGACGTACGCGCGGGACGGCATCTCGACCTGGCCCACATTGATGTAGTCCAGCTCGTCCGACACGACCGCCCAGAGGCTCTTCTTGGGGTCGATGTTGGCGCGGGACTGGTCGACGTACGAGATCTTGACGGTCTCGCCGATCTTGACGGAGCCGGAGTCCGCCGGCTCCAGACCCTGGATCATCTTGAAGAGCGTGGTCTTGCCGGCGCCGTTGGGGCCGATGATGCCCACGATGCCGTTGCGCGGGAGGGTGAAGGACAGGTCGTCGACCAGAACCTTGTCGCCGAAGGACTTGCAGAGGTTGTTGACCTCGACCACGATCGAGCCCAGACGCGGGCCCGGCGGGATCTGGATCTCCTCGAAGTCCAGCTTCCGCATCTTGTCCGCCTCGGCCGCCATCTCCTCGTAGCGGGCCAGACGGGCCTTGGACTTGGTCTGACGGCCCTTGGCGTTGGAGCGGACCCACTCCAGCTCTTCCTTGAGGCGCTTCTGACGCTTCTCGTCCTTGCGGCCCTCGACCTTGAGGCGGGTGGCCTTCTTCTCCAGGTAGGTGGAGTAGTTGCCCTCGTACGGGTGGGCGCGGCCGCGGTCGAGCTCGAGGATCCACTCGGCGACGTTGTTGAGGAAGTACCGGTCGTGGGTGACGGCCACCACGGCGCCCTTGTACTGCGACAGGTGCTGCTCGAGCCAGTTCACCGACTCGGCGTCGAGGTGGTTGGTGGGCTCGTCGAGGAGGAGCAGGTCCGGGGCCTCGATCAGCAGCTTGCAGAGCGCGACGCGGCGCTTCTCGCCACCGGAGAGGTTGGTGACGGGCCAGTCGCCGGGCGGGCAGCCCAGGGCGTCCATGGCCTGCTCGAGCTGGGCGTCGAGGTCCCAGGCGTTGGAGTGGTCCAGGTCCTCCTGGAGCTTGCCCATCTCGTCGAGGAGCGCGTCCGAGTAGTCGGTCGCCATCAGCTCGGCGACCTCGTTGAAGCGGTGGAGCTTCTTCATGGTGTCGGCGGCGCCGTCCTGGACGTTCTCCAGGACGGTCTTCGACTCGTCGAGCTTGGGCTCCTGCATGAGGATGCCGACGGTGAAACCGGGCGACAGGAAGGCATCGCCGTTGGACGGCTGCTCCAGGCCCGCCATGATCTTCAGAACGGTGGACTTACCGGCGCCGTTCGGGCCGACCACACCGATCTTCGCGCCGGGCAGGAAGTTCAGGGTGACGTCATCAAGAATCACCTTGTCGCCGTGCGCCTTGCGCGTCTTGCGCATGGTGTAGATGAACTCAGCCAAGAGAAACCGTCCGGCAGATCGATGGTGGGCAGATACACCCCATCTTGCCTGACGTCCACCCCCCGGGGGAAACGCGTGTGGTCAGGGCCACGGACTGCGTGCAGGCGTCCGCCATTCGAAGGAAACCGCCCACACGGGCGGCGGCACCGCACCCGGCCCGTGGGGTTGCTGGCATCTTGAGGGTTCATGCAAGCACCCACCGGCAACGCCGCCACACTCCCACCGCAACAGTCGGGTACCGCGGAACGGGCAGCTCCGGAGCCGCTCGCGGGGAGCCGCCCCGAGGCCACCTGGTGGATCTGGGCCATGGCGGGGGCGCTGTTCTTCGCTTACACGGCCTTGTCGCTGCGGATCCACGAGCGTCTGCTCTCGCACTCCTTCGACCTGGGGATCTTCGTCCAGGTCGTGCGGTCCTACGCGGAGGGGCACCTGCCCGTCTCCGAGGTCAAGGGGCCGGACTTCCCCGTCCTGGGCGACCACTTCTCTCCCGTCCTGGCCCTTCTGGCACCGCTGTACTGGCTGTGGCCGTCAGTGAAGCTGCTGCTCGTCGCGCAGGCCGCACTGATCGCCGCGAGCGTGCTGCCGCTGGCCTTCTGGGCCCGCAGGACACTGGGCTCCGCGGCCGCCGTGGTCATCGGCGTCTGTTACGGCGTCTCGTGGGGCATCGCGAGCGGGGTCGCCTACGACTTCCACGAATGGGCCTTCGCCGTTCCGCTGCTCGCGTTCTCCCTGACCGCCCTCGGCAGCGGCCGGCTGCGCGCCGCCGCGTACTGGGCGCTGCCGCTCGTGCTGGTGAAGGAGGACCTCGGCCTCACGGTGGCCGTGATCGGCCTGGTCATCGCGTGGCGGGGCGGACGCGGGGGCCGCAGGCTGGGGATCGTCACGGCCGCGGCCGGGCTGGCCGCGACCGCGCTCACCGTGCCGGTGCTGGCCGCCTTCCACCCGGGCGGGTTCGACGGCTACTACGCCTCCCACAATCCCGGAGGCGCCACGGACGGCGGGTCGGGGGGCGGCCTGGTGGAAGTCCTCCACCAGGCAACGCTCGGTCTCATCACCCCGCAGGAGAAGGTCACGACCCTCATCCTGATGCTGGCTCCCACCCTGTTCCTGGCGCTGCGCTCTCCGCTCCTGTTGATCGCGGTGCCGACCGTGATGTGGCGCCTCGCCTCGGATTACCCGGCCCACTGGGGCACCGGTTACCACTACGCGCTGCCGATCGTGCCGATCGTCTTCGCGGCCTTCATCGACGCCCTGCACCGGCGGGGTACGAGTGGTCGCAGCCTGTACCGCTATCTGGCGGGCTGCGCGGCCGTCACCCTGCTGCTGCTGCCGCACTTCCCGTTGTGGCAGCTGGTCCAGCCGGCGACCTGGCAGAGCGATCCCCGCCTGGCGGTGGCCCGCGCTGTGATGGCCGAGATCCCGGACGGAGCCACGGTCCAGGCGTCGAACAACCTGGGGCCCCACCTCGCCGACCGCACCAGCGTCAGCGTCTACGGATGGGGTGACAGCCGCCCCGATCCCGAATGGATCATGGTCGACACCAAGGTCGCCCCACACCACCGCTGGCCGATGTCGGTCAGGCAGGAGCGGATCGCCCTCGACATCGCCGGCGTCCGGGGGTACCGCACCGTGGCCGAGAGGGCCGGTTTCGTCCTGCTGAGCCGCACCGACGGCAAGGCCCCCCATGGCCCCAAAAGCAACATGAGGTGACGATGGTGCGGGCCCCAGCCCGTCAGCTGGGGCGGTAGACCGTGAGGGCGTCGGGGAGTTCGTCGAGGACGAGGGCGGGCGGGGCCTCGGCGTACTCGCCGTCGTAGGCGAGCGGGATGCCCGGCGGGATGTCCCCGATGCGCAGGCTGCGCAGGCGGGTGGCGGTGTGGACCGGGGAGCGGCTGAGGGGTCCCGCGAGGGCGGCGGCCAGGAGCCGGGGGCCGGGACGGCCGCCGCCGTAGACGAGCCGGAGGTCGAGCAGGCCCTCGCCGAGGCTGTCGCGGCGGCGGGGGGCGGGGCCGGTGCCGTGGTAGGTGCCGTTGCCCGCGAAGAGCAGCCACACGCTCCGGGGCCGTCCGGCCAGCCGGAGCCGCACGGGACGCTGCGCGCGCAGCACGCGCCAGGCCGCCAGCAGCGCGGCCGGGCCGCCGCCGATGCGCGGGCCCCAGCGCAGCCGGTGGCCCAGCAGTTCCGGGTAGGCGCCGATGCTGAAGTTGTTCAGGAAGTAGCCGGGCTCTCCCCCGGGCCCCGGGGAGAAGCGGCCCACTCCTATGCGGACGGCCTGGCCGTGGGCCAGGGCGCGGCAGGTGTCCTCGGCTCCGGTGAGGCCGAGGTCCATCGCGAAGTGGTTGAGGGTGCCGCCGGGGAACACGGCCAGCGGCACCCCGGCGCGCAGTGCGGCGGTGGCGGCCGCGTTGACGGTGCCGTCGCCGCCGCAGACCCCGAGGACGGTGGCCCGCGAGGCCGCCGCCGCAAGGGTGTGGGCCAGCTCCGCGCCCTCGCACTCGATCACCTCGGCGGCGGGGAACCGGGCGCTCAGGAGGTCGAGCCCGGCGGTCGCGGCCGTCCCCGACCCGGTGTTGACCACCACCGTGAGCCCCTCCCCGTCGGGCAGCGCGGGCGCCCCGGTGGCCGGCCGCTCGTCGCCGGGTACGACCCGGGCCTCCAGTACGTCGCGCGCGAGCCGGCGTACGACGAACGCCGCGGCCACGCCCAGTGCCGCGCCCGCCAGCACGTCCGAGGGGTAGTGCACGCCGGTGTAGACCCGGGAGAACGCGACGGACGCGGCCGCCGGGGCCAGCGCGGCCCCCCAGCCCGGTGACTCCAGCGCCAGCCCGGCGGTGAAGGCGAAGGCGGATGCCGAGTGCCCGGACGGGAAGGAGGTGGTCCGCGGCTGGGTGGCCAGCTGGCGCACCGCGGGCACGCCTTCCAGCAGCGGCCGCGGCCGGCGTACGGACCACTTGCCGACGGTGTTGATCGTCGCGGAGGCCAGCGCCAGCGAGGCGATCCCGCGCACGGCGGCCTTGCGGGCCCCGGCCGATCCGAAGACGGCGAGGGCCGCGGCGGCCCCGCTCCACAGCACGCCGTGGTTCGCGGCCCGCCCGAGCGCCGGAAGTACCCGGTCGGCCCCGGGCCAGTGCCGCCGGGCCACCGCGTCGAACAGCCGCCGGTCCCATCCCGCGAGGACGCCCGGCCAGGTCAGCTCCTGATCAGCCATTTCTTTCGCCTACCCCGGGAAGCGGATCCGAAATCGACCCCTCGGCCACCCGGCCCACCGGACGCACCTGGCCCACCGGACGCACCCGGCCCACCGGACCGGGCCCGTGGCGGGGCCGGACACTCCCCTCGCCCTCCTACGCCCTGTCCTCCTCGTCCAGCGGGCGCTTGCGCAGCAGCAGGACCACCAGCCCGCCCAGGACCACCAGGCCCACCGCAAGGGAGGCGATGACCGGGGTGGCCGCCGAGCTGCCGCTGGTCGCCAGCCGCTCCTCGTCCAGGGAGGTCGTCGAGAGGGCCGCGGACTGCGCGCCCAGCGCCTCCGGCGCCGAGCCGGCGGTCGTGCCCGCGGTCGCGCCCGCCTGGGCCACCGGGACCGGCGGCCAGAGCGCCGTGGCCGTGGCGGCGGCCGCGGACTCGCTGGAGCCGGCCACGATCTGGGCCTGTGCCGGCACCCCGCTGGTGAAGACCCGCCCGACCGGCACCTTGGTCGCACCGTGCACGGTGACCGAGGCCGTCCCGTCGGGAGTGCCCGCGGGCACCTCGAAGTACAGCCGGCTCCCGTTGACCGCGGTGTCCAGCGGCCGCCCCTCCGCGTCCAGCACCCGCACCCCCATCGCGACGGCCGCCGCGTCCGGGACGACCGACACGCTCCGCGCCCCGGTCCGCACGGTCACCGGGCCGAGCCGGGTACCCACCGCCCCCGACACGCCGCCCGGGTCCAGCCGCAGCGAGGCCGGCGGCTCCGGCAGTTGCCCCGCCTCCCGCTGCAGATAGTCGGCCAGCTTCTCCGCCGCCGGGTCCGCGGCCTCGACCCGCACGCCGTCCGCCAGCCGCCAGATCGCCACCTGGGTCCCGGCCGCCGCGCTCTCCGCGGTGAGCGCCCCGGCCCCGGCGGCCCTGGCGAGCCCGGCGAGATCGTTCAGCTGCGGGTAGGAGTGCTCCAGGACCCAGCGGATCCGGCCGGCGTCCCGGTTCCCGGCGAGCGGGCTGCCGCCCCAGCCGCTCTCGGTGTACCGGGCCTGCGGCTGGGCGTTGCCCGCCACGCCGACCCCGTACGTCTGGAGCATCCCGCCGCCGTCCACGCGCATCTCGTAGAGCCCGGCCGGGATGTGCCGGACCGATCCGTCCCCGGAGTGCAGGACGGCCTGTCCGTACGTCTTCAGCCCGTCCAGCACGGCGCTCGCGCCCTCCGGCACCCGGGCCGCCACCGGGTCGGAGTCGGCCGCCGCCCGGGCACCGGGCGCGGCGGCGAGGGCGGCGGCCAGCAGGGCCACCGCCAGCGGCCGGCGCGCCGAGCCCCGTACCGCGGCGGCAGGTTCAGCGGCACGAGGTTCAAGAGAAGCAGGCGCAGGAGTGGAATCAGTGGAATCAGTGGAATCGGGAGCGGAGAATGCGGGAACGGCAATCGACACAGTCTTCCCCTTCGGGCCAAAGACCCAGGTGCCCGTGAGTACCGGGGAATCCTAACCGCCTCGAACACTCAGACCACCGCCGCCTTCTGAGTGGCCATCAGCGGAGTGTCGGTCCTCATCACCCGCCGGAAGGCCGCCGTCCCGCGGTTCAGGTCGTGCCCGATGGCGCTCGCGTCGATCTCCGCCGAGATCCACCGTTTGCCCTCCGCGTCGGGCGGGTCCTCCCGGACGCGCAGCCGCCCGTGCACCACCAGCGGCTCCCCGACCGATACGGAACCGGCGAGATTCACGGCGAGCGTCCGCCGCGCCCACACCGTGTAGAAGCTGGTGGTCCCGTCGGTCCAGCTGTCCTTGCGCCGGTCGAAGTACCTCGGCGTCACCGCGAAGCGGAACCGCGCCGACGGACCGTTCACCGTCTCCTTGTAGTCGATCTGCGTCGCCACACAGCCCACCAGCGTCACCTGGGTGTCGTTCATCCCGGCCGCCCTCCCCCGTGGTTCCCACCCGTACGGACCATCCGTACGAGGTACGAACCATGCTGGAGCCCGCCGCCGATCCCCGCTCCGGCCTGTGGATTACTGGCGGGTTGTGGACAACCTGCTCCCCCCTGCGGCTACCGCGGCGTACTGTTCCCGCACCTCCCGGTAGCGCAGCAGCTCCGCCGCCACCGGTTCCAGCACCCGGGCCCGCCCGCACCCGGCCGCCGCCTGCCGCAGCCTGCGCTCCGCGTCCTGCCCGTACCGCCGCGCCGGGCCCCGGGCCGCGATCGAGCAGGCCCACTCCACGAGGGGCCCGCCGATGATGCCCGCCACCATCAGCAGCACCGGCGGCAGCAGCTTCGGCTCCAGGACACCGGCGATCTGCCCGACCAGCCACAGTCCGCCGTAGATCTGCAGCAGCGTCATGGCGGCCTGCCCCAGCACCGCCACCGGCCACCACGTGGGCCGCGGCGGTTTGACGCTGGGCACCGCGACCGCCGCACCCAGGGTCACCGCGATCTCGTCCAGCGCCTCCGGAAGCCCGTCGGCGCCACGCACCGCGCTCTCCCGGACCGCCTGCGCCCACGGTTCGGGCAGGCCGGCGACCGCCTCGTCGGCGACCGCCCGTACGGCCTGTTCCACCCGCTGGCGTGCGGTCACCTCCTCCTCGGCCGGCGCCTGCGCCACCGCCGGGCCCCGGCCGCCGATCACCGCCAGGGCGGCCAGACCCGCGAGGGTGCGCGGCGCGCGCCGGCTCTCGTACCACCGCCACAGCCGCAGCCACGGCGTCCCGCACGCCTTCCCGGCATTGCGCCGCCACGCGCGCTCGGCCGCGAGCCCGGCCGCGTAGGCCCCGACCGCCTCGGCGAGCCGGTCCTCGAACTCGGCGCGCGCCGCCTCCCCGATCTCTGGTCCGCAGCGCCCGTCGGCGACGTAGAGCGGCCGCAGGCGCGCGGCCGCGCGGTCGACGTCGGCGCAGATGCGCCGGGTCGCGGCGCCCTTCTCCTGGGTGAACTGTGCGAGGAGCTCCCGCAGTTCCGCGACGCCCTCCCCGGTCAGCGCGGACAGTCCGAGGACCGTGGCGCCGGGTTCGCCGTGCTCGCCGAGCGCGATGCCGTCGTCGTCGAGGAGCCGGCGCAGGTCGTCTAGTACGAGGTCGGCGGCCTCGCCGGGCAGCCGGTCCACCTGGTTCAGCACCACGAAGGTCACCTCCGCGTGCCCGGCCAGCGGCCGCAGGTACCGTTCGTGCAGCACCGCGTCCGCGTACTTCTCCGGGTCCACCACCCACACCACGGCGTCGACCAGGGCCAGTACGCGGTCCACGTGCTCCCGGTGCGCGCCGACCGCCGAGTCCAGGTCCGGCAGGTCGACGAGGACCATCCCGCGCAGCGCCTCCGCCTCCGAGGTCTCGCGGGGCCGGCGCCTCAGCCGCCCCGGGATCTCCAGCCGGTCCAGCAGTCCGGCGGCCCCGTCCGACCAGCTGCACGCGATGGGCGCCGCGGTGGTCGGGCGGCGCAGCCCCGTCTCGGAGATCTGCACCCCGGCGAGTGAATTGAAGAGCGTGGACTTGCCGCTTCCGGTGGCTCCGGCGATCGCGACGACCGTGTGCTGGGGCGACAGCCCGCGCCGCGCCGCCGCCTCGTCCAGTACCCGCCCGGCCTCGGCGAGGGTCTTGCCGTCGAGCCGGGTCCGGGACAGCCCGACCAGCTGGCGCAGCGCGTCGAGGCGCGCGCGCAGGGCGTGCGCCTCGGGGCTGAGCGGGGGCGCGGACGACTTGCCGCCGTCGCTGCCCGCGCCGGAGACGGCCCGTACGAGCGCCTCGTCACCCTCGTCGCCCCCGCCGTCCGCGCCCTCCTCGCCCCCGGTGGCGGCCGGGGGGCGCGAACGCGCGATGAATCCGTCGTCCCAGCGGTCGTCGGTGCGGTCGGTCAGGGCGTTCACCGCGTCACCTCTCCTTCTGTAGTAGGGACAGCGCGGCAATGAGCTCGGCCTGTGGTTCCGGGGTCACTTCGAGCGCTTCCAGCGGGGCGAGCCGGCGGTCACGTTCGCCGCGCAGTACCTGGTCGAGGTGGGCGTCGACCAGTTCCCCGCCCCGGTCGCGCAGCCGCAGCGCGGCCTGGGCGCCGATCCGTTCGGCGAGCCGCTCCCCCGCGGGCCGGGCCCGCTTGCCGCCGAGGAGGGCGGCGACGAGCAGGGCCGCGACGCCGTCGGGGTCGGGCGCGGGCTGCTGTTCGAGCCGCGCCACCTCCTCCTCGGCGAGTTCCTCCAGCACGCGCCGCCAGCGGCGTACGGCCAGGCCGATGCGTTCCCCCGCTTCCCTGTCGGGCGCCGGCAGTGGCACCGCGCCGGCGGCCGGCTCGCGCCGCCAGGCATCGGCGATCCGCTCGTCGGCGGCGGCGACGGCGCACTGGAGCAGTGCGGCCAGGGACTCGGCGAGGGAGTCCAGTAGTTCGTCGGCGCTCGTGTCGAGGGGGTAGCCGCGCCACCGGGTCAGCGCGTCCCCGGCCAGTACGGCGCCTTGGTCGAGGCGGCCCCGGACCCGCTTGCCCTCCCGCCTGAACGCGTCCTCGACGGCCGAGGTCAGCCGTACGGCGGCAGCGTGCTGGGCGGCGACGGCGGAGGCGAGCTCCGGCATCCGGCGGCCGAGGGAGTCCAGCGCGCCGAGCGCGGTGCGCCCGACGGCGTACTGCCGGGCGGCCGGGTCCTGCGCGTGGTGGGCGAGCCAGGCGAACAGCGGGGCGACGGCGCTGGCCGGCAGCAGCCCGCCCCCGCCGGCCGACTCGGGCAGCTCCGGGACGGTGAAGCGCGGTACGTCGCCCAGTCCGGCCTTGGTGAGCAGGGCGCCGTACTGCCGCGAGACCTCGGTGAGCACCTGGTGCGGGACCCGGTCGAGGACGGTGATGAGGGTGGCCTTGTACTGCTTGGCGGTGCGCAGCAGGTGCCAGGGGACGGCGTCGGCGTACCGCGAGGCGGTGGTGACCATCACCCAGACGTCGGCGGCGCAGATGAGTTCGGCGGCGAGTGTCCGGTTCTCGACCACGAGGGAGTCGATGTCGGGGGCGTCGAGGAGGGCGAGTCCGCGCGGCAGGGTGGTGACGGTCTCGATCCGCATCTCGCGGGTCGCGTGACTGTTGCCGCGGCCGCGGTCGCGGGCCCGGGCCTTGGTCGCGGGTGGCGTCTCGTCCTCTTCGTGCGGCACCCAGACGCGCATGAGGTCGGGCAGTACGCGCATCCCGGCGAACCAGTGATGGTCATCCGGATGGCAGACGAGCACCGGGGTGCGCGTGGTCGGACGCAGCACCCCGGCTTCGCTGACCTGTCGTCCGACGAGGGAGTTAACGAGGGTGGACTTACCGGCCCCGGTGGACCCGCCGACGACGGCGAGCATGGGCGCCTCGGGCGCCTTCAGCCGGGGTACGAGGTAGTCGTCGAGCTGCGCGAGCAGCTCGGCTCTGGTCTGGCGCGCCCGCGGGGCGCCGGGCAGGGGCAGCGGCAGACGCACGGACGCGACCCGGTCGCGCAGGGCGGACAGGGCATCGAGCAGCTGAGGCCGAACATCCAAGGTCACCACATGCGAAGAATGCCCAATTTAGGACCATTTTTGAAGCTTATACGTCCTCTGCGCGCCGACCGCGACTCCAGTGGGACATTCTGGGCACGGCGGACGAGTGGGGCGCAGGCATAACGAGTGCACAACACCGAGGGTGCCGCGGCGCAAAAGCGATGCGAGAATCGCACCTGCCTGCGATTATCGGGACCGCTTCACCGAACCTCCACATCGTGGCCCGCGAGTGAAGCAACCGGGACAAGGCAACCGGAGCCCTATCCTTGACCCGGCGCGGACCGTAGCCCCACCCCCACCAGGGGCTCCAGGCCCACCACGGCCACCTTCCGGCCCCCGTAGCTCAGTGGATAGAGCAGGTGCCTTCTAAGCACTTGGCCGCAGGTTCGAGTCCTGCCGGGGGCACTCTCCACGTCCTACCCTCAAGCCCTCCCTCGCGGAGGGCTTTCTTGCAGATCAGTGGCACCCCGACCGGTCCACCGACGGGGCCACGGCAGGTAGCTCCTGCGGGCCTTCGATGCGCATCTGAAGATAGGCCGGCTGACCAGTCACACATCGGGCATAAGTGGCGAGCAAGGCAGGGACCTGTTGTCTGGTCAACGCCCGGGTGCTGAGCTTCATGGAGGACGTCGACTCCCTCGACCCGGCCGCGGTCGACTCGTAGACCTGCGGCTGGGAACACCGGCGCCGGCGTGGCCCCGGCGGTCCGCTGGCACTCAGTGCTCCAGACGCGCCGAAAGGCCGGTTCGCACGGCGCGCCGCCGGTTCGCCGCGCAGCCCAGGCTGTAGGGCAAGAGGTGCAGGCGCGTCGGCGAGGCTCTCTGGAGGACGGATGACATCGGTGGACCGTTCACCCGAAGAGGCACCAGGGACACGAGGGGCGCAAGGGGCACAAGGGGCGCATGAGGCATCAGCCGACGACCGGGCCGGGACGACGACGAGGACGAGGACGAAGACCGAGCTGCGGGCCGGCCAGGGCTCCGCCGTCCTGAGGTGGCTGTCGACCACCGACCACAAGGTGATCGGCAATCTCTACCTGGTGACGGCCTTCGCCTTCTTCCTCTTCGCCGGCGTACTGGCCATGTTCATGCGGGCCGAACTCGCCCGCCCCGGGCTGCAGATCGTCTCGAACCAGCAGTACAACGAGATGTTCACCATCCACGCCACGATCATGATGCTGCTGTTCGCGACCCCGACCTTCACCGGATTCGCCAACGCGATCATGCCGTTGCAGATCGGCGCGCCCGATGTCGCCTTTCCGCGGCTGAATGCCTTCACCTACTGGGTGTACCTGTTCGGGGGCCTGATGGTGGTCTCCGGATTCCTGACCGCCGACGGGGCGGCGGCCTTCGGGTGGTTCGCCTACGCGCCGCTGAACGGGGCCCGGTTCAGCCCCGGTACGGGCCCCGACCTGTGGGCCATGGGGCTGGCCGTCTCGGGTCTGAGCACGATCCTGGGGGCGGTCAATTTCATCACCACGATCGTCTGCCTGCGCGCGCCGGGCATGACCTTGTTCCGTATGCCGATCTTCACGTGGAATGTTCTTTTCACCTCCATCCTGGCGCTCTTGGCCTTTCCCGTTCTCACGGCCGCGCTGCTCGTATTGGAGGCGGACAGGAAGTTCGGTTCGCACGTTTTCGACCCGGCCAACGGCGGCGCTCTGCTGTGGCAGCACCTGTTCTGGTTCTTCGGGCATCCGGAGGTCTACATCGTGGCTCTCCCGTTCTTCGGGGTGGTCACCGAAATCCTCCCCGTCTTCAGCCGGAAGCCGATGTTCGGCTACGCGGCCCTCATCGGTGCCACGATCGCCATCACCGGTCTGTCCGCCACCGTCTGGGCGCACCACATGTTCGCGACGGGGGCCGTACTGCTGCCCTTCTTCGCCCTGCTGTCCTTCCTGATCGCCGTGCCGACCGGGGTGAAGTTCTTCAACTGGATCGGGACGATGTGGAGGGGTTCGATCTCCTTCGAGACGCCGATGCTGTGGTCCATCGGCTTCCTCGTCACGTTCCTCCTGGGCGGTCTGACGGGCGTGCTCGTGGCATCGCCGCCGCTGGACTTCCACCTGACGGACAGCTACTTCGTCGTCGCGCACCTCCACTACGTCCTTTTCGGCACGATCGTCTTCGCCACCTTCGCCGGCTTCTACTTCTGGTGGCCGAAGTTCACCGGCCGGATGCTGGACGAGCGGCTCGGCAGGATCCACTTCTGGACGCTGTTCATCGGATTCCAGACCACCTTCCTGGTCCAGCACTGGCTGGGCGAGGCCGGCATGCCGCGCCGGTACGCGGACTACCTCGCGAGCGACGGCTTCACGCTCCTGAACACGATCTCTTCCCTCGGCTCCTTCCTGCTGGGCCTTTCAACGCTGCCCTTCCTCTACAACGTGTGGAAGACCCACCGTTACGGCGCGCGGGTCACCGTCGACGACCCCTGGGGATGGGGCCGCTCCCTGGAATGGGCGACGAGCTGCCCACCGCCCCGGCACAACTTCCACGCCCTGCCGCGGATCCGTTCGGAATCGCCGGCCTTCGACCTTCACCACCCGGAGGTGACCCGTGAAAGGTGAGGCCTGGCTCTTCACCGGCACGGCCCTGTTCTTCGCGGCGACCACCCTCGTCTACGGCTGGTTCTCCCGCGAGCCGGCGGGCAGCGCCGCGCTCTGCGTCTCCTTCGTCATGGCGAGCCTGGTCGCCCTCTACCTCTGGCGCCAGTACGGGCGGGCCGGAGCCCGGCCGGAGGACCGCACGGACGCCGAGGTCCTGGAGGCCGGCGGCCGGCTGGCCTTTTTCCCCGCCCGCAGCTACTTCCCCGTACTGACGGCCGCGGGCAGCGCGCTGATCGGCCTGGGAGTGGTCCAGGGCCTGTGGCTGTGCCTGATCGGCTTCGGCGTCCTGCTGCCGGGGGTCCTGGGGTTCGCCTTCCAGAACCTCGGCCACGAGGACCAGGGGACCGACTGAGGGACCGACCGAGGGACCGACCGAGGGACCGACCGAGCGACCGAGCGACCGGCTAAGGGGTGTCCTGCGAAGACTCCGAGGTCACCGAGGACTCCGAAGGCACCTTCCGGTAGTCCGGTCCCGCAGTGGTTTCGGCGATCTTCCGGCGCTCTTCGGCGGTCATGGGGTACGGAACGCTGTCCCGGTAGTACCAGCCGCTGAGGGCCCACCGCAGCCTGTTCAGCAGGGGCCGCAGGCGCCCGTGGTCGGCGCCGTCCGCCCCGTCCGCGCCGTCGGCGGGCACCAGCGGCAGGGGCCGCTCCCGCGCGAGGACGGCGTACCGCTCGGCGGCCGCGAGGGTCCGGTGCTCCGGGTGGAAGCCGCCCTCGGCGCTCTGGCGCACCAGGCCGGACGCCTCCCCCTCGGTCAGCAGGCGGAACTCGCGCGACTGGAGCGCCAGGCACAGCCGCCTGGTGAGCCAGAAGGCGCCCACCGGTACCGCGAAGAACGCGATGCGCAGCGCCCAGGTCAGCGGCTGCAAGGGCACGTCGAAGACGAAGGCGAGGATGTCCTGGGCCCCGGCGAGGAGCAGCACGGCGTAGCAGGAGAGGGCCGCCGTGCCCAGGGCCGTGCGGACGGGCCGGTCACGCGGGCGGTCGCACAGGTGCCGCTCCCCCGACGCGCCGGTGATCCAGCGTTCGAAGAAGGGGTAGGCGTAGAGGATCGCGAAGAGCAGGCCGGGCAGGAGCACGGCCGTGAGCAGGGGGTTCCACATGATCGTGTGGCCCCACGCGCGTGTTTCCACGCCGGGCATCAGGCGGAGGGACCCTTCCAGGAATCCGACGTACCAGTCGGGCTGGGAGCCGGTGGAGACCAGGTCGGTGCGGTAGGGGCCGTAGGCCCAGATGGGGTTGATCTGCGCGATCGCTCCGAGCGCGGCCAGCAGCCCGAACACCATGAAGAACAGCCCGGCGGACTTGGCCACGTACTGCGGGAAGAACGGCAGGCCGACGACGTTGCGGCCGGTCCTGCCGGGTCCCGACCAGTGGGTGTGCTTCAGGGCGAAGACGAGCAGGATGTGCAGGGTGATCAGGCCCAGCAGCAGGCCGGGGACCAGCAGGATGTGCACGGGGTAGAGCCGGGAGACGATGTCTTCTCCGGGATATTCGCCGCCGAAGACGAAGAAGCTCAGGTACGTGCCGACGAGCGGGACCGACAGCATGATCCCCTGGGCGATGCGCAGCCCGGTGCCCGACAGCAGGTCGTCGGGGAGCGAGTACCCGGCGAAACCCTCCAGCAGGGACAGCATGAACAGGGTCACGCCCACCAGCCAGTTGGTCTCACGGGGGCGCCGGAAGGCGCCGGTGAAGAACACCCGCAGCAGGTGCGCGCCGATGGCGGTCAGGAAGACCAGCGCCGCCCAGTGGTGGATCTGACGGATCAGCAGGCCGCCGCGCACGTCGAAGCTGATCTCCAGGGTGGAGAGGTAGGCCTGCGACATGAGCACGCCGCGCAGCGGCTCGTACGAGCCCTGGTACGGGGTCTCCCGCATCGACGGGTCGAAGAAGAAGGCGAGGAACACGCCCGTCAGCAGCAGCACGACGAAGCTGTAGAGCGCCAACTCGCCCAGGAGGAAGGACCAGTGGTCGGGGAAGAGCTTGCGCACCACCGACCGGGCCGTTTCGGCGAGTGGAAGCCGCGCGTCCAGGGCGTCGGCGCCCCGGACCACCGCACGCCGCGCCTTGTTCTTCGGCCGCTCTTCCCGCTTCGGACCCGGCACCGGCATGCACCTCCTGTCCGAACCCTCGCTACTGGGCGCAAGCGAGCCGTCCGGAGCTCACGCAAAGCTACCCAAACTCACTCTTCGCTATCAATTCAGACACGGGGCGGGCCTTGCTCCCGCGCGCGTCGGACGCCCCCGCCCCCCCCCGGCGCCCCCGCCCCTCGGCGCCGGCGCCCGACTTGCGGAAAGGCCGTACATGGGGTTGCGTCGAATTAGGTGTGTGCCTGCTTTCCCTCTCCCCTGGTTTGGGGGCGAACCTCGTGCTGTTCACTCATCGCGCGGACGCGGGCGAGCGTCTCGCCGAAGCGTTGCGCCATCTGGAGGGGGAGAATCCCGTCGTGCTGGGCCTGCCCCGCGGCGGAGTCCCGGTGGCGTTCCAGGTCGCCCAGGCGCTCGGCGCCCCGCTCGACGTGATCGTGGTGCGCAAGCTCGGCGTCCCGTACCACCGTGAGCTCGGGTTCGGCGCCATCGGTGAGGGCGGCGTACGGGTCATCAGCGAGAACATCGTCCGCAGCGCCCGGGTCCGCCAGGAGGACCTCGCGGCGGTCGAGCACGCCGAGGAGGCGGAGCTCGCCCGGCAGGCGCGACGCTTCCGCGGCGACCGGCCGCGAGTGCCCCTCGACGGCCGGACGGTGATCCTGGTGGACGACGGGATCGCGACCGGGGCCACGGCCGCGGCCGCGTGCGAAGTCGTGCGGGCGCAGGGCGCCGCGCGTGTGGTGCTGGCCGTTCCGGTGGCGCCGCCGGACGCGGTCGCCTGGCTGCGCACCGAGGCCGACGAAGTGGTGTGCCTCTCCACGCCGCACGCCTTCCGCGCCGTCGGCGAGTGGTACGAGGACTTCTCCCAGACCTCGGACGAGGAGGTCGTCGCGCTGCTGGCCCGGGCGGCGGCCGGTCCCGCACCCCGCCGGGCCGTCCGGGCCGTCCCGGTCGAGGTGGACGCCGGCGGCCTCTCGCTGGCCGGGGACCTCGCCCTGCCGGAGGGTGCCGGGGCGGTCGTGATGTTCGCCCACGGCTCCGGCAGCAGCCGCCGCAGCCCGCGCAACCGGTCGGTGGCGGCGGAGCTGAACCGGGCGGGCCTCGGCACCCTGCTCTTCGACCTGCTCATGCCCGCCGAGGAGGCCGACCGGGCCAACGTCTTCGACATCGAGACGCTGGCCGGGCGACTCGCGGACGCCACCCGCTGGCTGCGGCACCGCGAGGCCGTCCCGATCGGCTACTTCGGGGCGAGCACCGGAGCCGCGGCGGCGCTGTGGGCGGCCGCGGCCGATGACGCGGACGTCGGCGCCGTGGTCTCCCGCGGCGGCCGGCCCGACCTCGCCGGCTCGCGGCTCGCCGGCGTACGTGCGCCCACGCTGCTCATCGTGGGCGGCCGGGACACGACGGTGCTCGACCTCAACCGCCAGGCCCAGCGCGAGCTGCGCTGCGAGAACCGGCTCGAGGTCATCCCGGGAGCCACCCACCTCTTCGAGGAGCCGGGAGCCCTGGACGAGGTGGCCCATCTGGCGCGGGACTGGTTCACCCGGCACCTGACGCGGTAACAGCGGCACGCGCGTCGGACCACCTCGGGCTGGCGGGGCCGGATAGGGCCGGCACAGGGCCTACTCGTCTAGGAGATTCCGAGGAGACTGGCGGCCCGGTAGTAGGTCCACGCGGTGCCGTCGCAGGAGTTCCTGCGGGTGCCCGAGTACTGCGCGCAGACCCGCTTCAGGTCCGCGTGGAACGCCTCGTCCAGCCGGGCCTTGGCGGTGGGGAACAGACCCGCCGCCCGATGGTTGCGGTAGCCGAAGTCGTGGCGTGCGCAGGCCGTTCCGAAGGGGAAGCCGAAGGGGTTGTCGGGGGAGGAGGTGCAGTAGTCCGTCGACCAGTCGAAGCCGTACGGGGTCCAGGCGTCCCGGTGCTGGCGGGCGTCGGCCCAGGCCCGGTAGCTGGCGGCACTGGTCTGCGTCCAACGGCTCAGCACCAGCGGCTTGTCGGCCGGGACCTCCGGCGCGGCCCAGGCCGCCGGTGCGAGGACGAACACGGCGGTGGCGGTGGCGGTGGCGGTGGCGAGGGCGGGGACGAGGCGGCGACGGCGCATGGAATTCCTCGGGGCGGGGGCGGACGGGGCACCCCCGGCCAACTCGCCCCGGCGCCCCCCGGTTACTGCGCGTCGGCGGAGCCTGACCCGAGACCCTCTCAGGTATGAGGCCGTGTAGGACCTCCGGCCCCGTCACGGTTCGTCCTGTGGAGGGACGCGCGGGAAGGGTCTCCCGGCCGAGACTGGGGGCATGAACCGCCGCCCGCTCGTCATCGCCGCCGCCAGCGTGGGAGTCCTGGCCACCGCCGCCTTCGCGCTGCCCAACCTGCCGCCCAACCCCGTGACCGACACGATCGACAACCAGGTGTTCAAGGAGAGGGGCAAGCGTTTCGCGACCGTCGCCGACGCGCCCCGGGGCCCGGAGGGCGCGTTCGTCCTGCCGTCCTGGATACCGAAGGACGCCACCGACGTCCGCATACGGGTGCGCACCACCGGCGAGGCCCGGCTGATCCGGTTCACCCTCGGCGCGACGCCGCTGGACGGCCCACGGTGCGGCGCGGGCACGCCGCGGCCGCTGCCCGCTCCGGATCTGCACGCCAAGTGGTGGCCGGGCGGCCTGCGGGCCGAGGTCCGCTCCGAGTGCCGGGACGCCCACCAGTACCAGGTCGCGGTGCGCGGCAAGCGGGTCTACGCCTGGACCGACGGCACCCCGTCCCCGGGCGCCCAGACCCGGGACGGCATACCCGGGCCCCGGACCCAGGGCTGACCCACGGCTGACAGCACGCCGCGCGGTGCGGCGGGCGGTACGGCGCGGTGCGCCGTGCCTATGCTCTGGCCAGGGCCGCCGCGGTGGCCCTGGCGAAGCCTTCCGGGTTGTCCAGCATGATGTTGTGCCCGCAGTCGGGGACGGACACCACGGCGACGCCCGCCGCCTCCAGCGCGTCGGCGCCCGGGAGCGGGCCGTCCGCCTCCGGCAGCAGGTAGCTGCGCGGGATCTTCAGCTCCAGCAGCAGCTCGCGCATGGTGGGCGTCGTGCCCGCGGCGAGGTGGACGGCGGTGCGGTAGAGAGCCGTCCGGCCGGCCAGCCGCATCGTGGCCCACCAGTGCGCGCCGACCCGGTCGCGCACCTCGGCCCAGCCGCCCGCCAGGAACTCCTCCTCGGTGTAGGAGGCGATCCCACTGCTCCCCGCCGTGGCCGGAGCGGGCGGCAGCGGGTCCAGATTGGCGTCGACGAGCACCAGCCGGGAGACCAGGTGGGGGTGCCGGTCGGCGAGCACGATGGCCACGGCTCCGCCCATGCTGTGCGCGATCAGCTCAGCGCCCTCCACACCGGCCACGGCGAAGGCGGCCGCCAGCGCGTCGGCATGCGCTTCGAGGGTGTAGCCGAACCCCTCGGGCCGGTCGCTGTGCCCGTGGCCGAGCAGATCGACCAGCAGTGAACGCCGCCCCGCGAGCAGCGGATGCGTGGCGCTCGCCGCGAAGTAGGCGGGCGAGGTGGATCCGAGCCCGTGCACGTACACCCGGGCCGGTTCCTCCCCCGGCAGCTCGACCCAGCGGATCCGGTCGTCCTCCGGGGTGACCACGGCACTTCTCACGACGCTCCCCCTCAAGTCTTCGACGGCCGGCACACGCCGGCCGGTCCTCCGGCCGCCCCGTCAGGTGTTTCCGAACGCCCGCCGCGCCGCGCCGAAATGCGGCTCGCCCTCCGTCATGCGCCCATTATCGTGGCCGCCATGGACATCCGCCGGGCCCTCACCCCCGCCGAGCTCTCGGCCGCCGAGTCCCTCTTCGACGGGCCCGCCCGCGCGGACTGGTCGGAGCGCTTCCTCGCCGCGCCGGGGCACGTGATGCTCATCGCCTACGTCGACGGCGTGCCCGCCGCAATGGTCTCCGGCGTCGAGATGACCCACCCCGACAAGGGCACCGAGATGTGCCTCTACGAACTCTCCGTGGACGAGGGGTACCGCCGCCGCGGGATCGGCCGCGCCCTGACCCTGGCCCTCGCCGACGAGGCGAAGGCACGCGGCTGCCACGGCATGTGGGTGGGCGTCGACACCGACAACGAGGCCGCCCTGGCCACCTACGACTCCGCCGGCGCCCGCGACGAGGGCATCTTCTCCATGCGCGGCTGGCCGCTTACCCCCTAGGCCGTCCCTTTCGGATGTGGCCGGGCCTGCGGCGCCTGGCCGTGCCACGACCGCCCGTGCGGCGGCGTGTCGTGCGCCCACTCGGCGCACCCTCCGCGCGCCCGTGCCGTCGCTCGCCGAGCATCGGCCGCATGACCGCATTTTCCCCGCTCCTGCCCGCCGCCGCGCTGCTCGCCGCGGCGACCACGGCCACCGCCCTGCCTCCGCACTCCGACGCCACCGCCGCCGAAGCCCCCGTCGCCCCCTACGTCGTCGTCCTCAAGGACACCACCTCCCGCGCCCCGACCCGCGCCCTGGCCGCCGAGGCAGCGGACTCCGGCGATGAGGTCGGGCCCGTCTACGACGCCGTCCTGAACGGCTTCGCCGTCCGCACCACCGCCGCCCGCGCCGCCGCCCTGGCCGCCGACCCCCGGGTGGCCTCCGTGGAACCGGACGCGGAGTTCCGCATCACCGACACGCAGCCGCAGGCACCCGCCCCCTGGCCGCTGGACCGGATCGACCAGCGCACGCTCCCGCTCGACGGTTCGTACACGTACGCCACCAGGGCCGAGGGCGTCACCGTCTACGTCGTCGACACCGGCATCAACACCGGCCACCGGGAGTTCGGCGGTCGCGCCCGGTCCGGCGTCAACGCGGTGTTCCTCGGGAGCTCCCGCGACTGCAACGGCCACGGCACGCACGTCGCGGCGACCGTGGGCGGGGAGACGTACGGGGTCGCGAAGGGGGTCTCGCTCGTCGGGGTGAAGGTGGCCGACTGCCGTGGTTCCGCGAGCCTGTCGGCCATCCTCAAGGGCCTCAACTGGGTGGTGAGGGACGCCGCCAAGTCCCCGGCCACCCCGGCGGTGGCCAACATGAGCATCGGCGGCACCCGCAGTCGCGCCCTCGAGGCGGCGGTGATCCGGGCCGTGTCCGTCGGGATCACCTTCACCGTGGCCGCGGGGAACGACGACAAGGACGCCTGTACGGGGTCCCCCGCCTCCGTCCCCCAGGCCGTCACCGTCGGCGCGACCGACGCCCAGGACCGGCGCGCGCCGTTCTCCAACCACGGCCGCTGCGTGGACCTCTCGGCGCCGGGCGTCGGGGTCACCTCGGCCTGGAAGGGCTCCGCCACCGCCACGGCCCGTTCCTCCGGCACCTCGATGGCCGCCCCGCACGTGGCGGGGGTCGCCGCGCTCCTCCTGGCGGGCGGTACGGCGAGGACCCCGGCGCAGGTCTCCCAGGCGCTGGTACGCAGCGCCGTGCCCGACCGGATCACCGCGCTCCCGGCCGGCACCCCGAACCTGCTGCTGCACACCCCCACCGACCGCTAGGCCACCCCGGCCACCCCGGGCCCCCCGGCCACCCCGACCAGTCGGTATCCGATGGGCCATCAGACCGCCCCTGATGGCCCATCACATTGTGTGTGCTTCGGGCGAAAGCAAGTCATTGACTTCTCATCACCGCGACGCGTCAATATCGGCCACCGCACCGGCTCGGCCTCCCCACACAGCGGGTGGGGGGAGGGGTTCGTCATGACGAAGGAGTCGCGACCCTGTGAGTACGAGAATGCTCAGACGAAGAGTGCTGGCCGGGGCGGGGGCCCTGACCCTGGCCCTGGCGGGCGGTGTGGTGGGCGTGGCGGGCTCCGCGCAGGCCGCGACCAAGACCACGGCCGTCTTCGAGAACTGTGACGCCCCGGCGCCGCAGTCGGACGGTTCGGGCAACCAGAACTACACGGTCACGCTGCCCGACGCCGCCAAGGCCGGCGATGTCGTCCCGATCACGATCGACCCGGGTGCGAGCCCGCTGATCCCCGCGTTCTCCGTCACGACGGTGAACACCTCCAAGATCACCCTCAAGGTCGGCACGACCACCCAGGTGGTCACCAGCCCGCCCGAGACCGTCACCGTCGTGGCCGGGCAGCCGCTCGACCCCAAGGCGTTCTCCGGAACGATCAGGATTCCGGACGGCACCGAGGGCACCACGGTCGACGTCGCCCTCGACCTGGCGGTGACCGACGCGGACCTCTCCGGTTCCGTCTTCACCACCACCTGCACCCCGGCGCCGCGCCCGTCCGCCTCGCTCGGCTCGGTCGCGGTCGAGGCCCTGCCCAAGGACCCGGTCACCACGAGGCTGACGCCCAACAGCGGCCCGGCGGGCACCGCCGTCGTCGTCACTGGCGCCAACTTCCCGGCCGGCGCCGTCACCTGCTCCGCCCTGCTCGCGGGCGTGGCCACCGGTGACACCGGCGCCGGCACGGCCGACGCGTCCGGCGCCGCCACCTGCACGATCACGGTCACCAAGAAGGCCGACACGATCAAGATCGACGGTTCGATCACCCCGTACAAGGCCTTCGTGTTCCTGGAGGACCAGCCCGGCGTGAAGAACCCGGTCGACGTCGAGGTCCTCCCCGGACCGCTGACCCTCGGCCCCAAGGACGGCCAGCCGGCCGTCAGCTTCGGCGCGGTCACCATCAACGGCAAGGCGCAGTCACTGGTCGGCGTCTTCAACGCCGCGACCGTCCAGGACTTCCGCGGGGGCTCGCTCGGCTGGGACGTGACGGCGACGCGTACGCCGTTCCTGAACCAGTCCACCGGCCACTCGATGGCGAAGGCGCAGATCGGCATCCAGCCGTCCTGCACCGTGACCAACCCGGACAGCCCGAGCACCTGCACCGCGGGCACGCCCGGCGCGATCTCCGACGTCCCGATGAAGGTGGCCTCGCAGGCCGCCGGCGGCGAGGAGCTGACCGGCGGTGAGTTCGCCGTCGGTGGCGCCGGGATGATCCAGCTCCCGCCCTTCATGTTCGCGAACACCTACCAGACGGTCGTGACCTTCTCGATCGCCTGATCGCCTGACCGCCTGACCCGTACGGCCCGCTCCGCCAGGGTGGTGCGGCGCTCCGGCGCCGCGCCGCCCCTTCCCCGTTCCGCGCCGACTGGAGACCGCCCATGCGCAGGCGTAGCCGCACCCGCACCCGCACCTCCCTGTACGGTCTGCTCCTCGGCCTGCTCCTGGGCGCGGGCCTGCTGCCGGCCGGCGCGGCGACGGCCGCGGACAACGGCACGTGGGCGGTGTTCCCGACACCGGCGGCCGGTGCGGCGACGAGCGACCGCGCGTACTTCTTCCACCAGGGCGCGGCCGGGACCACCCTCGGCGACAGCGTGACGATCCTGAACTCCTCCGACAAGGAGCTGACGTTCCAGGTCTTCGCCACCGATGCCGTGAACACCCCGGTGGGCGGAGCCTTCGCGCTGCTGCCGGTGGAGACCAAGCCGAAGGACGTCGGCGCGTGGATCACGATGGGGCCGCAGGCCGCGAGTCTCGTCACCGTGCCAGCCAAGGGCCGTAAGGACATCCCGTTCACCGTGCGGGTCCCGGCGGACGCGACACCCGGTGACCACGTCGGCGGGATCGTCGCCCTGGGCACCGCCGTGGAGGGCCTGCGACAGGACGGCCAGGTCCAGGTCGGGGTGAAGCGCTCGGTGGGCGCCCGGCTGTACTTCCGGGTGCCCGGTCCCGTCACCGCGGGGCTGAGCGTCGAGGACGTACGCGTCAGCCGGTCGGCGCCGCTGCTGCCCTGGATCCAGGACGCCAGCGCCACCATCTCGTACGCGCTGGTCAACCGGGGCAACATGGCCATCGAGCCCGAGGTGGCGGTCTCCGCCGAGGGGTTGTTCGGGCGCGAGCTGCTGGACCGGCCGGCCCGCGAGCTGAAGCTGACCCTGCTCCCGGGTCAGCGGATCGAGCTGACCGAGCGGTGGCCGGACGCCCCCCAGTCGGACCGGGTGACCGTGCGGATCACCGCGGGGGCGGCGGCCCACCCCGATCTGGCCCCGGCGTCCGAGACGGAGTTCATCGCCGTTCCCTGGCCGGCCGTGGGCCTGCTCCTGGTGCTGGCGGGCGCGGGGGTGACCGTGTGGGCGCTGCGCCGCCGGCGCCGCGCGGACCACGAACCGGTGGAATCCGCACCGGTGGAATCCGCACCGGAGCTGGTCCCGGTGTCGAGGTTCTGGAACGGAACCCGCCCCCCGCGGTGAGGGTTGCGGGGGCGGGCCGGCCCTACGGGGCGTACGCGCGCTCGGCGGTTGCGCGCGCTCGGCGGTTGCGCGCGCTCAGCGGTTGCCCCATCAGTGGTTGCGGGGGAAGCCCAGGTCCACACCGGCCGGGGCGTCCGCGGGGTCCGGCCAGCGGGTCGTGACGACCTTGCCGCGGGTGTAGAAGTGGATGCCGTCGTTGCCGTAGATGTGGTGGTCGCCGAAGAGCGAGTCCTTCCAGCCACCGAAGGAGTGGTAGCCCACCGGCACCGGGATCGGCACGTTGACGCCGACCATGCCGGCCTCGATCTCCAGCTGGAAGCGGCGGGCGGCGCCGCCGTCGCGGGTGAAGATCGCGGTGCCGTTGCCGAACGGCGAGGCGTTGATGAGGGCCACGCCCTCCTCGTAGGTCTCCGTGCGCAGGACGCACAGCACCGGGCCGAAGATCTCGTCGCGGTAGGCGTCGGAGTCGGTCCGGACGTGGTCGAGCAGGGACAGCCCGATCCAGTGGCCGTTCTCCCTGCCCTCCACCGTGTAGCCCGTGCCGTCCAGGACCACGTCGGCGCCCTGGGCGGCCGCGCCCTTCACGTACGAGGCGACCTTGTCGCGGTGGGCGGCCGTGATCAGCGGGCCCATCTCGGAGGTCGGGTCGTCGCCGGGGCCGATCTTGATCTTCTCGGCGCGCTCGCGGATCTTGTCGACCAGCGTGTCGGCGATGGAGCCGACGGCCACGACGGCGGAGATCGCCATGCAGCGCTCGCCGGCCGAGCCGTAGGCGGCGGAGACCGCCGCGTCGGCGGCCGCGTCCAGGTCCGCGTCGGGCAGCACCAGCATGTGGTTCTTGGCGCCGCCCAGCGCCTGCACGCGCTTGCCGTTGGCGGAGGCGGTGGTGTGGATGTGGCGGGCGATCGGGGTCGAGCCGACGAAGGAGACGGCCGCGACGTCGGGGTGGGCCAGCAGCGCGTCGACGGCCACCTTGTCGCCGTGGACCACGTTCAGGACGCCCGCCGGCAGACCGGCCTCGGTAGCCAGCTCGGCCAGCTTGTTGGCGGCCGACGGGTCCTTCTCGCTCGGCTTGAGGATGAAGGTGTTGCCGCAGGCCACGGCCAGCGGGAACATCCACATCGGCACCATCGCCGGGAAGTTGAAGGGGGTGATGCCGGCGACCACGCCCAGCGGCTGGCGGATGGAGGAGACGTCCACGCGGCTGGAGACCGACGTCGACAGCTCGCCCTTGAGCTGCGTGGTGATCCCGCAGGCCAGCTCGACGATCTCCAGGCCGCGCGCGACCTCGCCCAGCGCGTCCGAGTGGACCTTGCCGTGCTCCGCGGTGATCAGCTCGGCGATGGCGTCGCGGTGGGCGTCGAGCAGGGCGCGGTAGGCGAAGAGCACCTTGGTGCGGGCGGCCAGCGAGGACTGGCCCCAGGACAGGTAGGCCTCCTTCGCGACCCGTACCGCGGCGTCGACCTCTTCGGCCGAGGCGAGCGCGACCTGCGTGGTGACCTCGCCGGTGGCCGGGTCGGTGACCGGGCCGTAGTTGCCCGACGCGCCCTCGACGGTCTTGCCACCGATCCAGTGGTTGACGGTCTTCATGTGCCTTGCTCCTTCACAGATGGCGACGTCGCTGCGCGGCTTGCCGGTCGTACTCTTCACGGGCCCGGGACGCCGCCTTGCGGGTCGCCGTCTCGGCCACAGGAACATCCCACCACGCCTGTGCCGGGGGTGGGCCCGACACAGTGTCGGGCGTTCGGGTCTGTACGTAGACACATGTGGGACGCGTCGCCGAGCGGGCCTCGGCGAGGGCTTCGCGCAGGTCACGTACGGTGCGGGCGCGGATCACGGCCATCCCGAGGGAGGCCGCGTTGGCCGCGAGGTCCACCGGCAGGGGGTCCCCCGTGTACGAGGCGTCGGGCGCCCGGAAGCGGTAGCCGGTGCCGAAGCCCTCGCCGCCCACGGCCCCCGACAGGCCGCCGATGGAGGCGTAGCCGTGGTTGTCGAGGATCACCACCTTGATCGGGACGCCCTCCTGGACGGCCGTGACGATCTCGGTGGGATTCATGAGGTAGGTCCCGTCGCCGACCAGCGCCCACACCGGGCGGCCGGGCGCGGCCAGCGCCACCCCGATGGCGGCCGGGATCTCGTAGCCCATGCAGGAGTATCCGTACTCCAGGTGGTACTGGTCCGCCGACCGGGCCCGCCACAGCTTGTGCAGGTCGCCGGGGAGCGAGCCGGCCGCGTTGACCAGGATGTCGGTGCCGTCGACGAGCCGGTCGAGCAGCCCGAGCACCTGGGCCTGGGTGGGTACGGCGTCCTCGTCGGGAGCGGCGAAGGCCTGGTCGACGCGGGTCTCCCAGCGGCTCTTGCGGTGCTGGTACACCGTCTCGTACGCGGAATCCACCCGGTGGCCGGAGACCGCCTCCCGAAGCTCGTCGAGCCCCTCCCGCGCATCGGCGACCAGGGGGAGGGCGGCGAGCTTGTGGGCGTCGTACGGGTCGAGGTTGAGGCCGATGAACCGGACCTGCGGATTCTGGAAGAGGGTCGCGGAGGCGGTGGTGAAGTCGGTCAGCCGCGTCCCGGCGGCGATGACGAGGTCGGCCTCCCGGGCAATGTCGTCGGCGGTGGCCGTCCCGGTATGGCCGATCCCGCCCACGTCGGCGGGGTGGTCGTACGGGAGGGCGCCCTTGCCCGCCTGCGTGACGGCGACCGGGATCCCGGTGGCCTCGGCGAAGGCGGCCAGGGCGGCCTGTGCCCCGCTGTGCCGGATCCCGCCGCCGGCGACGAGCAGGGGGCGCGCGCAGGCCCGTACGGCCTCGGCGGCCGCGGCGAGCTCACCCCGGTCCGGCCGGGGGCGCCGCACCCGCCAGACGCGCTCGGCGAAGAACTCCTCGGGCCAGTCGTACGCCTGCGCCTGGACGTCCTGGGGCAGCGCGAGGGTGACGGCGCCGGTCCGCACGGGGTCGGTGAGCACCCGCACGGCCTGGAGGGCGGCCGGGATCAGGGCCTCGGGGCGGGTGATCCGGTCGAAGTAGCGGGAGACGGGCCGCAGGGTGTCGTTGACGGAGAGGTCGCCGGCGTACGGGACCTCCAGCTGCTGGAGCACGGGATCGGCGGGCCGGGCGGCGAAGGTGTCCCCGGGCAGCAGGAGCACCGGGATCCGGTTGATGGTGGCGAGGGCGGCGCCGGTGACGAGGTTGGTGGCGCCGGGTCCGATGGAGGTGGTGACGGCGTGGGTGGAGAGCCGGCCGCGCTGGCGGGCGTACCCGACGGCGGCGTGCACCATGGCCTGCTCGTTGCGGCCCTGGAGGAAGGGCATGTCGTCCGGCCCGGTCTCCAGGAGGGCCTGGCCGAGGCCCGCCACGTTCCCGTGCCCGAAGATCCCCCAGGTGGCGGCGATCAGCCGGTGGCGCTGCCCGTCGCGCTCGGCGTACTGGCGGGAGAGGAAGCGTACGAGTGCCTGGGCGACGGTGAGTCTCACCGGGGGTCCTCCGCTCGGGAGAAGGGCAGCCGCGGGTCGATGTCCTGGCCGGCCCAGCTGCCGCGGATCCAGCCGTGGTCGGGGTGGTCCCGGATCAGCCACTCCCGGGTCCCGCCCGGTCCGGCCATCACGTTCAGGTAGTACATGTCGTGCCCGGGGGCGGCGATGGACGGCCCGTGCCAGCCGTCGGGGATCAGCACGGCGTCCCCGGTGCGCACCTCGGTGAGGATGTCGGTCTTCCCGGCCGGGGAGGGGCTGACGCGCTGGTAGCCGAAGCCGGGGGTGTCGCCGTGCGGGGCGATCTCGAAGTAGTAGATCTCCTCCAGGCGGGACTCCTCGCCTGGGTGGTCCTCGTCGTGTTTGTGGGGCGGGTAGGAGGACCAGTTCCCGCCGGGGGTGAGCACCTCGACGGCGATCAGCCGGTCGCAGTCGAAGCCGCCCGGGCCGGCGGCGGCGAAGTTGTTGACCTGCCGAGAGCACTGACCGGCGCCCCGCAGCTCGACGGGCACGTCTGCGGCGGGGCCGTACCGCGCGGGGAGCTGCCGCTCACACCGGGCGCCTGCGAGGGCGAAGCGCCCTCCTCTGGCCGAGGTGACCTCCGCGTGTCCGTCCCGGGGCAGGTACGCGAAGTCGGTCACGGCCTGGAACACCCCCGTCCGCCCCCGCAGTTCGAAGACTTCCGGTCCGCTGCCGGGGGCGCCGCCCCGGTCTTTCAGCCCCGCCGGCGTTTGAGGCGCGGCGTGCGGGGCGGAGCCCCGGTCATTCAGCCCCGCCGGAGTTTGAGGCGCGGGGTCTGGGACAGCGCCCCAGCAGCGGACCCGGCAGCCGCCCGACAGCGGCAGCACGATCCACTCCGACCCCCCGCACGCGTGCGCGTACACCTCCCCCGGAGCAAGGTCGAGGACGATCAGCCTCGTCCACTCCATCCCCCGCTCAGACACCACCGGCACGCCCCAGCACCTCCTCCACCTCGTGAGAGAACGGCATCGCCGACGAGCACGCCAGCCGCGAAGCCACGATCGCCCCCGCCGCGTTCGCGTACCGCACGACACGCCCCAAGTCCCACCCCGCGAGCAGCCCGTGGCACAGCGCACCCCCGAACGCGTCCCCCGCCCCGAGCCCGTTCACCACCCGGACGGGAACCGGCGCCGCCTCCGCCACCGTCCCGTCGCGGTGGACCGCCAGCACGCCCTGCGGGCCCCGCTTGACCACCGCCAGTTCCACGCCGGCGGCGAGCAGCGCCCGCGCCGCCGCGTACGGTTCGGACTCCCCCGTGGCGATCTCGCACTCCTCGGCGTTCCCGACGGCCACCGTCGCCCACGCCAGGGCCCGTTCGTAGTGCGGCCCCGGTTTCTCCCGCCACAGCATCGGCCGCCAGTCCAGGTCGAACACCGTCGTCCCCGACCGGCCGCGGGCCTCCAGCGCCGCCAGCGTCGCGGCGCGCGAGGGCTCCTCGCTCAGGCCCGTTCCCGTCATCCAGAACACGCGGGCCGCCCGTACCGCCTCCAGGTCGACCTCGTCCGCCTCGATCTCCAGGTCCGGGGCCTTCGGCAGCCGGTAGAAGTAAAGCGGGAAGCGGTCCGGCGGGAAGATCTCGCAGAAGGTGATCGGCGTGGGAAGGCCGTCGACCTCGGTCGCCCACCGGTCGTCCACGCCGAACCCCCGCAACTCGGAGCGCAGATACCCGCCGAAGGGGTCCGCGCCGGTCCGGGTGATCAGCGCCACCCGCCGCCCCAGCCGGGCCGCCGCGACGGCCACGTTGGCCGGGGAGCCGCCCAGGAATTTACCGAAGGTCTCCGCCTCGGCCAGTGGTACGCCGGTCGTCAACGGGTAGAGATCCACCCCGATCCGGCCCATCGTGATCAGGTCGAACGCGAACGGATCGCCGGTGCCGGTCACAGTCAGTCCTCCCACTCCTCTTCCACCCTAAGGTGGCCGCTATGACGTCCTCCCCGCCCGCGTTGACCCGTATCCGCGTCGGTTCGGCTCCGGACTCCTGGGGTGTCTGGTTTCCCGACGACCCCCGGCAGACCCCCTGGGAGCGGTTCCTCGACGAGGTGGCCGACGCCGGGTACGAGTGGATCGAGCTCGGCCCCTACGGCTACCTGCCCACCGATCCCGTGCGGCTCGCCGAGGAAACGGCCAAGCGCGGGCTGCGGGTTTCGGCCGGAACCGTCTTCACCGGACTCCATCACGGGCCCGCCGTATGGGAGGACACCTGGGAGCACGTGTCGCGGATCGCGGCGCTCACCCAGGCGATGGGCGCGGCCCATCTCGTCGTGATCCCCTCCTTCTGGCGGGACGACAGGACCGGCGAGGTGCTGGAGGACCGCACCCTCACCCCGGCCCAGTGGCGTGAACTGGCCTCGCAGACCGAGCGCCTCGGCCGGGAGGTCCAGGACCGGTACGGGCTGCGGATCGTCGTCCACCCGCACGCCGACACCCACATCGACACCCCGCAGAACGTGGCCCGCTTCCTGGACGCCACCGATCCTGGGCTCGTCTCCCTCTGCCTTGACACCGGGCACTACGCGTACTGCGGCGGCGACAGCGTCCAGGCCGTCGAGACCTTCGCCGAGCGGATCGGCTACCTCCACCTCAAGCAGGTGGACCCGCGGATCCTCGCCGAAGTCGTCGCGCGGGAGCTGCCCTTCGGGCCGGCCGTGGGCCGCGGGGTGATGTGCGAACCGCCGTCGGGGGTGCCCGCGCTGGAACCCGTACTGGCGGCGGCCCAGCGGCTCGGCGTGGACCTCTTCGCCATCGTGGAGCAGGACATGTACCCCTGTCCGCCCGACCGGCCGCTGCCGATCGCCCGCCGCACCCGCGCCTACCTGCGCTCCTGCGGCGCCCGCTGACCCTCCGGAAAGGAATCACGACATGAGCACGCTCGGCATCGCCGTCATCGGCACGGGAAAGATGGGCGCCGACCACGTGCGCCGGATCGGGCGGACCGTCGGCGGGGCCCGGGTGGTGGCCGTGGCCGATCCGGACGGCGACCGGGTCAAGGAGGTGGCGGGCGCCCTGGACGGGGCGAGCGCACACACCGACCCGGCGGCCGCGATAGCCGCGCCCGGGGTCCAGGCCGTGCTGATCGCCTCCCCCGGGCCCGCCCACGAGGAGGCGATCCTGCACGCCCTGGAGCGGGAGCTGCCGGTGCTGTGCGAGAAGCCGCTGACCCCGGACCCGGCGGGGGCGCTGCGCGTGATGGAGGCCGAACAGCGGCTGGGGCGGCGGTTGGTGCAGGTGGGATTCATGCGCCGGTACGACGCCGAGTACGAGCAGCTGAAGGAGCTGCTGGACGCGGGCGGGATCGGGCGCCCGCTCTTCCTGCACTGCCGGCACCGCAACGCCGCCTCGCCGTCCTTCTTCACCAGCGACATGCTGATCAGTGACTCCGTGGTGCACGAGGTGGACGCGGCCCGGTGGTTGCTGGGGCAGGAGATCACCGCGGTCACCGTGCTCTCCCCCAGCCCCTCCGCGGCCGCCCCGGAGGGGCTGAGCGATCCCCGGCTGGTGCTGCTGGAGACCTCCGGCGGGGCCGTCGTCGACGTGGAGATCTTCGTCAACTGCGGTTTCGGTTACCAGGTGCAGTGCGAGGCGGTCGGCGAGTCGGGCAGCGCCCGGATCGGCGACGGCCACGCGATGGTGGTGCAGTCGGCGGGCCGGTGGGGCGGTGAGATCGTCCAGGACTTCACGGTGCGCTTCGCCGATGCCTACGACCGGCAGTTGCGGCGCTGGGTCGCCGCGGCCGTGCGCGGCCGGGTGGCGGGGCCCGACGCGTGGGACGGCTACGCGGCGGCCGCCGTCTCGGAGGCGGGCCTCGCGGCCGCGCGAAGCGGCGTACGGACCCTCGTGGAACTGGCGGACCGGCCGCCCCTGTACCGCTGACACCGCTGATACCGCGGACACACCTGATACGCCTGATGCCCCTGTACCCCTGTGCCGCATCTGTCACAGGGGTCGCCCTTGTGTCACGTATATCCGCATGACGCGGGTTTTCCGTCACAGCCGGTCGACAGCCCCTCCCCTGCCCTCGCCTCGCGTCGTTCCCCGGGCACAACCCGAGTGATCGTCATGCCCACGCGCCGGATCCCCCGACGGCCTCCCGGCCGGCCCCGCGGCGTGGACAAGGAGGTGTCCCACATGAGCGACCGACAGCTGTGGTCGTACAAGGAGATCGCTGCCCATATCCGGGTCCAGGCGGACACCGTGCGCTCCTACCGGAAACACGGGCTCCTCCCGCCTCCCGACCATGTGGAGGGCGGCAAGCCCTACTGGTACGCCGAGACCGTGCGCGCATGGGTGGCGCGACGGCCCGGGAACCGGGGCCGCCGCGAGGACTGACGCGTGGAGGGGAGGGAGCGCGCGAAAGAGTGCGGCCGGTACTCGCTTTATACCCCCCAGGGGTATAGTCTCGAAGTGTCGGGAGGACGGTGGAGTCATCCGCCGCCCCTCCCGGTGCCCGGACACACCCCTGAAGAGGAGAACGACATGACCGCCGAGACGGACACCCAGACCACCACCGTCTACCGGGTGACCGGCATGACCTGCGGACACTGCGAGGGCGCGGTGGCCAACGAGATCTCCGCCCTCCCGGGCGTCAGCACGGTCAAGGCCGTCGCCGCGACCGGCGAGGTCACCGTGGTCTCCACCGCCCCGCTGGCGGACGAGGACGTCCGCGCCGCCGTGGACGAGGCCGGCTACGAGTTCGCCGGACGGGTCTGAAAACGGCACCTCCCACCTTCGGAAGCACCCCGCGGCACCCCGCGGTACCCCGCCGGGCCGTACCGGCCAGCTCATACTGGTTCCGTACGGCTCGGCCCTCCCCCTGGAGCCGGAATGACCAGCACAGTGCACGACGGACCGATAACGGCGGTCGAACTCTCGATCGGCGGGATGACCTGCGCCTCCTGCGCGGCCCGCATCGAGAAGAAGCTCAACCGGATGGACGGCGTCGAGGCCACGGTGAACTACGCCACCGAGAAGGCGCACGTCTCCTACAGCGGTGACATCCGGGTCGCGGACCTGATCGCGACCGTCGTCAAGACCGGCTACACCGCCGAGGAGCCCCCGCCGCCCGCCCCGCCCGCCCCGCTCACCCCGGCCGCCGCGGAAGAGGCGCCGGCCGAGGCCCCCGATCCGGTGCTGGCCGCGCTGCGGCAGCGGCTGCTGGTCTCCGCCGTGCTCGCGCTGCCCGTCGTGCTGCTCGCGATGGTCCCCGCCCTGCAGTTCGACAACTGGCAGTGGCTCTCGCTGACCCTCGCCGCCCCCGTGGTCGTCTGGGGCGGCCTTCCCTTCCACAAGGCGGCCTGGACCAACGCCCGGCACGGCGCCGCCACCATGGACACCCTGGTCTCGGTCGGCACGCTGGCCGCCTTCGTCTGGTCGCTGTGGGCCCTGTTCTTCGGCCACGCGGGGATGCCGGGCATGCGGCACGGCTTCGACCTCGCAGTCGCCCGCACGGACGGCTCCTCCGCCATCTACCTGGAGGTCGCGGCGGGCGTCGTCTCCTTCATCCTGCTCGGCCGCTACCTGGAGGCCCGCTCCAAGCGGAAGGCGGGCGCGGCCCTCAAGGCCCTCATGGAACTGGGTGCCAAGGACGTCGTCGTGCTGCGCGCGGGCAAGGAGGTCCGCATCCCGGTGAGCGCCCTCGCGGTCGGCGACCGGTTCGTCGTCCGGCCCGGCGAGAAGATCGCCACGGACGGCACGGTCGTCGAGGGCAGCTCCGCCGTGGACGCCTCCATGCTGACCGGCGAGTCCGTACCGGTCGAGGTCGGCGTCGGCGACTCGGTCACCGGCGCCACCGTCAACGCCTCCGGGCGCCTGGTCGTCGAGGCCACCCGGGTCGGCGCCGACACCCAGCTCGCCCGGATGGCCCGGCTGGTGGAGGACGCGCAGAACGGCAAGGCCGAGGTGCAGCGCCTCGCCGACCGGATCTCCGGGATCTTCGTGCCCGTCGTGCTGGTGCTCGCCCTCGGCACCTGGGTGAGCTGGCTGCTGATCACCGACGACCCCGCCGCCGCCTTCACGGCCGCCGTCGCCGTCCTGATCATCGCCTGCCCGTGCGCCCTGGGCCTCGCCACGCCGACCGCGCTGATGGTCGGCACCGGGCGCGGCGCACAGCTCGGCATCCTGATCAAGGGTCCCGAGGTGCTGGAATCCACCCGCCGCGTGGACACCGTCGTCCTGGACAAGACCGGCACCGTCACCACCGGCCGGATGAGCCTGGCCGCCGTGCACCCCGCCGAGGGCGTGGACGAGAAGCAGCTGCTGCGGCTCGCGGGGTCCCTGGAGCACGCCTCCGAGCACCCGATCGCCCGGGCCATCGCCACGGGCGCCGCCGAGGCCGCGGGCCCGCTGCCGGTGCCACAGGGCTTCGAGAACCTCGCCGGGCTCGGGGTCCAGGGCGTGGTCGACGGACACGCGGTCCTGGTGGGCCGCGAGCGACTGCTGGCCGAGTGGGCGATCACCCTGCCGGCCGGTCTGGCCGAGGCCAAGGCGGCCGCCGAGGCCGCGGGCGGCACCGCCGTCCTGGTGGCCTGGGACGGCGAGGCGCGCGGGGTCCTGACCGTGGCCGACGCGGTCAAGGAGACCAGCGCCGAGGCGGTCCTGCGGCTGCGGGAGCTGGGCCTCGCCCCGGTCCTGCTGACCGGCGACAACCAGGCCGTCGCCGAGACGGTGGCCCGCCAGGTGGGCATCGACGAGGTGATCGCCGAGGTGCTCCCGCAGGACAAGGTGGACGTCGTACGCCGCCTGCAGGCGCAGGGCCGTACGGTCGCCATGGTCGGCGACGGGGTCAACGACGCGGCCGCGCTGGCCCAGGCCGACCTGGGGCTGGCCATGGGCACCGGCACCGACGCGGCCATCGAGGCGGGGGACCTGACGCTCGTACGGGGCGACCTGCGGGTGGCGGCGGACGCGATCCGGCTCTCCCGCCGGACCCTGTCCACCATCAAGGGCAACCTGTTCTGGGCCTTCGGCTACAACGTGGCGGCCCTGCCGCTGGCGGCCGCCGGTCTGCTCAACCCGATGATCGCGGGAGCCGCCATGGCCTTCTCCTCGGTCTTCGTGGTGACCAACAGCCTGCGGTTGCGGTCCTTCCGGTAGTGGTTCGCCTTCGCATCCTGCCCACAGTTCCTTCACAGGAGACGCAGATCACAGTGACCACAACGTAACCATCCGGGGTCGTCACGGGTCTAATGGGGCGATGCCAGGAACGTCTTGGGGGACGTTCCACGGAAACCTTGGGGGTTTTCCGCGGCATCCGCCGGCCGGGACACGTGGCCGCGGGAGGCTTTGAGCGGCCCTCCCGACCTGAACGGGTCCCGGCACAACGACGCCCCGACTCGGGTCCCGTGGGGGGAATCCGTTTCGGGGAAAAGGGAAGCGCCCCGACCGTCGACCCGTGGGGGGATCGACGGCGGGGCGCTTCTCGTATGCCTGGGGTTACCCGCGGTGCTGCCGCACGCCGCGCGGCCGCACGCCGCGCGGCGGAGAGCCTCGGGTCAGCGGGCCTCGACGGGCACGAAGTCGCGCAGGACCTCGCCCGTGTAGATCTGGCGCGGGCGGCCGATGCGGGATCCCGGCTCCTTGATCATCTCGTGCCACTGGGCGATCCAGCCGGGGAGCCGGCCGAGCGCGAAGAGCACGGTGAACATCTCGGTCGGGAAGCCCATGGCCCGGTAGATCAGGCCGGTGTAGAAGTCCACGTTCGGGTAGAGGTTGCGCTCGACGAAGTACTCGTCGGCCAGCGCGTGCTCTTCCAGCTTGAGCGCGATGTCGAGCAGCTCGTCGCTCTTGCCGAGCGCCGAGAGGACGTCGTGCGCCGCCGCCTTGATGATCTTCGCCCGGGGGTCGAAGCTCTTGTAGACGCGGTGCCCGAAGCCCATCAGGCGGACGCCGTCTTCCTTGTTCTTCACCTTGCGGATGAAGGCGTCGACGTCGCCGCCGTCGTTCTTGATGCCCTCGAGCATCTCCAGGACCGACTGGTTGGCGCCACCGTGCAGCGGACCCCACAGGGCCGAGATGCCGGCGGAGATCGAGGCGAACATGTTCGCCTGCGAGGAGCCGACCAGACGCACGGTGGAGGTGGAGCAGTTCTGCTCGTGGTCCGCGTGCAGGATCAGCAGCTTGTCGAGCGCCGAGACCACGACCGGGTCGAGGTCGTACTCCTGGGCCGGCACGGAGAAGGTCATGCGCAGGAAGTTCTCGACGTAGCCGAGGTCGTTGCGCGGGTAGACCACCGGGTGGCCGACCGACTTCTTGTACGCGTACGCGGCGATCGTCGGGAGCTTGGCCAGCAGCCGGATCGTCGAGAGGTGGCGCTGCTTCTCGTCGAACGGGTTGTGGCTGTCCTGGTAGAACGTCGACAGCGCGCTGACCACGGAGGACAGCATCGCCATCGGGTGCGCGTCACGCGGGAAGCCGTCGTAGAAGCGCTTCACGTCCTCGTGCAGCAGCGTGTGCTGGGTGATCTCGTTGCGGAACGACGCGAGCTGGTCGACGGTCGGCAGCTCACCGTTGATCAGCAGGTACGCGACCTCGATGAAGGTCGAACGCTCGGCCAGCTGCTCGATCGGGTAGCCGCGGTAGCGCAGGATGCCCTGCTCACCGTCGAGGTAGGTAATCGCGGACTTGTAGGCCGCGGTGTTGCCGTAGCCGCTGTCCAAGGTGACGAGCCCGGTCTGGGCCCGCAGCTTCGAGATGTCGAAGCCCTGGTCACCGACGGTGCTCTCGACCACTGGGTAGGTGTATTCACCGTCCGCGTACCGGAGTACTACAGAGTTGTCGCTCACGTCATCCCTCACCGACGTAGTGCCTCTTCTTCGAGGTGCCCTGACTGCCTCTACCTTCCCCCATTTGGCGCAGGAGAGTGCACTCGGGGTCGGCCTTTGGTGCTTCTGACGGCACTGAGTGCCGCCAACCTGCTCATCCTGCCCCTCCGTGCCGGTTGCCGGAACCCCAAATGATCGATCATCTAGGTGATGTTTCCCACCGGTATCCGGCCGGACAGTCTGGGAGCGACCGCCGTGTACCTCCTGCCTGCGGAAACGGTACGCACCGCCTGCCCGAGGGCCTTGCGGGACCCGACGAGGACGACCAGTTTCTTCGCCCTGGTCACCGCCGTGTAGAGCAAGTTGCGCTGGAGCATCATCCAAGCGCCGGTGGTGACCGGGATCACCACCGCCGGATATTCACTCCCCTGGGAGCGGTGAATGGTGACGGCGTACGCGTGGGCCAGCTCGTCGAGCTCCGCGAACTCGTAGCCGATCTCCTCGTCCTCCTCCGTCCGTACCGTCAGGCGCTGTTCGTCCAGGTCGAGGCCGGTGACCACGCCGACCGTGCCGTTGAAGACGCCGTTCGCGCCCTTGTCGTAGTTGTTCCGGATCTGGGTCACCTTGTCGCCGACCCGGAAGACCCGGCCGCCGAACCGCTTCTCCGGCAGGTCCGGCCGGGCCGGCGTCATGGCCTGCTGGAGCAGCCCGTTGAGGTTCCCCGCGCCGGCCGGACCGCGGTGCATGGGCGCGAGCACCTGGACGTCCCGCCGCGGGTCGAGCCCGAACCTGGCGGGAATCCTCCGGGCCGCCACGTCCACGGCGAGCACCCCGGCCGCCTCGGTGTCCTCCTCGGGAAAGAGGAAGAAGTCCGGCAGCCCGTCCGTGATCGGCGGCAACCCGGTGTTGATCCGGTGGGCGTTGGTGACCACGCCGGACTGCTGGGCCTGGCGGAAGATCCGGGTGAGGCGGACCGCCGGCACCGGGCCGCCCTCGGCCAGCAGGTCCCGCAGCACCTCACCGGCGCCGACCGAGGGCAGCTGGTCCACATCGCCGACCAGCAGCAGGTGCGCCCCCGGCGCCACGGCCTTGACCAGCTTGTTGGCCAGCAGCAGGTCCAGCATCGAGGCCTCGTCGACCACGACCAGGTCCGCGTCCAGCGGCCGCTCCCGGTCGTACGCCGCGTCGCCGCCCGGTTTGAGCTCCAGCAGCCGGTGCACCGTAGAGGCCTCGGCCCCGGTGAGCTCGGCCAGCCGCTTCGCCGCCCTGCCGGTGGGCGCGGCCAGCACCACCTTGGCCTTCTTGGCCCGGGCCAGCTCGACGATCGAGCGTACGGTGAAGGACTTCCCGCAGCCCGGGCCGCCCGTGAGGACGGCGACCCGGCGGGTCAGCGCCAGCTTGACCGCGTCCCGCTGCTCGGGGGCGAGCGTGGCCCCCGTCCGCCCGGCGAGCCAGCCCAGGGCCCTGTCCCAGTCCACGTCCTGGAAGCCCGGCATCCGGTCGTCCTCGGCGTGCAGGAGCCGGCGCACCTGCCCCACCAGCGACAGCTCGGCCCGGTGGAAGGGCACCAGGTACACGGCGGTCAGCGGGTCCGGCCCGCCCTGCGGATCCGGCACGGACTCCCGTACGACCCCTTCCGGGTCGGCGGCGAGCTCGGCCAGGCAGTCGATCACCAGCCCGGTGTCCACCTGGAGCAGCTTGACCCCGTCGGCGATGAGCCGGTCCTCCGGCAGGAAGCAGTGCCCCTGGTCGGTGGACTGGGACAGGGCGTACTGGAGTCCGGCCTTGACCCGCTCGGGGCTGTCGTGCGGGATGCCGACGGCCTGGGCGATGCGGTCGGCGGTGAGGAAGCCGATGCCCCACACGTCGGCGGCGAGCCGGTAGGGCTGGTTCTTGACCACGGAGATGGAGGCGTCGGCGTACTTCTTGTAGATGCGCACGGCGATGGAGGTGGAGACGCCCACTCCCTGGAGGAAGACCATGACCTCCTTGATGGCCTTCTGCTCCTCCCAGGCGGCGCCGATCAGCTTCGTCCGCTTGGGGCCGAGGCCGGGCACCTCGATCAGCCGCTCGGGCTCGTCCTCGATGACGTCCAGGGTGTCGGTGCCGAAGTGGTCCACGATCCGCTCGGCGATCCTCGGGCCGATGCCCTTGATCAGGCCGGAGCCGAGGTAGCGGCGGATGCCCTGGATGGTCGCCGGGAGCACGGTCCGGTAGTTCTCCACGGTGAACTGCTTGCCGTACTGCGGGTGGGAGCCCCAGCGGCCCTCCATGCGCAGCGATTCGCCGGGCTGCGCGCCCAGCAGCGAGCCGACCACGGTGAGGAGGTCACCGCCGCCCCGTCCGGTGTCGACGCGGGCGACCGTGTAACCGCTCTCCTCGTTGGCGTAGGTGATGCGCTCGAGCACTCCCTCGACCACCGCCAGTTGCACGACCCGTGCCGCCCCGTCCGTTGCCATGACCCGAAGCTACCGGTCGGCGCCGACAGCGCGTCAGGCCTGTGGACGAGTGCGGGACAGCGCGAAGGGGGTCCCGCCTCGCGGCCGGACCCCCTCACGGTTACCCCTCCCGTGTCGGACTTCCCGATCCCCCCAGATCCCTCCCCGGAAGTGCCGACGCACCATACGACCCGCCATGGGCCCGGAGGGTTGCATCCGGAAGGGGAGATTTACGTTTCCGTTACCCAACGCCTACCAGAGGTACCGGCGAATCGGCACAGACGGAGCGTTTCAGTAGCCCGTTCGAGGGCCCGCGGCCCCACAGCCGCCCCTAGAGTTGGCCCATGGCTGAAAGCGTGCGGCTGCGGGACCCGGAGCCCGGGGACCTGGGGTGGATCGTGCAGCGCCACGGCGCGCTGTACGCCGCCGAGTACGGCTGGAACGCGGAGTTCGAGGGGCTGGTGGCCCGGATCGTCGCGGACTTCGCCCTGGACCACGACCCGTACCTCGAACGGGTGTGGGTCGCCGAGCTGGACGGCCGCCCCGTCGGCTCGGTGATGTGCGTACGGGAGGACGGCGCGCCCGGCACCGCCCGGCTGCGGCTGCTCCTGGTCGAGCCGGAGGGGCGCGGCCGCGGCGTCGGCACCCTGTTGGTCGACACGGTCGTCGCCTTCGCCCGCTCCGTCGGCTACCGCGAACTGGTGCTGTGGACCAACGACGTGCTGACGGAGGCCCGCGAGCTCTACCTGCGGGCCGGGTTCACCCTGATCGCGGAGCGGCCGCACCGCTCGTACGGAGTGAGCCTGACGGGGCAGGACTGGCGGCTCCCGCTCCAGGAGGACCGGCCGCGCTGAGCGCGGCCCGCGAGGGGGCCAGCGAGGTCAGCGCCACGCCGCCGACGAGCAGGACGGCCGCCAGCCAGCGCGGTCCCGAGACGGACTCCCCGAGGACCAGGGCCGCCGAGGACATCCCGAAGACCGGGACGAGCAGCGAGAACGGCGCCACCGAGGAGGCCGGGTAGCGGCGCAGCAGGTAGCCCCAGGCGCCGAAGCCGAAGACGGTGGACACCCAGGCGACGTAGCCGATGACGGCCGCCCCGGACCAGTCCAGGGCCCGCAGCGCGGCCAGGTCCCGCTCGGGGCCCTCCAGCAGCAGCGAGAGCGCGAGCAGCGGCAGCACCGGGACGGTGCACACCCAGACCATGAAGTTCAGGGCGTCGGGCGGAGCGGCCTTGCGGGTCAGGACGTTGGAGACGCCCCAGCAGGCGGCGGCCGCCACGACCAGGGTGAAGCCGAGCACCGGCCCGGAGGTCCCCCCGTCGGCGGCGGCGACCGCGATCCCGGCGAGCGCCACGGCCATGCCGAGCAGGCGCACCCGGCCCGGCCGCTCGCGCAGGACGACCGCGGCGAGGACGGCGGTGAAGACGGCCTGGACCTGCAGGACGAGGGAGGACAGCCCAGCGGGCATGCCGGCGTCCATGCCGGTGAAGAGCAGCCCGAACTTGGCGATGCCGAGGGCGGCTCCGACGCCGAGGATCCACTTCCAGGAGACCTTGGGGGGCCCGACGAAGAACACGGCGGGCAGGGCGGCGACGAGGAAGCGCAGGGCGGACAGGAGCAGCGGCGGAAAGTGGTCGAGTCCGATCTCGATGACGACGAAGTTGAAGCCCCAGACGGCGGCGACGAGCACGGCGAGTGTGGTGTGCAGGGGACGCATGGTCCGAGCATCGGCGCTCCCATCGTGTAGCACCAGCGCGGATCTCTTCCGGGACGGATGAAGCGTTGCTTACGCGTGTGGGTGATGCCACGATGGAGGCATGCTCGATCTCGCCCGGCTGCGCGCCCTGCACGCCGTCTCCGTCCACGGGTCGGTCGCCGGCGCGGCGGCCGCCCTCGGCTACACCCCCTCCGCGGTCTCGCAGCAGATCTCCAAGCTGGAGCGGGAGACCCGCACCACGCTGCTGGAGCGCCGCGGGCGCGGGGTCGCCCTCACCGAGGAGGCCCGGCATCTGGCCGATACGGCCCAGGAGTTGATGGCGATCGTGGAGCGCGCCGAGACCACCCTGGAGGAGCGCCGCGGGCAGCCGAGCGGACTGCTGACGGTGGCCGCGTTCGCCTCGGCGGCGCGCGGGCTGCTGCCGGGGGTGCTGGCCGATCTGGCCCGCCGGCATCCGGCGCTGGACGTACGCCTCACGGAGGTGGACCCGCACCTGTCGGTGGACCTGGTGGCCCGCGGCGTCACCGATCTGGCGGTGGCCCACGACTGGGACATCGCCCCGCTCCCCGCGCCCGAGGGGATCGAGCAGGCGGTGATCGGGGACGACCTCTGCGACCTGGTGGTGCCCTCCGGGCACGCGTTCACCACGCGTGAGGTCATCCGGCGCTCCGACCTCGGCGGCCAGCGCTGGGTGTGCCAGCCGCCCGGGCGGGTCTGCCACGACTGGCTGATGCGGACCCTGCGCACCGCCGGTTTCGAGCCGGACATCGCACACGTCGCGGAGGAGAACCACACCATCGTCGCCCTGGTCGCTGCCGGGCTCGGGGTGGCCGTCGTCCCCCGGCTGGGCACCGGCGACCTGCCGTCCGGGGCGGTGGCCGTTCCCCTGGAGCCGGGCCCCGTACGCCGGTTGTACGCCCTGTGGCGGACCGGGGCCGCGCGCCGCCCCGCCATCACCGAGGCCGTGCGGACCCTCCAGGAGCACTGGGCGGCCGGTTAGGACCCCGAACCCCGGCCGGTGCCTACGGGGACGGGTGTGCCGGAGCCTTCCGCCGGCAGGCCTTCGCACGCGATATCGCCGCAACCGGTGGTACTTGCCCAACACGCCCCGCAACGACCGGTCCGGACCGGACGGCAGCCGGTAGGGTCCGGCGCGTGCCGTACCAAGCCTCCCGCCGGTCCTTGCTCGCCGCGGCCGCCCTGGTCGCCGTCACGGCCGCGGGGGCCGCGACCGCCGCGGTGGGAACCCGCCACACCCCCGACGACCCGCGCTCCGCCGAGGGGCCGGGCCGCCGTCCCGACCGGGCGCGGCTGCGCCGCCTCGTGGACGGGATGAGCCTCGCCGAGAAGGTCGGGCAGCTCTTCGTCTCGCGGGCGTACGGGCATTCCGCGACCGAACCCGACCCGGCGGACGCCGAGAAGAACCTGGCGCTGTTCGGCGTGCGCACCGCCGCCGAGCTGGTCTCCCGCTACCACCTCGGCGGGGTCGTCTACTTCTCCTGGGCCCACAACACCCGTACCCCGCACCAGATCGCAGCGCTCTCGGTCGGCCTCCAGCAGGCCGCCCTCACCACCGGCGCCCGGATCCCGCTGCTGCTCTCCACCGACCAGGAGCACGGCGCCGTCGCCCGGATCGGCCGGCCCGCGACCCTGTTCCCGGGGGCGATGGCGCTCGGTGCGGCCGGTTCCACCGCCGACGCCCGGCGGGCCGCGCGCATCGCGGGCTCCGAGCTGGCCGCCATGGGCATCCGGCAGGACTACGCGCCGGTGGCCGACGTCAACGTCAATCCGGCCAATCCGGTGATCGGCGTACGGTCCTTCGGCTCGGACCCGCACGCCGTGGCGACGCTGGTCGCCGCGCAGGTCCGCGGCTACCAGAGCGCCGGGGTGGCCGCCACCGCCAAGCACTTCCCCGGCCACGGGGACACGGAGACCGACAGCCATGTCGGCCTGCCGGTGATGCGGCACACCCGCGCCGCCTGGGAGGAGTGGGACGAGCCGCCCTTCCGGGCCGCGGTGGAGGCGGGTGTGGACGCGATCATGACGGCGCACATCGTCTTCCCCGCGCTCGACCCCTCGGGGGACCCGGCGACCCTCTCCCGGCCGATCGTCACCGGCCTGCTGCGCGAACGCCTCGGTTACCAGGGGGTGGTGGTGACCGACGCCCTCGACATGGCCGGGGTCCGCCAGAAGTACGGGGACGACCGCGTCCCCGTCCTGGCCCTGCGGGCGGGCTGCGACCAGCTGCTGAACCCGCCGGACCTGCGGCTCGCGCACCGCAGTGTGCTGGCGGCCGTCGAGGCGGGCGAGCTGACGCGGGAGCGGATCGAGGAGTCGGTGCTGCGGATCCTGGAACTGAAGTCCCGCCGGGGGCTGTTCGACGAGGCGTACACCACAGCCGCGGAGGTCGACGCCACGGTCGGCATCCGCGAGCACCTCGACGCCGCCGACCAGATCGCGGCGGCCACCACGACCCTGCTGGCCAATCCCCGCGGGCTGGTGCCGATCGACGCGACGGCCGGGCCCCGGCTGCTGGTCACCGGCACGGACCAGGCCTCCCCCACGGGTACCACCGGTCCCCCGACCGCCGTACTGGCCCGGGAGCTGACCGCCCTGGGCTGCCGGGCCACGGCGGTGCCCCCGGCCCGCGCGGTCGCCGCGGCGGCCGGTCACGCGGCAGTGCTGGTGTGCACGTACAACGTGCCGGAGGAGGACGGTCCGCAGCGCACGCTGGTGGCGGACCTGATCGCGTCCGACGTCCCGGTGATCCTGGTGGCGGTCCGCAACCCGTACGACCCGGCCCGGCTGCCGGCCTGCGCGGCCGAGCTGGCGACGTACTCCTGGACGGACGTGGAGATGCGGGCGGCGGCCCGGGTGCTCACCGGGGCGGTGCGGCCCGCCGGCCGCCTCCCGGTCCCGGTCCCGGGCCGCTACCCGCTGGGCCACGGGCTGACCTCCTAGAGGTGTCAGCCCGCGGCCGGGGCGTACGGACCGGCTACGGCCGCAGCTGGGCCTCGCGCTCCAGGTCCTGCTGGTCGAGCTGCGCGTCCGGCGCCGCCAGCGGCGTCGTCCGCGCCGTGCCGAACAGGTTGGCGGCCGGAGCCACCCCGGCCCACTGGAGGATCTTCGCGGTCGCGAGGGCCCTCTCGCCGTCCAGGAGCTTGGCGACGTTCGCCCCGTGGTTGGCGCCCGGGGCGGTCATCACGTGGCTGTCGCGCACCCCGTACCCGAGGCGGAACGGCTCGGCGCCCCACGGGTCGTTCTGCCCGTACACGAAGAGCATCTGGTGGGCGTTGTTGCGGACCCAGGTGTCCACGTCCCGCATGGCCGCCGGCTGGAAGGTCATGGGGATGTCGCGGGGCACGAAATTGCGCGGGGGCTGGTAGCCGTAGCGGCTCAGGCCGTCCAGGTGCGGCTGCTTGATGTCCGGGGAGCCGAGCTGGGTACCCGCCTGGTAGTAGTACGGGGTGTACGTCTGCAGGCCCTGGTCGGCGTAGGCCGAGAAGCCGGAGATCGCGTCGATCGTGTCCCAGATCTCCTGGTCGGAGGCGGTGGCGGCCATGGGGACGGAGGCGCAGTCGGCGAGCAGGCTGTACTGCCAGAAGGCCCACACGTAGTCGAGCACGACGGCCTCGTAGGCCTTGTCGAGGTTGCCGACGGTGGTGAAGGTCCAGCCGTTCTCGGCCGCGGCCGCCGCGTACTTGGCCTCCAGCGGCTCGCGGCGGACGAGCGCCTCGCGCTGCACCGCGTTCAGCTTGTCGCGGCACTCCTTGGTGCCGACCTTGGCGAAGAACCGGTCGTAGGCCGAGTCCTCGTTGTTGACGACGTCGTTGGGGGCGACGTACGCGACGACGCCGTCCATGTCGCGCGGGTAGAACCGCTCGTAGTACGTGGCCGTCATCCCGCCCTTGCTGCCGCCCGTGGACAGCCAGTTCTTGGGGTAGATCTTCTTCAGGGCGGTGAAGATGCGGTGCTGGTCACTGGCGGCCTGCCAGATGTCCAGGTGGGCCCAGTTGGCCGGGTCGGGCCGGGAGGGCGTGAAGAATCGATACTCCATGGAGACCTGGTTGCCGTCGATGATGGTCGTCGGCTCGCTGCGGCGCGGGTTGGTGTTGACGTTGTAGCCGGAGGTGAAGAACACCGACGGCCGCGAGACGTCCTTGTGCAGCAGGGTCAGGCGCTGCTTGAAGGTGCCCTTCCACGGCTGCCGGTGGTCGACCGGCTGCTCGTAGTTCAGTACGAAGAAGCGGTAGCCGGGGTACGGCTTCTCCTCGATCAGGCTCATCCCGGGAATGCCGAGGATCTGGTCCTTGATGTCCGTGGCGGCTGTCGGCTCCGCGGCTGTGGCCGCTTGCGCCGTGGAGCCGGCCGCACCCATGGTGCCGATGAGCACCACGAGCGACAGCAGCCATCCGAGCGTCTTGCGCATTCGCCCTCCCCTTGAGTTCACTTCGGTCGCCGTGAACCTAGCGGGGCCAATGCGCCGCTGAACAGACCTAGTTGGGCCCGTCCCTCAGCACAGGATCCAGCCGGAGTCGGCTGATCCGGCCCCCACGCCCCCCTTTACATACACGCAGCGGCCGATCGCACCGACGGTGACAGGCCCGGCATACCGGGTGAAACGTCCGGCGTCGCGGACCGGGGCGCCACCGCGCGGCTGGATGCTCACCGCCATCTGGCGCCGCGCGCCGGGGATTCGGGCCACGGTCACGGCGCAGGCCCGGGTGCGGCTCTTGTAGACGCGCAGCTCGCCCGTCTCGAAGGCGACCGTCCTGGCCAGCCGGCCCCCGCAGCCGCCGGTCGCCGCCTGCGCCGGCGGGGGCGTGAACAGGCCGCCCACGCAGAGCCACAGCGCCGCCGTGAAGACCCCCACGGACACCGCCCGTCGGCCGCGCCTCCTCCACCCCTGCAACACCCTGTCCCCCGATCGGTCGTACGCACGGTGTGCGCACGCACGTACGACGCCCGGGCCTCCCGGAAGGTTGCGGTGAGCAAGGACCCGGCGCACGGGGCTCGCCGGGCTCCTCCGTGCCGGCCACCCCTACCTCGTAAGAGTGCATCTGCAACTTCTGGCGGGAGAACGGGAGTTCACGATCATGGGGGAGATTACGCTAGGTGATCAGCAGCCCGCGCCGTAGCCGTGAAAGGCATCGACATGACGAACGACCTGCTCGACCGCAAGCTGGAGCGCGCCTTCACGCACCTCGACGCCGACGGGAGCGGGGTGGTCGACGCCGACGACATCATCGCGCTCGGATCCCGGCTGCTGTCCGCCCTCGCGGAGCCGGCCACCTCGCCCAAGGCGACCCAGGTGATGGGCGGGCTGGCCGACTTCTGGCAGGACCTGTTCACCGAGCTGGACATGGACCGCGACGGCAAGGTCACGCCCGCGGAGTACAAGCTGGGCATGACGCGGCTGTACGCGCAGGGCGGGCCCGCGTACGACCGCTCGTTCCGGCCGATGGTGCAGGCGCTCCTCACGATCGTCGACACCGACGGCGACGGACGCATCAGCCCGCAGGAGTTCCACAAGGCGCAGGAGGCCTTCGACACGAAGCTGAACCCCGCCGACACCGAGGCGCTGTTCCAGCGGATCGACGCGGACGGGGACGGGACCCTGACCGTGGACGAGCTCCTCGCCGCCGTCCGTGAGTACTACACGAGCACCGACGAGGACGCCCCGGGCAACCTGCTCTTCGGCGAACTCTGAGAACCTTTCCGGTCACAGCACTAGGCCGCGGCGGCGCGCTCGTCCTCTCCGACGAAGGTGCGCCACAGCTCGGCGTACCGGCCGCCGCGCGCCAGGAGTTCGGCGTGGGTGCCGTCCTCCACCACCCGGCCGCGGTCCATGACCACGACCCGGTCCGCGCGCGCGGCGGTGGTCAGCCGGTGCGCCACCACCAGGGTGGTGCGCTTGCCCGCGAGCCGGTCCGTCGCCTGGTTGACCTGGGCCTCGGTGGCCAGGTCGAGTGCGGCGGTGGCCTCGTCGAGCAGCAGTACGTCCGGGTCGACCAGTTCGGCGCGGGCCAGTGCGATCAGCTGGCGCTGACCGGCGGAGAGGTTGCGGCCGCGCTCGGCGACGGTGTGAAGGTAGCCGCCGTCGAGGGTGGCGATCATGTCGTGGGCGCCGACCGCGCGGGCGGCGGCCTCCACTTCGGCGTCGCTCGCGTCGGGGCGCCCGTAGGCGATGGCGTCGCGGACGGTCCCCGGGAAGAGGTAGGACTCCTGGGGGACGACGCCGAGGCGGTGCCGGTACGCCGTCAGGTCGAGCTCCCGCAGGTCGGCGCCGTCGACGGTGATCCGGCCGGAGGTCGGATCGTAGAACCGGGCCACCATCTTGACCAGCGTGGACTTTCCGGCTCCCGTCTCGCCGACGAAGGCGACGGTCTGTCCGGCGGGTATCCGCAGGCTGATGCCGGCCAGGGCCTCGCCCTCCTCGCCCCGCTCCTGCGCCGTACCGTACCGGAAGTGGACGTCCTCGAAGGCGATCTCGCCGCGCAGCGACGGCAGTGCGCGCGGGTGCTCCGGCCGCGGGGTGGTGGTGGGCTCGCGCAGCAGCCCCTGGATGCGGCCGAGGGAGACAGTGGCCTGCTGGTAGCCGTCGAAGACCTGGGAGAGCTGCTGGACGGGGGCGAAGAACAGGTCGATGTAGAGCAGGTACGCGACCAGCGCGCCGGTGGTGAGCGTCCCCGCCTCGACCCGGCCCGCGCCGGCGATGAGCACGGCGGCCGCGGCGCCCGAGGACAGCAGCTGGACGAAGGGGAAGTAGACGGATATCAGCCACTGGCCGCGGACCCGGGCCGCGCGGTACGCGGCGCTGCGCTCGGCGAAGCGGGTGGCACCGGTGCCCTCGCGGCGGAAGGCCTGGACGATGCGGAGGCCGGAGACGGACTCCTGGAGGTCGGCGTTGACCAGGCTGACCCGGTCGCGGGCCAGCTCGTAGGCGGCGACGGACTTGCGGCGGAACACGATCGTGCCGACGACCAGGACGGGCAGGGTCGCGAAGACGATCAGCGCGAGTTCGACGTCGAGGACGAGCAGGGCGATCAGGATGCCGAAGAAGGTGAAGACGGAGACGACGGCCGTGACGAGCCCGGTCTGGAGGAACGAGCTCAGCGAGTCCACGTCGGTGGTCATCCGGGTCATGATCTTGCCGGTCAGCTCGCGCTCGTAGTAGTCGAGGCCGAGGCGCTGGAGCTGGGCGAAGATCTTGACGCGGAGGGCGTAGAGCACGCGCTCGCCGGTACGGCCCGTCATGCGGGTCTCGGCGAACTGCGCGGCCCACTGTGCGACGACGACGGCGAGGGCGAGCCCGGCGGCCACCCAGACGGCGCCGAGCGCGGCCTGCTCCACACCCTGGTCGATGCCGTGCCGGATCATGATGGGCAGGAGCAGTCCGGAGCCCGCGTCCACGGCGACCAGTCCGAGGCTGAGGGCGAGCGGCGCCCAGAAGCCGCGGAGCAGGCGGCGCAGGCCGTAGCTCTCCTCGGCGGAGGCGGCGCGGGTCTCGTCCACATCGGGCTCGTCGTCGGCGGGCGGCAGCGCGGCCACCTGCGCGAGCAGTTCGGGGGTGGCGGGCATTCCGGCGACCGCCCCCGCCATGGAATGCCCGGCGCCGGGCGCGCCGCCGGCGGCGACCGGGGCGGCGGCGGAGGTCGAGGATGTCGAGGCCGAGGCGGCGGAGGCGCTGTCAGACTCGTCCTGGCGCCGCCAGAGCTCCGGGGTGACCCCGCCGGCGACCCTGCGCTTGGCGTTGACGGGCTCGGAGTCGATCTCGGCTTCGAGTTCGATGTCACGTTCGAGGTTGCGGTCGAGTTCGCGCTCGAACTCGGTCATCGCGGGCGCGTCCGGGGTCCGCGGCGAGGCGGCGCCGAGCGCGTCGGGGTCGGTGAGCAGCCTGCGGTAGAGCGCCGACCTGCTCTCCAGCTCCTCGTGCGTCCCGATGTCGGCGAGCCGCCCGCGGTCGATGACGGCGATACGGTCGGCCAGTGCCAGCGTGGAGCGGCGGTGGGCGATCAGCAGGGTGGTCCGGCCGGCCATGACGGAGCGCAGGGCCTCGTGGATCTCGTGCTCGACGCGGGCGTCCACGGCGGAGGTGGCGTCGTCGAGGAGCAGCAGCCGGGGGTCGGTGAGGATGGCCCGGGCGAGGGCGATGCGCTGGCGCTGGCCGCCGGAGAGGGTGAGCCCCTGCTCGCCGACCTTGGTGTCGTACCCGGCGGGCAGGGCCCGGACGAACCCGTCGGCCTGGGCGGCGCGGGCGGCCGCCTCGATCTGCTCGTCGGTGGCGCCGGGGTGCCCGTAGGCGATGTTGGAGCGGATGCTGTCGGAGAAGAGGAAGGAGTCCTCGGGGACGAGCCCGATCGCACCGCGCAGGGACGCGTACGTCAGCTCGCGGACGTCGTGCCCGCCGACGCGGACGGTGCCGCCGTCGGCGTCGTAGAAGCGCGGCAGGAGGAGCGAGACGGTGGACTTGCCGCTGCCGGAGGATCCGACCAGGGCGACGGTCTCCCCCTCCGCCACGGAGAGCGAGAACCCGTCGAGGACGGGCCGCTCGGGGTCGTAGCCGAAGCGGACGTCGTCGAACTCCACGGTGGCGGGCGCGTCGGCGGGCAGCTCGTGCGCGCCCTCCTGGATCACGGGCTCGGTGTCGATGAGCTCGAACACCCGCTCCACGCCGGCGCGGGCCTGCTGTCCGACGGTGAGGACCATGGCGAGCATGCGGACGGGTCCGACGAGCTGGGCGAGGTAGGTGGAGAAGGCGACGAAGGTGCCGAGGGTGACCTGCCCCCTGGTGGCCATCCAGCCGCCGAGGGCCAGCATGGCGACCTGCCCGAGCGCGGGCACGGCCTGGAGGGCGGGCGTGTAACGCGAGTTGAGCCGGATGCTCCGCATCCGACCGGCGAACAGCCGGCGGCCGGCGGCGCGCAGCTTGCCGGTCTCCTGCTCCTCCTGGCCGAAGCCCTTGACGACGCGGACGCCGGTCACGGCCCCGTCGACGACGCCCGCGACGGCGGCGGCCTGGCCCTGGGCCCACCAGGTGGCGGGGAAGAGCTTCTTGCGGCTGCGCTTGGCGATGAACCAGAGGGCGGGGGCCATCAGCAGGGCGACGAGGGTCAGCAGCGGCGAGAGCCACAGCATGATCCCGAGGGATATCCCGAAGAGGAGGAAGTTCCCGATCGTCATGGGCAGCATGAAGAGCAGGCCCTGGATCAGCTGGAGGTCGCTGGTCGCGCGGCCGACGACCTGACCGGTGGACAGCTCGTCCTGGCGGCGCCCGTCGAGGCGGGCGATGGTGTCGTACATCTCGGTTCGCAGGTCGTGCTGCACGTCGAGGGCGAGGCGCCCGCCGTAGTACCGGCGTATGTAGGTCAGCACGTAGACGAGGAGGGCGGCGGCTATGAGCATCCCGGCCCAGGGCCCCATCGGCCTGCTCTGTTCCCCGATGACGTCATCGATGATCACCTTGGTGACCAGCGGTACGAGCGCCATGACGGCCATGCCGGCCAGCGAGGACCCGAGCGCGAGCAGGACGTTGAGCTTGTACCGCCAGGTGTAGGCGGCCAGCCGCTTGCCCCAGCCCTGTTTGTCCCCAGCCGCCGTCACGTGGTGCCTCCCCGTTCGTCCTGTCCTGCCGGAAGCGCCAACGCCCCGACCGGCGGATTTCATCCCGCCGCCACGATTCGAACATGTACGCCGAGCGGCTCCGGCGCACGCCGGGAGCGGCCGGTAGTGAGCGGTAGTGGCCGGGGGCGGCCGTGGGCGTGCCGGGTCATCCGGGCGGCGCGGCCCCGGGTGCGGGCCAGGGGACCGGCGGACAGACTGATCGCATGTCCGAGCCGCAGGAGCAGCCGCCGCCCGGCCCGCGGCAGCAGCCGCCGGCGGCCGGACCCGGGGCGGCGGGCCCGTCGCAGGTGTTCCTGGAGAAGGTGGCCTACATCGCGGCGCCGGGGACCATCGTCCTCGGCCTCCTCTACTACTTCGGCAGCACCTACACCGACGCGTACTACGCCACCTTCGGCGTACCGACGGCCGACCTCCAGTTCTCCGTCCAGGCCTATCTGGTCAAGAGCCCGAGCGCGATCTTCTTCCCGCTCTGGTTCCTGCTGTTCTGCGGGCTGGCCGCGCTGCTGGCGCTGGGGTGGGCGGGCCGGCTGCTGGCCCGGCCGGGGCACAAGGTCCGGCGCGAGAAGGTGGCCGCCTGGCTGCTCGGGGCCGGTCTGTTCCTGGTGCTCATGGGTTTCCCGGTCTTCTTCTGGGAGGACCGGCTCCCGCAGCTCCCCGAGGGCTGGCTCCGCCAGTTCGTGCCGTGTCTGGCGGTGGCCCTGGGTGCCACACTGGCGTTCTGCGGCGTCCAGCTGCACCTGGGCGGCGCCCCGGACGGGCAGGGCGGGCAGGACCGGGACGACCGCACGGCCGACCGGCTGTGGCTGGTGGCCGGCGCCCTGCTCCTCGGCGTGCTGACGATGGCCCTGTTCTTCGGGATGGCCCGGTACGTGGCCGCGGCGGGCCGCACCGACGCCCTGCAGGACCACGCGGGAGGCTACGTCTTGAGCCCGAGGGTGGTGGTCTACTCCCGGGTGCCCCTGACCCACCACGCGCCCGGCATCGTGTCCGACGACCTGGGCAGCGGGAGCCTCCCGTACCGCTACCAGTACGTCGGCTTCCGTGTCCTCGCGAAGACGCCGGCCCGCCTCTACCTCGTCTCCTACCTGCCGGGGCAGCGCGAGCGCACGCTGGTGGTCCTGCCCGACGACGACTCCGTCAGGATCGAGATCAGCCCGTGAGGTCGGGCGGATAGCTGTCGGTGGGGCTGGGCTCGGGGGCCTCCGTCTCGGCGGTCGGTGACGGCTCCGGCGTCGGCGACGGCGACGGCGTCCCGGTGCCGGTGGTGTCCTCCTCGGTGGGGGTGGCCTCGCCCACTGCCTCGCCGGAGATGCCGACGGTGCGGACCTCGCCGTCGGAGGTCGTCACGGTCAGCTCCCCGGTGTAGGGACCGGCCTGCGTCGCGATGTGCTGCACCCAGATCTCGCAGGTACCGCCCGGCGGCAGCTCGACGCCCGTGCAGGTGTCATCGACGATCGAGGTCTCGCCGCTGTCGGTGGTGGCGGCGAATTCCTCGACGGTTTCGGGTTCGCTGTCGCTCAGGTTGACCACCTTGAAGCGCTTGCCGGCGGGCTCGCCGACCCGCCCGGTCGGCACGCTCACATCAGGGAGGGCTTCGTCGCCCCCCTTCCCCAGGAACACCGAGGCCGAGGTGTCGGGTGTGCTCTCCCCGGTCCCGGTCCCGGTCCCCGTCGTCGGCGGGCGCGGCGACTCCGACCCGTCGCCCGACCGCCCCGACCCCCCGCCCTGGCACCCCGCGGCCCCGGCCAGCACCCCGGCCACCACCGCCATGGCTAGACCCCGGACGACTGCGCGCATCACGGCACCACCACCTCCACTCGGGATCCGGCCCGCCGTCAACGTCCCACACCCCGACCCCGCCCGGCTCCGTGACACAGCGTCATCACCCGAAGGGACGCGTCCAGCGCGCGGTGCGGATGTCCGCTGTCGCTACGCGGTGCCGGGCGGCGCCACCCACTTCGTCGGCTGGCCAGTCGCACGGGCGATGGTCTCGAAGTCGGCGTCGTAGTGGAGCAGGGTCAGCCCCGAGAGTTCAGCGGTTGCTGCGACGAGGAGGTCGACCGGGCCCGCGCTGCGGTGTTCACCTCTGCCGGTGAGTAGCCGCTGAACAGCGCGCGCCCGCGCGTACACCCCGTCCGGCACCGGGGTCCAGTTGAAGAGCCTCTCCAGGAGCTCTTCCTTCTTGAGGCGATCGGCGAGAGAACGGGCGGAGAAGAGGATCTCCAACTCCGTGACCTCGCAGAAGCCGATGACGCCCTCGGCCAGGTGGTCGCTCCAGGCCTTGCCGACATCCGCGTTCGTCATGATGCGGGCCACTGCGGACGTGTCGATCAAATGGGTCAGCGGGCTCATCGGCGGTAGTTGGCCTTGTCCAGGAGAACGTCGAAGTCGCCGCGCTGACCCATCTCCATGAGCTCTTCGAGAGCCCCCAGCCTCCGGCGGCGCCGCGCGACCTCGTGCAGGGCAGCGTTGACGGTGTCCTTCTTCGACTTCGTGCCCAGTATCGCGGCGGCCTCTGCCAGTGCTTCGTCGTCGACTTCCACGTAGAGGTTGGACATCGCATATGCCTCCTAGCCCGGCTTCATATGAAGCATATCTCGATCAGACGTGGGTCGGGGCGAACATCCTGAGCGCGGCCGGGAGGACGACCACCGAGGGGCCCGGGGTGGACAGGGCCTTCTTGAGGTCCGCCGACAGGGAATCCGGGGTCGTGAGGGTGGCCGGGACCGCGAAGGATTCCGCCAGGGCGACGAAGTCGGGGCCGATCAGCTCCGTACCGGTCTCGCAGCCGTACGCGCGCAGGATGCCGTAGCCGCCGTCGTCCACGATCAGCCAGGTGACGTCGAGGTCGTGCTGCTTCGCGGTGGCCAGCTCCGCGATCGAGTACATCGCGCCGCCGTCTCCGGAGACCGCGAGGACCGGGGTGTCCGGCTCCGCCACGCACGCGCCGAGGGCCGCCGGGAAGGCGTAGCCGAGACCGCCCGCGCCCTGGGCCGAGTGCATGGTGTTGGGGTGCTTGGGGTCGAAGGCGGACCAGGCCCAGTAGGACAGGATCGTCATGTCCCAGAAGGACGGGGAGCGCGGCGGCAGGGCCTTGCGGATCGAGGTGAGGAGGTCCTGCTCCAGGGTCACGTCCTGGGTGGCGAGGCGGGCCGCGATGTCCGCGAGGACCAGGCGGACGCGCTCGGGGGCCTGCGGGTCCTCCCGTACGGGCACCGTTTCGAGGAGTGCCTGGAGGGCGAGGCGGGCGTCCGCGTGGATGCCCAGGGCCGGGTGGTTGGACTCCAGCTTGCCGAGGTCCGCCTCGATCTGGACGACCCGGCCGGCCGGGAAGAACGTGTGGTAGTTCGAGGACAGTTCGCCGAGGCCGGAGCCCACGACGAGCAGCACGTCCGCGTCCTCCAGGAAGTCCGTCATGTGGCGGTCCTCCAGCCAGGACTGGAGGGAGAGCGGGTGGGTCCACGGGAAGGCGCCCTTGCCGCCGAAGGTCGTCACCACCGGCGCGCTCAGGCGCTCCGCCAGCTGCCTGAGCTTGCCCGCCGCGTCCGAGCGGATGACGCCGCCGCCCGCGATGATCACCGGGCGGGAGGCCCGCGAGAGCCAGTGAGCCGCCACGGCCGTCAGCTCCGGGCGCGGGGCCAGCTCGTGCGGGGTCGCGTCCATGCCCGTGACCTGGGGGATCAGGGTTTCGGCGCGCAGGACGTCCTCGGGGATCTCCACCCAGACCGGTCCGTGCGGAGCCGTGAGCGCCGACTCCCAGGCCTCCGCGATCACCGACGGGATCTGGGAGGGCGTACGGGCCTCGTGGACCGACTTGACCACGTCACGGAAGGACGCGGACTGGTCGCGCAGCTCGTGCAGGTGGCCGCGCCGGCCGCCGCCCAGCCCCGCGACGGGGACCTGGGAGGAGATCGCCAGGACGGGGGCCGAGGCCGCCGCCGCCTCCGCCAGGGCCGGCAGGGCCGTCAGGGCGCCCGGGCCCGTGGAGAGCAACAAGGGGACCGCCTCGCCCGTGATCCGGCCGTACGCGTCCGCCGCGAAGCCCGCGTTGTTCTCCACGCGCAGGGTGATCAGGCGCAGATCGGAGCGCCCCACCGCGTCGAAGAGACCGAGCGCGTGCTGCCCCGGCAGTCCGAAGACGGTGGTGGCGCCCAGCGAGCGCAGCGTCTCCACGACCAGGTCCCCGCCCGTCCGGCCCGGCGGCGGCGCGAGGGCGGCCGCCGTCTGGGCCTCGGTGGGACGGAGTACCAGGTCGTGGTCGTGCGTCACTTCTGTTACTTGCCCTTCGACTGCGCGATCTGCCGGCTCATGATCGTGGTCAGCTCGTACGCGGTGTGCGAGGCCGCGACCGAGGTGATCTCCGCGTGATCGTACGCCGGGGCCACCTCGACCACGTCGGCGGAAACGAGGTTGCAGGAGGACAGCCCGCGGATGATCTCCAGGAGCTCACGGGAGGTCATGCCGCCCGCCTCGGGGGTGCCGGTGCCGGGCGCGTGCGCCGGGTCCAGCACGTCGATGTCGATCGAGATGTAGAGCGGGCGGTCGCCGATGCGCTGGCGCAGCTGGTCGGCGACCTCGTCGGCGCCGCGCCGGTACACGTCCGCCGAGGTGACGATGCCGAAGCCCATCTTGGCGTCGTCGTCCAGGTCCTGCTTGCCGTACAGCGGGCCGCGCGTGCCGACGTGGGACAGCGCCTCGGTGTCGAGGATGCCCTCCTCCACCGCCCGGCGGAACGGCGTGCCGTGCGTGTACTCGGCGCCGAAGTAGGTGTCCCAGGTGTCCAGGTGCGCGTCGAAGTGCAGCAGCGCGACCGGGCCGTGCTTCTTCGCGACGGAACGCAGCAGCGGGAGGGCGATCGTGTGGTCGCCGCCGAGGGTCATCAGGCGGGAGCCCGCGCCGAGCAGCTCGTCGGCGGCGGCCTCGACCGTCTCGACGGCCTCGTTGATGTTGAAGGGGTTCACGGCGATGTCGCCGGCGTCCGCGACCTGCGCGAGGGCGAAGGGGGAGGCGTCCTGCGCCGGGTTGTACGGGCGCAGCAGGCGGGAGGCCTCGCGGATGGCGTTGCCGCCGAAGCGGGCGCCGGGGCGGTAGGAGACGCCGGAGTCGAAGGGCACGCCGACGACGGCGACGTCCGCGGAGCCGACCTCGTCGAGGCGGGGCAGCCGGGCGAAGGTCGCGGGGCCCGCGTAGCGCGGGATGCGGGAGGAGTCGACGGGTCCGCGCGGCTGCGTGCTCATGGGGGGTGCCCTTCTGGAGGTCCGGGAGGTCCAGGACGTCCGGGGGGTCCGGGAGGTCCCGGTGGTCCTGGTCGTCCTGGTGGTCGTGCTGGTGGTCGTGCTGGTGCGGTCCTTCGAGCGTAAGCCGACACCTCCGGGGCGCGAAGTGTACGTTCTATCCATCGAGCGTCATTCGTATGTACGGAGTATCCATGGAAGCCCCGCCCACCCCACCGGTTCCCCTCGGCGCGCTGCTCCGCGACCGGGAGCTGGACCTGGGGCAGCTCGCCGGGCCCGCGGAGGCCGACGTGCACGGGGTGCACGCCTCCGAGATGGCGGACCCGTCCCCGTACCTGCTGGGGGGAGAGCTGCTGCTGACGGCCGGGGCGGGGCTCGGGGCCGATCCCGGCGACTACGTGGCCCGGCTCGCCCGGGCGGGCGTGGCGGCGCTCGGCTTCGGGGTCGCGCCGGTGCACGAGTCCGTGCCGGCCGGGCTCGCCGAGGCGTGCGACCGGTACGGGCTGCCGCTGCTGGAGGTGCCGCCGGGCACCCCGTTCACCGCGGTGGCCCGTACGGTCTGGCGGCTGATGGCGGAGGCCCGGACGCGCGAGCTGCGCCGGGTGACCGAGGCCCAGCAGTCGCTCGCGGCCGCGGCCGCCCGCCCCGACCCGGTCCCGGCGGTGCTGTCCCGCCTCGCGGCGAGCCTGGGCGGCTGGGCCGCGCTGCTCGCACCGGCCCAGGTCGAGGGCGCGGAGGGGGACCGGGCCGCACCGCTCGCGGTACCCGTCGCGGTACCCGTCCGCGCCGCCGGGCCCGCGCCCGCCGAGGGCGTGCTCGCCGCGGTGGCCGGGCTGGCCCGGCGGGTGGCTCCCGGTTCCGCGGCGACCGCCACCGACACCCTGGGCGGGGTGCACCTGGCCGCCTACGCCACCGGCAGCGGCCAGGTGCTCGCGCTCGCCACTCCCGCCCGCGCCCCCGGCGACCACACCATCGCCTCGGTGGCCGCCGTCCTGCTGACCCTGCTCACCGCGTCCCGGCCCGCCGGGGACGAGGCCGCCGCCCTGACGCGGCTGCTGCTCGGCGGCTCCCCCGAGCAGGCCCTGCCCGCGGGGCCCTGGCACGTGGTCCGCGCCCGCGGCTCCGGTGATCCGCGTGCGCTGGCGGCCGCGCTGGGCACCGTACTGCTGGACGCGCACGGGGACGACGTACGCCTGCTCACCGACCGGCAGCCCGCCCCGCAGCCCGGGTGGCGACTCGGGGTGAGCGCCCCGGCCGCCCCGGCGGAGCTGGAGAGCGCCGCCGCCCAGGCGGCGCGCGCCCTGGACCGCGCCGAGGCCGCGCGCACCTCCCTGGTCCGCCACACCGGCGCCGGCCTGGACGCCCTCGTCGACCCGGCGGAGGCCCGCGCGCACGCCGAGGCCCTGCTGGCGCCGCTGGCGTCGACCCACCGGGAGACGCTGCGCGCGTGGCTCGCGCATCACGGCAGCTGGGACCGCACGGCCGGCGCGCTGGCCGTCCACCGCAACACCGTCCGCCAGCGCGTGGCCCGTTGCGCGGCGCTCCTCGGCCGGGACCTCGACGACCCGGACACGCGGATGGAACTGTGGTTCGCACTACGTTCCCTGGACACGAAGGACAACTCGCCGGTAACTTAAATTGAGCAAGCGCTTAGACATGTGATAACCACCTCCGCGAGAGCGGCGGCGGTTCAGCCGCAAAAGGGAGGGCCGGCCCGTGCGCCGTACCGTTTTCAACGAGGACCACGAGGCGTTCCGCGAGACCATTCGCGCCTTCATCGAGGCCGAGGTCGTCCCGGTCTACGACGAGTGGTTCCAGGCCGGCCAGGCGCCCCGCGAGTTCTACTACAAGCTCGGCGAGCTGGGCGTCTTCGGCATCAACGTGCCCGAGGAGTTCGGCGGCGCGGGCCTGGACACCCACAAGTTCGAGGCCGTCCTCTACGAGGAGACCTCGCGCGCGGGCGTGAACTTCGGCGGCTCCGGCGTGCACGTGCTGCTCGCCCTCCCCTACATCAAGATGCTCGCCAACGACGAGCAGAAGAAGCGCTACCTCGAGAAGTTCGTGACCGGCGAGGAGATGTGGGCGCTCGCCATGACCGAGCCGGGCACCGGCTCCGACGTCGCGGGCATGAAGACCACCGCCAAGCTCTCCGAGGACGGCACCCACTACGTCCTCAACGGCGCCAAGACCTTCATCACCGGTGGCGTCCACGCCGACCGCGTGATCGTCTGCGCCCGCACCTCCGCCCCGCGCGAGGACGACCGCCGCTTCGGCATCTCCCTCTTCGCGGTGGACACCAAGTCCGAGGGCTACTCCATCGGCCGCAAGCTGGACAAGCTCGGCCTGCGCACCTCCGACACCGCCGAGCTGGCGTTCGTCGACGTGAAGGTCCCGGTCGAGGACCTGCTCGGCGAGGAGAACAAGGGCTTCTACTACCTCGGTCAGAACCTGCCCTCCGAGCGCTGGGGCATCGCCTTCGGCGCGTACGCGCAGGCCAAGGCCGCCGTCCGGTTCGCCCAGCAGTACGTGCAGGAGCGCACCGTCTTCGGCAAGCCGGTCGCGCACTTCCAGAACACCAAGTTCGAGCTGGCCGCCTGCCAGGCCGAGGTGGACGCCGCCGAGGCCGTCGCCGACCGCGCCCTGGAGGCCCTGGACGCCGGTGAGCTGACCGCCGCCGAGGCCGCCTCCGCGAAGCTGTTCACCACCGAGGTCGCGCACCGCGTCATCGACAAGTGCCTCCAGCTGCACGGCGGTTACGGCTACATGAACGAGTACCCGATCGCCCGCCTGTACGCCGACAACCGCGTGAACCGCATCTACGGCGGCACCAGCGAGGTCATGAAGTCCATCATCGCCAAGTCCATGGGCCTCTGAGGAACGTGGGAACCGGGGCACTTAGCCTTCACCCATGAACGAGGCACTGACGACGCTCCTCGATCTGCTCGACCTCGAGCAGATCGAGGAGAACATCTTCCGCGGTACCAGCAGGCCTTCCCTGGTACCGCGCGTGTTCGGCGGTCAGGTCGCGGCCCAGGCACTGGTCGCGGCCGGGCGGACCGTTCCCGCGGACCGCACCGCGCACTCGCTGCACTCGTACTTCCTGCGCACGGGGGACACGGGCGCGCCCATCGTGTACTCGGTGGACCGGATCCGCGACGGGCGCTCCTTCACCACGCGCCGGGTCGTCGCCGTCCAGCACGGGCAGCCGATCTTCCACCTCTCCGCATCGTTCCAGACGTACGAGGACGGCCTCGACCACCAGGTCGCGATGCCGTCGGCCCCCGATCCGGAGACCCTGCCCACCGCAGCCGAGTCCCTGCCCGCGTACCGGGAGATCTTCCGCGACCCGGGCACGGTGGAGCGGCTGATCGAGACCCGGGAGGCGGTGGACCTGCGGTACGCCACGACCCCGCCCTGGGGCAGCATCGGCGAGCCGGTGGAGCCGCGCTCGCAGGTCTGGTTCCGCACCGCCGGCAAGCTGGACAGCGCCGATCCCCTGCTGCACACCTGCCTGGCCACCTACGTCTCCGACATGACCCTGCTGGACTCCGTCCTGCTCGCGCACGGGCGGGGCGGCTGGGCGGTGGGCGACGTGGTCGGCGCCTCGCTGGACCACGCGATGTGGTTCCACCGGCCGTTCCGCGCGGACGAGTGGCTGCTGTACGACCAGGAGTCCCCCTCGGCGGCCGCCGGCCGGGGCCTGGGCCAGGCCCGCATCTGGACCCAGGACGGCCGACTGGCCGTGACGGTCATCCAGGAGGGCGTCGTCCGCGTACCGCGGGCCTGACGGGTCCGGCAGGAGTCGTCGGATGTCTGCGGCCGCACACGCGGTGACGTGTGCCACGGCGCCCGGAGTGGGCTGGACGGGCGTGGTGGCGTGCGCTTCCACGGGGCGTGGCCGGGGCACTTGCCGTCGAGCCTTGCGCTCCAGCATCGCGTGTAGCCTCCACTGGTGAAATCGATCCATCGAATAGCGGACCGCCGTCCCGCGAGGGCCGCTGCGAAGAGCGGTCCCACCCCGACCGCGTCGCGGCTCGGCTGGCTGGACGCTCTGCGCGGCATCGCGGCCCTGTCCGTCGCGGTGTACCACCTGGCGCTGCCGTTCTACTGGGTGCCCCACGGCACCCGGGTGCCGCACTACCTGGACCCCGGCGTCTTCGGCGTCCTGTTGTTCTTCCTGGTGAGCGGCTACATCATCCCCGCCTCGCTGGAGCGGCGCGGTGACATACGGGCGTTCTGGGTGGGACGTGCCTTCCGGATCTATCCGGCGGTCATCCTGACCGTGGTCGCCTCGCTGCTGATCCTGCCCCGCGGCCACACCGTGGTGGCGGGCTATGCCTTCGAGCACCCGCTGCTCTCGCTCGTGGGCAACGGGCTCATGCTGCAGGACGTGATGGGCGTCACCAACGGCATCGGGGTGTTGTGGACCCTCACCTACGAGATGGTCTTCTACTACTTCGTCACGGCACTGTTCGCGCTCGGATGGCACCGCAAGAGTGCGGGCATCGCGGTCGGCTTCGCGGCCGTGGCGCTGGTCCTGGGCGGCTGGATCGCTCTCGGCACGCTCTCCGTCAACCACGCGAGCACCCGGCATCTGGTCCTGGCCTGCGCCACCGTGGTGGTGATGGCGATGGCCTGCATCATGACCGGCAAGCCGGCCCTGGCCAAGGGCGGCGGGCTGCTCCTCGGCGGCCTCGGGCTGGTGCTGATCACCCTCAACAGCCGGGCCGCGGCCTTCGAAACCATGATGATCTTCGCGACGATGTTCGCCGGCACCGTGCTGTACCGGTGGGAGCACGGCCAGATCGAACGAACCCAGGCCTTCCTGTCCTGCGGCTTCGTCATCGTCTGCGGCTTCCTCACGGGCTACATGTACAACCACGGGGAGGCGCTCTGGCGGACCTTCAGCGGGTCCTGGATGGCCTGGTCGTTCGCCTACATCGCCGCGTGGGCGGTCTTCGTCGCGGGCATGCTGCTGCGCAAGCGCCGCTTCCCGCGCTGGCTCAGCTGGCTCGGCGCCATCAGCTTCTCGCTCTATCTGCTGCACAACCCCTTGATCCACGGCATGAACTGGATGCTGGAGGGACGCGCCCCGATCGAGAGCTGGACGGGCCGGGCCGTGGTGTTCACCGCGTTCATGGCCGCCCTGGCGGGCGTGAGCTGGCTCAGCTACCGCCTGGTGGAGCTGCCCTTCCAGAACCTGGGCCGCCGCGTGCTGAAGGCCGTGGCACGACGATTCCCGCTCCAGGCGCCTGCGTCGTCGGCCCGGGGCGCGACCGGGACGCCGCCGACCGGCACGCCCGCACCGACGCCACCGCCGAGGGAGAACGAGCTGGTCCTCTCCGCGCGGGAGTGACTGCCCCCGTCTGGGGGTGAGGCCCCGGATCAGGACCTCACCCCCCGTCTGACTCACATCAGAGGATGACGTCGTAACCGTTCCAGCCCGTGCTGATCAAGGTGCCGCCGGGGGTGAAGTCGCAGAGCTCTCCCTTGTGGGTGATTCCCACCTGTTCTGCTGCTCCGTTGCTGTCCAGGTCGGTGGCGTACGGGTTCCATTCGGCGTTCCACCAACCGGTGCCCAAGAGGTAGCGGGCGCCGAAGCTGATGTGACCGTCAATGGTGGTGTTGGGGTAGACGTAGAGCGCGCCGCCGTCGGTGTGGCGGCCGACTATGTCGATCTTGTAGTCACCGTTGAGATCGGCATAGCGCAGGGTGGTCCACTCGTCGGGCCACCATCCGTCGGCGATGAAGACCCGGCCACCGAGGGCCTGGGTGCCGGTGCCTCCGATGTGCGGGTAAACCCAGAGACTGCCACTGGCGTCGCGAGCGATGACGTCGGTGCGGCCGTCACCGGTGATGTCTCCGAAGCCGAGGGTCTGATAGTCCCAGCCGTTGCCCATCAGGACAGGGGTGCTGAAACTGTTCGTGCCTGTGCGGCCTGTGCCGGGGTAGAGGTAGAGGTTTCCTTCCCGAGTGCGCCCCACCAGGTCGGTGTAGCCGTCGTTGTTCAGGTCTGCGGTGTAGGCGTTGGTCCACTCGTCGCGCCACCAGCCGTTGCCGACGAAGTAGCGGGCGCCCAGGGTGCTGGTGCCCGTGCCGCCGGTTCCCGGGTAGACCCACATGTCGCCGTTGGGATCGCGGGCCAGTACGTCGGTGTAGCCGTCGCCGTTGTAGTCCGGTCGGCTCTGGCTGCCGCTGGTCCACAGGCTCTGCCCGGAGGCGTTGTAGAGGACGAGTACGCCACGGGGCTGGAGTACCGCGTACGAGGACGGAGTGCTGGTCTTACTGCTCCACAGGGCGGTCTTGCCGTCGGCGGCGTAGACGACGAAGTTGCCGTCGCTCTGCATGCGGGCCGTGGCGCCCGGGTTCTTGCTGGTGCCGGTGGCCCAGAGGGGCTTGTTGTCCTTGCTGTACAGCACGAGGTTGCCGTCGGCCTGCATCACCAGCTTGGAGTTGCCGCTGGAGAACTCCTGCCCCGATGCCAGCGTGGTACCGGCCGGGATGCGCGCGCCGGGGACGCCGTCGATCTGGAAGCGGGTGGCGAACGAGCCTACGGTCGTGCCGTCGGTGGAGAGCTTCCCCGGCCAGCCGACCATGGTGTTGTCGGCCTGGCGGGCCCACAGGTCGGGAACGCCGTCACCGTTGAGGTCACCAGCCGAGCTGACCTGCGGATACCCCGCCTGGGTGACACCGGAACCGACCTTGCTGCGGGTCTGAGTGCCCCAGGTGGCCAGGTCCACCGTCTGGCCCTCTTCCAGGCTCTTCTTGCCGTACGTGCGCAGAATGTCGCCGGTGGCGTTGTCCCTCAGCCACAGGTCGGGCACGCCGTCCTTGTTGAGGTCACCCGGGGCGATGACCGTGTACTTGTCCCAGTCGGTGCCACCGACGAGCCGGGGCGCTTCCAGGACACCCCACACGTTGTTGTAGTACGCCCAGAGCTTGTTTCCCTGCTTGACGAGGATGTCCGGGAGCTCGTCGCCACCGATGTTGCCGGGGGCGATGATCTGCTCGGCATCGAACCACCGGTCGTCCTCAAGCGGGTTCGCGGCGGTCACCTGGGTGGGCGCGCCGACGGTGCCCCGGCCGTTGTTGCCGTAGATCCACAACGTCTTACGGGTCATATCGGCCCGCTGCTCCAGGGTGAGCATGTCGTTGTATCCGTCATCGTCCCAGTCGCCCAGGGCCGCGACCTGGGATCGGGCGAAGGAGTCGGCGGAGCTGACCGTTGCGGAGAACTTTCCGTTGCCCTGGCCTGCGTAGGTCAGGAGGCTGCCGAAGAGGTCGCTGCTCCAGATGTCGCGGAAGCCGTCGCCGTTGAGGTCGTGGGGTACGTCCACCGCCGCCGTGCGTGCCGCGTAGAACTGGTAGGCGGTGGTGTCGGAACGGTTCCCGGCAGCGTCCTGGCTGAAGGCGTAGACGAAGTGCGGGCCGGCGCCGGGCGGGGTGAGTTTCGCGGTGAACGAAGCGCCCGCCGCGACGGAGGTGCTCTTCACCTCCGGGTCCCAGTCGGTGTAGTAGCCGTACCAGGTGACGTCCGCGACGCCGTTGGCGGAGAGGACGAAGTCCCCTTCCTGGCGCGCCTTGCCGGTGCCTTGGGGCCAGCCGTTCCTCCCGTCGGGGAAGACGGTGGAGGTGATCTTCGGCGCCTCCGTCGGCCGGGAGCGGTCCACGGTGAACTTGCACGTCTGGGACCAGGCCGACTGGGCACCGTCCTGGTCGGTGGTCCGCGCCTTCCAGGTGTAGCTCCCGTTGGGGAGGGAGGCGTCGGGGACGTTCCAGCTGGCGACCTTGCCGTTGTTGGCCGGGATGGACTGGCTGACGGCGGGGGTGCTCTGGCCGTCCTTGAAGATCTGGAACTCGGTGCTCAGGTTCCCTGAGTCGCGGTCGGAGATCGTCGCGTTGAGACCGATGGTGGTGTTGCCGATCGAGCCGCCCTGGTCGCAGGGCACCCAGGGTGAGGTCCCCGGGTGGGACGGGGTGTTGGGCGGGTTGTTGTACTCGATCTCCAGCGTCATCGTCTTCGCGTCGAAACGCTTCCACTGGAACTCGTCGGTCTCGTTCGACGCGAACAGGCCCAGCGTCACACTCGACCAGTGCTTGGACGCCGACTCCTGCACGGCGTCAGTGGCGTTGAACTCGAGGTTGCCGGCCCCGCACTCGGCGCGTCCCTTGGCATCCGTGACTATCTGCTGCAGGCGGCCCTTGGCGGGCTGGCGGTCCCACGTCGTCTGGGGCGAGATGGGGCCGGTGCTCCACAGCTCCACCGGGGTCTTGGTGCAGGACCAGGACCACGTCTCCTTGATCCGGAACGTCGCCTTCGACACCTGAGCGCCCTTGACGCCTGAGGTGTCGAGCTGGAAGTAGGCACGCGAGAGCCCGTTCGTATCGGCCTCGTACCCGACACGCACGTCCTCCTTGGTGTTCCAGTAGGAGTTGGACCTCCACTTGCGGTACACCCACGACCAGTTCTGCCGCGCACCCCACGCCACCGACGGGTCGATGTAGACGGGGTACTTCGTCTCCGTGCTCGTGAGGAGGGCCTGGTCGGGCTTGATCTCCAGTGTGCCGCCTGTGACGGTGGTGGGCATCTGGGCGCTGTTGGCCCCGGACGGTGTCACGAAGGCATCCGAGGGGGCAGTGTCCGTCCCCGAGTCGGCGCTGAGCGCTCCCGTACCCGCGGCCACTTGAGGAGCGGCGCCCCTGGTGGTGGAGTCCCACATCACCGGGGTCGGGGAGGTGAACACCACCTCACCGGCCGGATTCACCGCGGTCAGCAGCCCCGTCGTCGCATCCCGGGTGACGTTCAGTCCCACGGTGTCGAGCTTGAATTTCAACGTCGCGAGGTCGGGATGCTTCGCCGCTGCTGCGGTCTTGACCACCAGCAGCTGGGAGAAGCCCTCGACCTCGGCCTTCAGCTGCAGGTCCACGTCGGGCAGGACGTTCGGGTACGTCGCCACGTTCGCGGCGAGCGTCGGCTTCGGGAGCGCCGTGGGCCACGTCAGCGACAGGGTGCGCCCGTCCTTGACCCCTGACAGGAGCGGACCGGTGCCGCCGCCCGAGAAGGCGATCGCGACGGCCGAGGCCTTCGGCGTCACCTTCCCGTCCGCCGCGAACTGCAGCGTCGGGTCGGTCGCGATCCAGCCACCCGCGCGCCGGACGCGCACCGTCGTCCCGTGGCGCTTGACCGACCACTTGCCCGTCGGTAGCGCCCAGGTGTCCGAAGTCTCGGTCCGGGCGGACGTCAACTCGTAGGGCTGACCGGTCTCTTTGGCCTTGGCGAGCGCGAAGTCCGCCGCGCTCATCGAACCCTCGGCGACCGGATCGGTGGCGGCGACCGCGGTCGTCGGCGGTTGCATTACAGCCAAACCGGTAGCGACTATTCCACTTATCAGGGCCATGGAAATGACCCGTGAAATCCCCCGCCTACCCAGCATGCCGGGTAGGCCCTTTTCTCTTCTCACGCAAACTCCATCTGTCTGATATCCATGGGCGACTCTACTCAGGATCGCCGACATCAACCCAGCTGACCTGCGATTTTTACGCGCATCACAGGCGCGCCACCCCATTTGAACCACTAGATCCACTTGGTCCAATTAAGGCTCGTTCCGGGATGCCAGATTGGCGAATTCCGCCTGTTAGTCTGCGCCGATAATCTCTGTAGAAGCATGGGGTGGGGTGTGAGAAAATTTCGTGTGAGAGGGCTTTCTGTGGCGTTGGCCGCAGCGGTCCTCTCAGGTATGGTGCCCGGCGCGGTCGCCGTAGCGGACAGCAAATCCGGGCCGTCGTTGCCGGCGCTCAAGCAGCCGAAGGCGGTGCCGGTGAAGCCGGTCCGCGCGGGTGGGGCGAAGAAGGCCGATGACGCGGCCGCGACTCCGTGGAAGGCGCCGAAGGTCTCCTGGCCGGCGGCCGGTTCGGCGGAGGTGGACCTGACTCCGGCTCCAGGCCCGGTCTCCAAGTCATTCCTGACGGGCGCCGCTCAGGGGCCGGCCGTCGGCGCCGGCTCGCAGCAGGCGGGCAAGCTCCCGGTCGCGGTCTACGTCGCGCCGGGCAAGGCGGCCGAAGCGCCGTCGAAGGTGAAGGTCTCCATCACCGGGAAGGACGCGGCGCGCAATGCGGGCGTCGACGGTGTCCTGCTGTCGGTGGGCCGCTCGGACGGCGCCGCGCAGTCCGCGTCGGCGAAGGTCGAGGTGGACTACAACTCCTTCCGCGGCGCCTACGGCGGCGACTACGCCTCCCGGCTGAGGCTGGTGGAGCTTCCGGCGTGCGCGCTGACGACTCCCGAGCGCGCGGAGTGCCGTACGCAGAAGCCGCTGGAGACGCGCAACGACACGCGCTCGGGGAAGCTCTCGGCCCAGGTGACGACGCCGGGCGCGGCCACGGCTCCCTCTGCCAAGTCCGCAGGCGTGTCGGCCATGTCGGCCCCCGCCGCTTCGGGCGGCGCGACCGTCCTGGCCGCGACGGCGGGCGACGCGGGTCCGACTGGTGACTACAAGGCGACCTCGCTCCAGTCCTCGGGCTCCTGGAGCTCGGGCGGATCGAGCGGTGGCTTCTCCTGGTCCTACGGAGTCGCGACGCCCTCCGTGCCCGGGGGGCTGGCTCCGCAGATCTCGCTCGGCTACAACTCCCAGTCCGTCGATGGCCGCACGGGCATGTCCAACAGCCAGGGCTCGTGGATCGGTGACGGCTGGAACTGGGAGCCCGGCTTCATCGAGCGCAAGTACAAGCCCTGCAACGACGACAAGACCGGTGGCACCAACACCACCAAGGTCGGCGACCAGTGCTGGTTCAACGACAACGCCACGATGTCGCTGGGCGGCAAGTCGACCGAGCTGGTCTACGAGCAGGGCAAGGGCTGGCACCCGGCCACAGACTCGGGCGAGAAGGTCGAGAAGCTCACCGGCGCCGTCAACGGCGACAACAACGGTGAGCACTGGAAGATCACGACGACTGACGGTACGCAGTACTTCTTCGGCCTGAACCGTCTGCCGGGCTGGAAGGACGCGTCCACACCGACGACGAACTCGGCCTGGACCGCGCCCGTCTTCGGTAATCAGGCGGGGGAGCCCTGCTACAACGCCTCGTTCGCGAGCGCCTGGTGCCAGCAGGCCTGGCGCTGGCAGCTCGACTACGTCGTCGCCCCCGGCGGCGACGCGATGGCGTACTACTGGAAGACCGAGACGAACAACTACGGCCGCAACGTCTCGGAGACCACGGGCACGGCCACGGTCACGCGGTACATCCGCGGCGGCTGGCTCGACCACATCGACTACGGCCTGCGCTCCGACGCCATCTACACCGGCAAGGCGATGGCCCAGGTGCAGTTCGGCGTCAGCGAGCGCTGCCTCACCGCCTGCGGCACCTTCGACGAGGCCAACGCCAAGAACTGGCCTGACTCGCCGTACGACCTGTTCTGCAAGGACGGGTCCACGGAGTGCAAGGGCCAGTACTCGCCGACGTTCTGGTCGCGGATGCGCCTCACGGGGATCCACACCAAGGTCCTCACCGGCGGCGCGTACCAGGACGTCGACTCCTGGACCCTGGACCAGAACTTCCCGCCGGCGGGCGACGGCATATCCACCCCGATGTGGCTGAAGTCCATCACCCGCACCGCCAAGGCGGGCGCCGCCACGGACGTCCCGCTGCCTCCGGTCACTTTCGCGGGTGAACAGCGCCCCAACCGGGTGGACGCGACCGGGGACGGCCTGGCCCCCTACATCCGGCTGCGGATGTCCCAGGTCAACACCGAGACCGGCGGCACCATCGGTGTCACCTACTCCCAGCCCGACTGCGCTCCCACCACGCTTCCCGCCGCGGACGCGACGAACACCAAGCGCTGCTACCCGGTCAAATGGGTGTGGGAGGGCGACACCTCCAAGCTCGACTGGTTCAACACCTACGTCGTCACCCAGATCGTGGAGGGCGACAACCTCGCTGCGACGCCCGACAAGGTGACCTCGTACACCTACGTCGGCGGAGCGGCCTGGGACAAGGACACGAGCGAGTTCACCAAGGCCGAGGACCGCGTGCACTCGGTCTCACGCGGCTATGAACTGGTGCAGACCCGCACCGGTGCCGCCAGTGACCCGAAGACGCTGTCGGAGACCCGCTACTTCCGGGGCCTCGACGGCAAGGAGGTAAAGGACGGCACGGGAACTGCGGTCCTCGACCGGCCCGAGTTCGCCGGCATGGTCCGCGAATCCGCGACGTACGAGGGCGATGACACGAGCAAGCTCGTGAGCGCCTCGTCCAGCACCCCATGGCGCTCGGGCCTCGTGGCGAAGCGGACCCGCCCCGGCCTGCCCGATCTCGTCTCCTACAAGACGGGCACCGAGAAGGAGTCGACCCGCACCACCGTCACCGGCGGCACCCGTACGACCGAGATCAGCCGTCACTTCGACGCCTACGGCATGGTCGACTGGGAGTCGAGCACCGGCGACACCGCCAAGACCGGCGACGAGTCCTGCACCACGACCACCTACGCACGCAACACCACGAGCTGGATCCTGGACCGGCACAGCCGCGTCGAGACCGTCGCGGTGCCGTGCGGATCGCCCGCCGGCGGCCCGGCCGACGTCATCAGTGACACGCGCAGCTACTTCGACAACGGCGCCCTCGGGAGCGTTCCGGGTCCGGGTCTGATCACCAAGACAGAGAAGATCAACGGCAAGGGCGACGGCTACGACACCCAGTCGTCCGTGCCCAGCACCTGCGGCCCGGCCAAGAACGAGCTCTGCTACGACGTGCACGGCCGGGTACTGGCAGCCGCCGACGCCTACGGGAAGGTGACCACCACCGCCTACACGCCGGCCACGGGCGAGCCCGCCACCGCGATGACGGCGACGAACCCGCTGGGCCACGTCGTCACCACGCAGATCGACCCGGTGCGCGGTCAGGCCACGAAGGTCACCGACCCCAACGGCAAAGTCGTCACGACCGCGTACGACGCGCTGGGCCGGGTGACGAAGGTCTGGGTCCCGAACTGGACGGTCGAGGCCAACCCGAACCTGCCGAGCCGCGTCTTCGAGTACACCGTCCGCAATGACGGACCCAACGTCGTCACCTCGAAGTCGCTCACGCACGACTACAAGTACTCCATCGTCCACAGCATCCAGGACGGCCTGCTGCGCGAGCGCCAGACGCAGACCCAGTCGCCCGACCTGGCGGGACGTCTGCTCACGGAGACCTTCTACGACACCCGTGGCCTGGCCTGGCGGAACTCCGGCACGTACTACGCCGACGGTCTGCCCTCACCCGAGCTGGTCACGGGGCAGGAACTCAACTACCCGTCCTCCACCGATACCGTCTTCGACGGCGCCGGCCGGGCGACAGCGGTGATCTCGAAGAAGTTCGGCACCGAGACCAAGCGCGCCACCACCAGCTACACCGGTGACACGACGACGGTCGTCCCGCCCCGGGGCGGCACTGTGACGACCACGGTCACCGACGCGCTGGGTCGCCCGGTCGAGCAGAAGCAGTACACGGACGCGGCCAGGACCACCTCGCACTCAACCCTGTACGCCTACGACAAGCTCGGCCGGCTCGCCCAGGTCACCGACCCCGGCAACGCGAAGTGGACGTACACCTACGACGTGCGCGGCCGCCAGGTCGAATCGAACGACCCGGACAAGGGCGTCACCAAGACCGCCTACGACGTCGGCGACCGCGTCACCGACGTGACCGACGCCCGCGGTATCACCGTGCACACGGACTACGACGAGCTCGGCCGCCCCGTCGCCACCAAGCAGGGCACGACGACGCTGACCTCGCTGGTGTACGACACCGTCGCCAAGGGCCAGCTGACGGCATCGACGCGTTTCGTCGACGGCAAGGCCTACGTGTCCGAGGTGCTGGCCTACAACCACCTCTACCAGCCGCTCGATACCCAGGTCACCATCCCGTCCACGCCCGAGACCGGGACCATGGCGGGCACCTACAGGTGGACCAACACCTACAACATCACGGGCCAGACCCTCACCACCAAGCATCCCGCCATGGGCGGGCTGCCGGCCGAGACGGTCGGCAGCACCTACAAGTCGGTCTCCGGCCTGCTGAACAGCATGGGCGCCGGCACCAGCCGCCTCGTGTCGGCGATGACCTACGACCACTACGGGCGCACCATCCGGCAGGAGCTCGGAGCACTGGGCCAGCGCCTCTACACATCGAGCGAGTACGACGAGCACACCGGAGCCCTCACCCGCGCGTCCACCGACCGCGATGTCGCACCCCAGCGGATCGAGGACACCAAGTACACGACCGACCCGGTCGGCAACCTGACCTCGATCGCCACGGCGTACGGCCAGGACGCGCTCCGCACCACCGACACCCAGTGCGTCAACCTGGACGCCCTGCGCCGCATCACCCAGGCCTGGACCAACACGGGCGAGACCTGCGCGGCTTCTCCGTCGGCCTCCGTCATCGGCGGCGAGGACCCGTACTGGACGACGTACACCTACGACTCGGTCGGCAACCGCAAGACCGAGACCAAGCACAAGACCGCCTCGGGCCCGGCCGCCGACACCGTCCGCACCTACGCTGCGCCGACGGCCGGCAAGCACGACCTGCCGAAGGTCACCCAGACCGGCACCAACCCCCACGAGGAAACCTTCACCTACGACGCCTCGGGCAACACCAAGACCCGCAGGAGCGGCACCGGCGAGACCCAGTACCTCGACTGGGACGCCGAAGGACACCTCAAGTCCCTCGTGCAGGGCACGACCACGAACTCGTTCGTCTATACGGCCACGGGTGAGCGTCTGCTGCGCAAGGAGAAGGACGCCACCACGCTCTACCTGCCCGCGGGCAACGAGCTGAAGCTCGACAAGGCCGGCACGATCACCGGGACCCGCTACTACGGCGACGTCGCGATGCGCACGGGTGGCAAGCTCACCTTCACCCTGGCCGACCACCACAAGACCGGCACCAGCCAGATCACCGCTGACGCGACCCAGACCGTCACCCGGCGCAAGACGGGCCTGTTCGGCGAGGCGCGCGGCACGCAGCCCACGACCTGGACGGGCGAGAAGACCTTCGTCGGAGGCACGAAGGACAACGACAGCGGCCTGACCCACATCGGCGCCCGCGAGTACGACCCCCTGATCGGCCGATTCATATCCGTCGACCCGATCATGGACCTCAAGGACGCCCAGCAGCTCCACGGCTACACGTACTCTGCCAACAACCCCTTCACCTTCTCCGACCCCGACGGCCTCAAGTACTTCGAGGGAGACAGCGACGGCGGCTTTCAGTCGGCGCCCCAAAGCGTCGTCAGTGCAGCCACAAAGTACCGTCGCTACGGGGAGAACCGACCCAATTGGAACCACGGCCGAATCAAGAAAGCACTCCAGACCGCAAAGACTGGCGGCTGGCTGCCCAAGGAAGACATCATCCTACTCTCGAAGGATTTGCACCGCGAGTTCACTTTGAACACGCGCTGGCCGAATTCATGGCACAAGCAAGGGCAGCCTCCGTGGGCCGCACATCCGGACGCGGAGGGATCCGACCCTATGCGTCTGAATCTTGCAGAAACGACACTGTGCGCCGAGAGCCCTTTGCAATGCATAAAAGCGGAGGAGGTGATGTCGTGGGCATGGGACGTTTCAGCCGCGGAGCTCGGGGACGAGAACATCGACAACAACGCCTATCGACACGCCCTCTGGCAGGGGCGCATGACGGTAGAGTTCGGCGCCAAGAAGGCTGAAATGTGGGCTGAAGCTCACGAGGCGTACTATCCGTACGCGGAGCAGCGCGATCACATAGCCGATCTCTACAACAATGTGCGCGGTAGGGCGATCGGGGAGGAGATCAAGGAACAGGCACTGAAAGAGCGCCGACTCCCGTTTATGTGGCTCGAATCGAAGAAATATCAGCCGCTCATCTCAAAGGCCAGGCAGTTCGCCTCCTCCGATCAAATCGCGCGATACGACGACTTCGACTTCGACCTATCCGCCTTCTAGCCTCGAGAGGAATCGTGAAACGCTTCTTTCGACACCCGGCGGCCTGCATTCTTTTACTTGCGGCAGCCTTCACCGTCACCTCATGCGGATCAGACCGGAAGGATGCGGAAACACTCACACGGGAAGACATTTCCGGAGCCTGGGAAAGCAACAAAGGCGGCCGAATCACGTTCATGGATGACGGATCGGTCTCGTTCAGTAACGTGACACAGGATCCATATTGCGTTCCGGCCAATCTCCGAAAGTCTCCCCCTCGTAAATCTGGTGACGGGACATGGGTATTCGATACCCTCCCGGATGAACATCCGGGTGTCCGCATCCAATTTGCGACAGGGGAAGAGCGGCCGGCATCCTGCGCGCTATACGCAATTTGGGTGGGGGTGCGACCTTACAGTCGAATGTACCTCCGTCAGGATGACGCCGGGGCAGAGCATTACGACAGGGTTTCTGTGCTCAACGAGACAACGAATAACAGTAAATTCAGCAACTGATTTCTTCCTGGGTCCCGGCTCGAGTGAGAGCGGGGACCCAGGCATCACGCCACGAGAAGCCCCGCCGGAACCACCGGCCGGGGCTTCTTTGCGCTGTCCGCCTGGTTACGCCGTCAGCGCAGCCCCGCCGCGGCCAGCAAGTACGCCACCAGCGGGTCGTAGAAGCGCGGGTCGCGGACGTGGTCGTCCAGGGGGATCGCCACCTGGAGGGTGCCTTCGGCTTCGCCGAGGAAGAGGGCCGGGTCGTTGCAGTCGGCGTAGCCCACCGCGTCCAGGCCACGCTGCGCCGCGCAGCCCGCCCAGCCGTGGTCGGCTACGACCAGGTCGGGCTGGGGGCGGTTCGAAGCCGTCAGCCCGTCCAGGATGGCGGCCATCGGCTCCGGCGAGTGGGTGTGCCACAGGGTCGCGCCCCGCTCCAGCACCGCGACGTCCGCGAACTGCCACACCGAGCCCTCGTCGGCCGTCAGGCCCGAGGGGATGACGACGATCTCGCAGCCGGCGGCGCGCAGGGCCGCCGCTGTGGCCCGGTGGACGTCCAGCAGCCCGCCCGGGTGCCCGGTGGCGAACAGCACGCTCTGCCGGTCCAGCGCCGCCTTCCGCAGCCGCGCCGCCAGCCGGTCCAGGCCGGCCACGGTCAGCTCCGGGTCGATGGTGTCCTGGCCGTACCGGAAGCCGGGGTCGTCCACGACCCCGCACCGCTCCGCCATCACCGCGAGCACGTCCTGCTCGTCCGTCCAGCGGTCGCCCAGCTCCAGGCCGAGCCAGTAGTGCCGGTCGCCGTTGGCGAGCTTGCGGTAGTGGCTGAGGTTGTTCTCGCGCGGGGTCGCGACCTGCCCCGCGATCCGCGTGCGGACCAGGTGGTCGATGAGTTCGGCGCGGCTCGGCGCCCCAAGGGCTCCAAGCGCTCCCAGCGCCCCAAGCGCTCCAACGGACTGGTCGGACGTCTCTATCGGCTTCGGCATACGGGCCATTCTGCCGCCGTCCGGGCGGAGGCGGCGCGTCCATTCGGATCGCCGCGCGCGCCGGATCACGCCGACAGCGCCCCGAAGGCCCCGTGCGCGAGCCGCCGCAGCAGCGACTCCGTCGCCTCCCGCCCCAGGGCCGCCAGGTGCGGGGTGGAGTTGAGCAGGCCGAAGACCGCGTGCACGGAGACCCGTACCTCCGCCTCGACCACCTCCGGGTGCAGTTCCCGTACGACCTCCACCCACAGCTCCACGTACTGGCGCTGCAGCTGCCGTACGAGCTTGCGGTCGGCCTCCCGCAGCCGGTCGAGCTCCCGGTCGTGCAGGGTGATCAGCGCCCGGTCGTCGAGCGCGAAGTCGATGTGCCCGTCGATGAGGGAGGACAGCACCCGGGCCGGATCGCCCGCCGCCTGCGCCACCCGGTGACGGCCGCCGGTCAGCAGCCGTTCGCTGATGCCGACCAGCAGCTCGGCGAGCATGGCGTCCTTGCCCGCGAAGTGCCGGTACAGGCCGGGGCCGCTGATGCCCACCGCGGCCCCTATCTCGTCGACGCCGACGCCGTGGAAGCCGCGCGCGGCGAAGAGACGAGCGGCCTCACTGAGGATCTGCTCGCGACGGGTGGGGGCGGCCGCTCTGGTGCTCATGGGAAACCATTCTAGACAGGGCCGTTAGCGGTCGTTAACCTAAGCCCCAGAACACGTTAACGCTCACTAACAGCGTGTACCGAGCAAGTGGAACGAGCAAGGGAGCTCGACCGATGCAGCAGGCACCAGTGCTGACGAGCGCCGCGGACCCGGCGTCCGAGGCCTGGCGGACCAACGAGGCCGCCCACCGCGAGCTGACCGAGGGCCTGCGCGCCCGGCTCGACGCGGCCCGGCTCGGCGGCGGCGAGAAGGCCCGCGCCCGCCACACCGCCCGCGGGAAGCTCCTTCCGCGCGACCGCGTGGACACCCTCCTCGATCCCGGATCCCCCTTCCTGGAGCTGGCCCCCCTGGCCGCCGAGGGCATGTACGGGGGCGCGGCCCCGGCCGCCGGAGTCATCGCGGGCATCGGCCGGGTCAGCGGCCGCGAATGCGTGATCGTCGCGAACGACGCCACCGTCAAGGGCGGCACGTACTACCCGATGACCGTCAAGAAGCACCTCCGCGCCCAGGAGGTGGCCCTGGAGAACCGTCTCCCCTGCCTCTACCTGGTCGACTCCGGCGGCGCCTTCCTCCCCATGCAGGACGAGGTCTTCCCCGACCGGGAGCACTTCGGCCGCATCTTCTACAACCAGGCGCGCATGTCGGGCGCCGGCATCCCGCAGATCGCCGCCGTCCTCGGCTCCTGCACGGCGGGCGGGGCGTACGTCCCGGCCATGAGCGACGAGGCCGTGATCGTCCGCGGCCAGGGCACGATCTTCCTCGGCGGTCCGCCGCTGGTGAAGGCCGCGACCGGCGAGGTGGTCACGGCCGAGGAGCTCGGCGGCGGCGAGGTCCACTCCCGGACCTCCGGCGTGACCGACCACCTCGCGGAGGACGACGCGCACGCGCTGCGGATCGTACGGAACATCGTGGCGACCCTGCCGGACCGCGCGGCCCTGCCCTGGTCGGTCGAGGCGCCGGAAGAGCCCAAGGTGGACCCGTACGGGCTGTACGGCGCGGTTCCGGTCGACTCGCGCACCCCGTACGACGCCCGCGAGATCATCGCGCGGATCGTGGACGGGTCCCGCTTCCAGGAGTTCAAGGCGGAGTTCGGGCAGACGCTGGTCACCGGCTTCGCCCGGATCCACGGTCACCCGGTCGGGATCATCGCCAACAACGGCATCCTGTTCTCCGAATCCGCCCAGAAGGGCGCCCACTTCATCGAGCTGTGCGACCAGCGCGGCATCCCGCTCCTCTTCCTCCAGAACATCTCGGGCTTCATGGTCGGCCGCGACTACGAGGCCGGCGGCATCGCCAAGCACGGCGCCAAGATGGTGACGGCCGTGGCCTGCACCCGGGTGCCGAAGCTGACGGTGGTGGTCGGCGGCTCGTACGGCGCGGGCAACTACTCCATGTGCGGGCGGGCGTACTCTCCCCGGTTCCTGTGGATGTGGCCGAACGCCAAGATCTCCGTGATGGGCGGGGAGCAGGCCGCGTCCGTCCTCGCGACGGTCAAGCGCGACCAGATCGAGGGCGCGGGCCAGGAGTGGCCGGCCGAGGACGAGGAGGCCTTCAAGGCCCCGGTCCGCGCGCAGTACGAGGAGCAGGGCAACGCCTACTACGCCACGGCCCGGCTGTGGGACGACGGGGTCATCGACCCGCTGGAGACCCGGCAGGTGCTGGGCCTGGCCCTGACCGCGTGCGCGAACGCCCCGCTGCACGACTCCGCTTTCGGCATCTTCCGTATGTGACGTGAGGACCTCACTGATGTTCAGCACTGTTCTGGTCGCGAACCGGGGCGAGATCGCGGTACGGGTCATCCGCACCCTGCGGCAGCTCGGCGTGCGGTCCGTGGCCGTCTTCAGCGACGCGGACGCGGACGCCCGCCACGTACGGGAGGCCGACACGGCCGTCCGGATCGGCCCGGCGGCGGCCGCCGAGAGCTACCTGTCGGTGGAGCGGCTGCTCGACGCCGCCCGGCGGACGGGCGCCGAGGCGGTCCACCCCGGCTACGGCTTCCTCGCGGAGAACGCGGCCTTCGCCCAGGCCTGCGCCGACGCCGGACTGGCCTTCATCGGGCCGCCGGCGAGCGCCATCTCCCTGATGGGAGACAAGATCCGCGCCAAGGAGACCGTGAAGGCGGCGGGCGTGCCCGTGGTGCCGGGCTCCTCGGGAAGCGGCCTGTCGGACGCGGAACTGGTCGCGGCCGCGGCCGAGATCGGCATGCCGGTGCTGCTGAAGCCCTCGGCGGGCGGCGGCGGCAAGGGCATGCGGCTGGTCCGCGACGGGGCGGTGCTGGCCGAGGAGATCGCCGCGGCCCGCCGTGAGGCGCGGTCCTCCTTCGGCGACGACACCCTGCTGGTCGAGCGGTGGGTGGACCGGCCGCGGCACATCGAGATCCAGGTGCTGGCGGACGCCCACGGGAACGTGGTCCACCTCGGCGAGCGCGAGTGCTCGCTGCAGCGCCGCCACCAGAAGGTGATCGAGGAGGCGCCGTCGGTCCTGCTCGACGAGAAGACCCGCGCGGCGATGGGCGCGGCGGCGGTCGACGCGGCCCGCTCCTGCGGGTACGTCGGGGCGGGCACGGTGGAGTTCATCGTGCCGGGCGGGGACCCCTCCTCGTACTACTTCATGGAGATGAACACCCGCCTCCAGGTCGAGCACCCGGTGACGGAGCTGATCACCGGGCTGGACCTGGTGGAGCTCCAGCTCCGGGTCGCGGCCGGCGAACGGCTGGGTTTCGACCAGTCCGACGTCACCCTGACCGGGCACGCGATCGAGGCGCGCGTCTGCGCCGAGGACCCGGCGCGGGGGTTCCTGCCGTCCGGCGGTACGGTCCTCGCGCTGTCGGAGCCGTCGGGCGGGGCGGTCCGTACGGACTCCGGGCTGACGGCGGGCGTGCCGGTGGGCTCGACGTACGACCCGATGCTGTCGAAGGTCATCGTCCACGGGCCCGACCGCGCGGCGGCCCTGCGCATGCTGCGGGGGGCTCTCGCCGACACGGTGATCCTGGGCGTCCAGACCAACGCGGGTTTCCTCCGGAGGCTGCTGGCCCACCCGGATGTCGTCTCCGGCGACCTGGACACGGGCCTGGTCGAGCGCGACCTGGCCGAACTCCTGCCGGAGGGGGTCCCAGCGGAGGTGTACGCGGCGGCAGCCCTGCTGGCGCAGGGAACCGGGGCTCTGCCCCGGACCCCGGTCCGGGGTCGCCGGACGGGCTGGGAGGGATGGGTCGACCCCTTCGGGGTGCCCAACGGCTGGCGCCTTGGCGGGACGCCGGCGTGGACGGTGCACCACTTCCGCCTGCCGGGCGAGGACCCGGTAGCGGTCCGCACGCGCCCCCTGGGCGCGGACTCCGAGCTGCTCATTTCCGACGCCGCCGGCGCAAACCCAGCCTCGCCGGCGTTTGAGGCGCGGGCGTCTGGGGGCAGCGCCCCCAGCGCACCGGCCCGCGGCCGGATCGCGGCCCGCACCACCGACACCGTCACCGTAGAACTCGACGGTGTCACCCACCGCTTCAGCCACGCCACCTCCCCGGAGGGGATCTGGCTCGGCCGCGACGGCGACTCCTGGCACGTCCAGACCCACGACCCGGTCCAGGCGAACCTCAGCGGCGCCGGACGCGGCGGGGCCGACACCCTCGCCGCCCCCATGCCCGGCACCGTCACCGTCGTGAAGGTGGCAGTCGGCGACAAGGTGACGGCCGGGCAGAGCCTCCTCGTCGTCGAGGCCATGAAGATGGAGCACGTCATCTCCGCCCCGCACGCCGGCACCGTCACCGAACTCGACGTCGCACCCGGCACCACGGTCGCCATGGACCAGGTCCTGGCCGTCATCACCCCGGAACCGGAAGAGGAGGCGGCCGGATGAACGGGCTGCCCATGACCGTCCCGGCCCCCGGCCTCCCGGCCCGGGTCCGCATCCACGAGGTCGGCGCCCGCGACGGGCTCCAGAACGAGCAGGGCACCGTCCCGACCGCCGTCAAGGCCGAGTTCGTCCACCGACTCGCCGCCGCCGGGCTGAGCACCATCGAGGCCACCAGCTTCGTCCACCCCAAGTGGGTGCCCCAGCTGGCGGACGCGGAACAGCTCTTTCCGCTGCTCTCCGACGTCGATGCGGCGCTCCCGGTCCTCGTCCCCAACGAGCGCGGCCTGGACCGGGCGCTCGCCCTCGGGGCCACCCGCATCGCCGTCTTCGGCTCGGCCACCGAGACCTTCGCCTCCCGCAACCTGAACCGCACGGTCGCAGAGTCCCTCGCCATGTTCGAGCCGGTCGTGGCCCGTGCCAAGCAGGAGGGGGCCCATGTCCGCGGCTATCTCTCCATGTGCTTCGGCGACCCCTGGGAGGGCGCCGTCCCGGTCCCCCAGGTGGTCTCCGTGGCCCGGGCGCTGCTCGACCTCGGCTGTGACGAGCTGAGCCTCGGCGACACGATCGGCGTCGCCACCCCGGGCCACGTCCAGGCCCTGCTCACCGAGCTGAACGAGGCCGGCGTCACGACCGACCGTATCGGCGTGCACTTCCACGACACCTACGGCCAGGCCCTCGCCAACACCCTCGCCGCACTCCGGCACGGGGTCACCACCGTCGACGCCTCCGCAGGCGGCCTCGGCGGATGCCCGTACGCGAAGAGCGCCACCGGCAACCTCGCGACCGAGGACCTGGTGTGGATGCTCGACGGCCTCGGCATCGAGACCGGGGTCGATCTGGCCGCCCTCACCGCCACGAGCGTGTGGATGGCCGAACAGCTGGGACGCCCCAGCCCCTCCCGTACCGTCCGCGCCCTCTCCCACAAGGAGTAGTCACACCATGTCCCTCGACCACCGGCTCACCCCCGAGCACGAGGAACTCCGCCGCACCGTCGAGGAGTTCGCGCACGACGTCATCGCGCCGAAGATCGGCGACCTGTACGAGCGGCACGAGTTCCCGTACGAGATCGTCCGCGAGATGGGCCGCATGGGCCTGTTCGGCCTGCCCTTCCCGGAGGAGTACGGGGGCATGGGCGGCGACTACCTCGCCCTCGGCATCGCCCTGGAGGAGCTGGCCCGCGTCGACTCCTCGGTCGCCATCACCCTGGAGGCCGGGGTCTCCCTCGGCGCCATGCCGATCTACCTCTTCGGCTCCGAGGAGCAGAAGCGTCAGTGGCTGCCGAAGATGTGCTCCGGCGAGATCCTCGGGGCCTTCGGTCTGACCGAGCCCGGCGCGGGCTCCGACGCCGGCGGCACGCGCACCACGGCGGTCCGCGAGGGCGACGAGTGGGTGATCAACGGCTCGAAGTGCTTCATCACCAACTCCGGTACGGACATCACCGGTCTGGTCACGGTCACCGCCGTGACGGGGCGCAAGGCCGACGGCCGCCCGGAGATCTCCTCGATCATCGTCCCGTCCGGCACCCCGGGCTTCACGGTGGCCGCCCCCTACTCGAAGGTGGGCTGGAACGCCTCGGACACCCGTGAGCTGTCCTTCGACGGCGTACGGGTCCCGCTGGCCAACCTGGTGGGCGAGGAGGGCCGCGGCTACGCGCAGTTCCTGCGGATCCTCGACGAGGGCCGGATCGCGATCTCCGCGCTCGCGACCGGTCTGGCGCAGGGCTGTGTGGACGAGTCGGTCAAGTACGCCAAGGAGCGGCACGCCTTCGGCAAGGCGATCGGCGACAACCAGGCCATCCAGTTCAAGCTGGCCGACATGGAGATGCGCGCCCACATGGCCCGTATCGGCTGGCGCGACGCGGCCTCCCGGCTGGTCCTCGGGGAGCCGTTCAAGAAGGAGGCGGCGATCGCCAAGCTGTACTCCTCCACGGTCGCCGTCGACAACGCCCGTGAGGCGACCCAGATCCACGGCGGCTACGGGTTCATGAACGAGTACCCGGTGGCGCGCATGTGGCGGGATTCGAAGATCCTGGAGATCGGCGAGGGCACCAGCGAGGTCCAGCGCATGCTGATCGCCCGTGAGCTGGGCTTCTCCGCCTAGCCGCAGGGCTCGTACGGACGCCGGCGGGACAGAGGGGGCCCAAGAACTTAGGGCCCCCTTACCTTTTCCAGCCAAGGTTAGGCTAACCTTCCTTCCGAACGGCTCAGTGGCCGCCCGGCACGCACGAAAACGGAAACCGACATGCCCAAGTCCCGAACCTCCTCCCTCACCCGTCGCGGATTCATCGCGGCGGGCGGCGCCCTCGGCCTCGTCGCGGCGCTCGCCGCGTGCGGCGGCACCGACTCGGCGAAGGGTGACGGCAAGGACAAGGGCGCCGCGTCCTCCGGCTCCTGGACCTTCAAGGACGACCTCGGCAAGGACCCGATCACCCTCCCGTCCAAGCCGAAGAACATCGTCGCCTTCACCGGCACCGCCGCCGCGCTGTACGACTACGGGGTCCCGGTCAAGGGCGTGTTCGGCCCGACCAGGACCGCCGACGGCAAGGCCGACGTCCAGGCCGGTTCGATGGACATCTCCAAGGTCGAGATCCTCGGCAACGTCTACGACGAGTTCAACGTCGAGAAGTACGCGGCCCTCCAGCCCGAACTGCTCGTCACCAACACCTGGGACGGCAGCTACTGGTACGTGCCGGAGGCCTCCAAGGACAAGATCCTGAAGCTGGCCCCGGCCGCCGCGATCGGTGTGGGCGGCAACGTCACCATGGACAAGGCGCTGGAGCGCACCGCGGAACTCGCCAAGGCCCTGGGCGCCGACATGAACGCCAAGGCCACCGTCGACTCCAAGGCCCGCTTCGAGGCCGCCGCCGCGAAGGTGCGCGAGGCCACCAAGGCCAACCCGGGCGTCAAGGTGCTCGCCGGATCCGGCTACCCGGACGTCTTCTACGCCTCCACCCCCGACACCTCGGCCGACCTCAAGTACTTCAAGCAGCTCGGCGTCGAGTTCGTCACCCCGGACAAGCTGGACGAGGGCGGCTTCTACGAGAGCCTCAGCTGGGAGAACGCCGGCAAGTACAAGGCGGACGTCATCCTGCTCGACAACCGGAGCACTGCCCTGCAGCCCGAGACCCTGAAGAAGGAGAAGCCCACCTGGGCCGAGCTCCCCGCGGTCAAGGCCGGCCAGGTCGCCCCGCGCGTCACCGAGCCGATCTACTCGTACGACAAGTGCGCCCAGATCCTGGAGGACCTCGCGAAGGCCATCCAGAGCGCCAAGAAGCTCGGCTGATCATGACCGTCACCGCGTCCGAGGACACCGGGTCCGACGACACCGGGTCCGACGACACCGGGTCCGGCGACACCGCGTCCGACGACACCCCGGCCGTCACGCACTTCCGGTTCTTCGAGCTCGAAGTGGTCCGCACGCGCCGCCTCGGCCACTCCTTCCTGCGGGTCACCTTCGGCGGTGAGTCCCTCGCGGACTTCCGCTCGGGCGGCTTCGACCAGAGCCTGTCGCTCTTCCTGCCCCCGTCCGACCGGGAGCACACCGTGCTCCCGTCCACGGACGAGGACACCTGGTTCGCCGCCTGGCGCGGGATGCCGGACGAGGAGCGGCCGGTGATGCGCTCCTACACCGTGCGCGAGCAGCGCCGTACGCCCGGTGGCGCGGACGAGGTCGACATCGACTTCGTCCTGCACGGGGACTCGTCCCCCGCATCCCGCTGGGCGGGTCGGGCGGTCACCGGCCGCCGGATCCTGGCGATCGGTCCGGCCGTCGCGCAGAACAAGTCCGTACGGTTCCAGCCCCCGGCCGCCACCGACGCGATCTGGATGTACGCGGACGAGACCGCCCTGCCGGCCGCGGCCGCGATCCTGGACCGGCTGGCCGCCGGGACCCGGGTCCGGGCCTGGTTCGAGGTCCCGCACGCGGACGACCGGCTCGCGCTGACGACCCTCGCCGACGCGGACATCACCTGGATCGTGCGCGAGGGCGCGGGCCGGGAGCGGACCGAGCAGGTGCTGAGCGCGTTGCGCTCGACCGAACCGGCCACGCCCGAAGCCCCGTACGCCTGGCTGGCGGGCGAGGCGGGCACCGTGCGCGCGGTGCGCCGCCACTTCGTGCGGGAACGGGGCGTCGACCGTCGCGCGGTGCGTTTCACGGGCTACTGGAGGCTCGGAGCGAGCGAGGAGCAGCTCCTCGCCGAGGCGTACGCGGGCCAGGCACCCAGTGAGGAATGCACTTCCGAGCTGTAGTCAACTGACGCAGCAGATAAGCGATTTAAGCGATTTGAGAGATGGGCCCCGGCGGGCAAGCCGGGGCCCATCTCTGTTTTGCGTTCAAGTTAGGTTAGGCTAACCTAACTACATCCCCCCGCCCCCGCTCCCCTTGCCCGGAGGAAAGTTGATGCGCTCGCATCTGCTGAACGAGACGACCGCGGACCTCTACCGGCGTGCCGTCACCGAGGGCGTCGAGCGTGTCGCCGCCAAACTCGCGACCACGCAGCGGCCCCACACCGGTATATCCGTGGACGAACTCGCCCCGGTCATCAACGGGATCGACCTGGACAAGCCGCTCGAAGACGCGGCCGCCGTCCTGGACGAGCTGGAGGACGTCTACCTGCGCGACGCCGTGTACTTCCACCACCCGCGCTACCTCGGGCACCTCAACTGCCCGGTCGTCATCCCGGCGGTGCTGGGCGAGGCGGTCCTCTCGGCCGTCAACTCCTCCCTCGACACCTGGGACCAGTCCATCGGCGGCACGCTGATCGAGCGCCGCCTCATCGACTGGACCGCCCAGCGCATCGGCCTCGGCCCCGGCGCGGACGGCATCTTCACCTCCGGCGGCAGCCAGTCCAACTTCCACGCGCTGCTCCTCGCCCGTGACGAGGCCTGCCGCCTCGTGATGAAGAAGGAGCTGGACCGGGGCCGCGCGCTCACCAAGGCCGAACTGCTCCCGAAGCTGCGCATCTTCACCTCCGAGGCCAGCCACTTCAGCGTGAAGAAGTCGGCCGCCATGCTCGGACTCGGCTACGAGGCCGTCATCGCCGTCCCGGTCGACCGCAACCGCCGGATGGACACCGCGGTGCTCGCCCTGGAACTGGAGCAGTGCGCCGCCGAGGGCCTCTTCCCGATGGCCGTCGTCGCCACCGCCGGCACCACCGACTTCGGGTCCATCGACCCGCTCCCCGCGATCGCCCGCCTGGCCTCCGAGCACTCCGCGTGGATGCACGTGGACGCCGCGTACGGCTGCGGACTGCTGGTCTCCCCCACCCGCCGGCACCTCCTCGACGGGATCGAGCACGCCGACTCGGTCACGGTCGACTACCACAAGTCCTTCTTCCAGCCGGTCAGTTCCAGCGCGATGCTGGTGCGCGACCGCGACACGCTGAAGCACGCCACGTACCACGCGGACTACCTCAACCCGCGCCGGATGGCCGAGGAGCGCATCCCCAACCAGGTCGACAAGTCCATCCAGACGACGCGCCGCTTCGACGCGCTCAAGCTCTGGATGACCCTGCGCGTCATGGGCGCCGACGGCCTCGGCTCGCTCTTCGACGAGGTCATCGACCTGGCCGCCGCCGGCTGGGACATCATCGACGCCGACCCGCGCTTCGAGGTCGTCGTCCGGCCCCAGATCTCCACCCTCGTCTTCCGCTACCTGCCGGAAGGCGACGTCCGCGGGGACCTGGTCGACGAGGCCAATCTGCACGCCCGCAAGGCCCTGTTCGCCTCCGGTGAGGCCGTCGTCGCCGGCACCAAGGTGGACGGCCGGCAGTACCTGAAGTTCACCCTCCTCAACCCGCAGACCACGACGGCCGACATCACCGCCGTCCTCGACCTTCTCGCCGCACACGCCGAGCAGTTCCTGGGAGAATCCCTTGCCGTCCACCGTTAAGCCCCACGACTTCATCGGCATCGGCCTGGGTCCCTTCAATCTGGGACTCGCCTGCCTGACCGCACCGATCGACGAGCTCGACGGGCTCTTCATCGAGTCGAAGCCGCACTTCGAGTGGCACGCCGGAATGTTCCTCGACGGCGCACACCTGCAGACGCCGTTCATGTCGGACCTGGTCACCCTCGCCGACCCGACCTCGCCCTTCTCCTTCCTGAACTACCTGAAGGACCAGGACCGCCTGTACCCCTTCTACATCCGGGAGAACTTCTACCCGCTGCGGGCCGAGTACAACGACTACTGCCGCTGGGCCGCCGACCGGCTCGACAACGTCCTGTACTCCACCTCCGTCACCGAGGTCACCTACGACGAGCGGGCCGGGCTCTACGAGGTCCACACCGACAAGGGCGAGACCCACCTGGCCCGCCGCCTGGTCCTGGGCACCGGCACCCCGCCCTTCGTCCCGGAGGCCTGCGCCGGACTCGGCGGCGACTTCCTGCACAACTCCTCCTACATGCGGCACAAGCCGGAGCTGCAGAAGAAGAAGTCGATCACGCTGGTCGGCTCCGGCCAGAGCGCGGCCGAGATCTACTACGACCTCCTCGCCGAGATCGACGTGCACGGCTACCAGCTGAACTGGGTCACGCGCTCAGCGCGGTTCTTCCCGCTGGAGTACACGAAGCTGACGCTGGAGATGACCTCCCCCGAGTACGTGGACTACTTCCACGCCCTCCCCGAGGACACCCGCTACCGGCTGGAGACCCAGCAGAAGAACCTCTTCAAGGGCATCGACGGCGACCTGATCAACGCCATCTTCGACCTGCTCTACCAGAAGAAGATCACCATGCCGGGCTCCGTCCCGACCACTCTGCTGACCAACACCTCGCTCAACAGCTCGGCGTACGACACCACCACGGGCATCTACACCCTGGGGCTGCGCCAGGAGGAGCAGGAGCGGGACTTCTCCCTCACCACCGAGGGGCTGGTCCTGGCCACCGGCTACAAGTACCGCTTCCCCGAGTTCCTCGCCCCCGTGCGCGACCGGCTGAACTTCGACGGGCACGGACGGCTGGACGCCGCCCGCAACTACACCGTCGACACCACCGGCCGCGGGGTCTTCCTGCAGAACGGCACGACCCACAACCACTCCCTCACCTCGCCCGACCTGGGCATGGCCGCGTACCGCAACGCGTACATCATCGGTGAGCTCCTCGGCCGCCAGTACTACAAGGTCGAGAAGTCCATCGCGTTCCAGCAGTTCGCAGTCCCGGAAGGCACGCACGTATGAGCACCACCACCACCGAGATCGTCCACAGCCGCACCGACGCGGCCCTCGGGACCTTCTCGATCCGCCCCCTGGACCCCTTCGCCGACGCGGAGCTGCTCCACGGCTGGGTCACGCACCCCAAGGCCGCGTTCTGGATGATGCAGGACGCCTCGCTGCCGGACGTCGAACGCGAGTACATGAGGATCGCCGCGGCCGAGCACCACCAGGCCTTCATCGGCCTGCACGAGGGCCGCCCGGCCTTCCTGATGGAGACGTACGACCCGAGCCGGCTGGAACTGGTCGGCCTGTACGAGGCCCGGCCCGGCGACGTCGGCATGCACTTCCTCGTCGCGCCCAGCGACCGGCCGGTGCACGGGTTCACCCGCGCGGTCATCACCACCGTCATGACGGCCGTCTTCGCCGACCCGGCGACCGAGCGCGTCGTGGTGGAGCCGGACGTCCGCAACACCGCCGTGCACGCCCTGAACGAGGCCGTCGGCTTCGTGCCCGAGCGCCCCATCCGGAAGCCGGAGAAGGAAGCCCTGCTGAGCTTCTGCACCCGCGCCCGCTTCGAGGCGGCCACCGGCATCACGAAGGAGCTCTCGATATGAGCCTCGCCGACGCCGTCTCCCACCTCTCCCCGGAGCTGTGGGCCCGCGCGAACCGCGCGCTGGTCCGCAAGGCCCTCGCGGAGTTCTCCCACGAACGCCTGCTGACCCCGGAGCCGCTGGGCTCCGGCCGCTACCGCGTCCTCAGTGACGACGGTGCGGTGGAGTACCGGTTCGAGGCCGTCCTGCACGCCCTCGACCACTGGGCGGTGGACGAGGCCTCGATCACCCGCCACCAGGACGGCGCCGAGCTGCCGCTGGACGCGCTCGACTTCCACATCGAGCTCCAGCAGGCCCTGGGCCTGAGCGCCGAAGTCCTGCCGGTCTACTTGGAGGAGATCTCCTCCACCCTGGCCGGCTCGGGCTTCAAGTACACCAAGCCGCAGGTCCCCGCCGCCGTCCTCGCGAAGTCCTCCTTCCAGGACATCGAGACGGGCATGACCGAGGGCCACCCCTGCTTCGTGGCGAACAACGGCCGCCTCGGTTTCGGCGTGCACGAGTACCTCTCGTACGCGCCGGAGACGGCGAGTCCGGTCCACCTGGTGTGGGTGGCGGCCCGCAAGGACGTCTCCACCTTCACCGCCGGCGCGGGCCTGGACCACGACACCTTCATGCGCGCCGAACTGGGCGACGGGACGATCTCGGCCTTCTCCGCCAGGATGACCGCTCTCGGCCTGGACCTGGCGGACTACCACCTCTTCCCGGTCCACCCCTGGCAGTGGTGGAACAAGACCACGGTCACCTTCGCCGCCGAGATCGCCAACCGCCGCCTGGTCCTGCTGGGCGAAGGCACGGACGCGTACCTGGCGCAGCAGTCGATCCGCACCTTCTTCAACACCAGTGCCCCCGGGAAGCACTACGTCAAAACGGCCATCTCGGTGCTGAACATGGGCTTCATGCGGGGCCTGTCGGCCGCGTACATGGAGGCCACCCCGGCCATCAACGACTGGCTCCACCAGCTGATCGAGTCGGACCCCGTGCTCAAGTCCGTCGACTTCTCGATCATCCGCGAGCGGGCGGCGATCGGCTACCGCCACCGGCAGTACGAGCGCGCCACGGACCGGTACTCCCCGTACCGCAAGATGCTGGCCGCGCTGTGGCGCGAGTCCCCGGTCAACTCCCTCCGGGGCGAGGAGCGCCTGGCCACCATGGCCGCGCTCCTGCACGTAGACGCCGAGGGCAGGTCCTTCGTCGGCGCCCTGATCGAGGAGTCCGGCCTGACCCCGGCCGAGTGGCTGCGCCACTACCTCCGGGCCTACCTGGTCCCCCTCCTGCACTGCTTCTACCAGTACGACCTCGCGTACATGCCGCACGGCGAGAACACCATCCTCGTCATCGAGGGCGGCGTGGTGAAGCGGGCGATCTTCAAGGACATCGCCGAGGAGATCGTCGTCATGGACCCGGACGCGGTGCTGCCGCCCGCGGTCGAGCGGGTCCGGGCGGACATTCCGGAGGACATGAAGCTGCTGTCGGTCTTCACGGACGTCTTCGACTGCTTCTTCCGCTTCCTGGGCCCGATCCTGGCGGCGGAGGGCATCTGCGAGGAGGACACCTTCTGGCGGGCGGTCGCCGACTGCGCCCACGCCTACCAGGACTCGATGCCGCAGCTCGCGGAGCGCTTCGAGCGGTACGACCTCTTCGCGGAGGAGTTCCAGCTGTCCTGCCTGAACCGCCTCCAGCTGCGGAACAACAAGCAGATGGTCGACCTCGCCGACCCGTCCGCCGCACTCCAGCTGATCGGCACCCTCAAGAACCCCGTCGCACGGTTCGCCGCGCGGCGGTGACGAGGGGGGCGGGCGGCCGATACGGTCCCTCGGCCGCCCCCCCCCGCCTCTCGGGGCTCCGCCCCGAACCCGCGCCTCCAACCCCGGCGAGATCGCTGAGCCGTTGATCCCACCGTCGAAGGTGCGGGCACAGGGTGGCGGAACACCGGATACGCCTGATGAGTCCGGCCCAGTCAGCACGTTCATCCGTACTTCGATGGACAGATGGGCGGCCGGTGCGCCGAAACGGGAATCTCGGCACCTTCGGGGCGACGTCCGATGGGTGTCGGCGTAGGGAGGAACTACCCCGCCGCGGGCGCGCGGCCGAGGGCGGCGGCTCGCTTCGGTTCAGGCACGGAGTTCGGTGAGGCGCCGCTCATTCCTGCGCAGCGGTCATGACCCGGCATGACCGCACCGACGGCCCGCCCATTCGGGCGGGCCGTCAGCAGGGCGTGCGGGCGTCAGCCCTTGTGGATGACGATCGATCCGCCCCCGAGGGCGGTCGTCGGGTCGGCGTCGGGCGCCGAGCCGATCTGGTTGTCATAGACGAGGGTGTCGTCCGCGGTCTTCCACACCCTCATCCGGAACGTGTCCGGCGTGCCATCGGTTGCGGTGAGCATGAACGAGTACCCGGCGGCGCCGTTGACCGTACCCGTGCCCTTGAAGATGGCCTTGTCACCGGCGACGACCAGCCACTGGTAGTCGGCGGAGTGGAAGTTGAGATTCCCGGCCTTGAACTGGAACTCGGTGCTGCCGGTGGGTACGGTCGCACCCTTCTTGTACTTCGACACGAAGCCGAAGTTCGCGCGCCCGGTGGCCCCCGGGTCGGCCGGGTAGGCGCCGGCCGGCGAGGTGATCCAGCCGCCGCCGGTCACGAAGCCGCCGTTGGGGTCGTACACGACGACGAAGCCGCAGTGCTGGGTGTCGGACCCGCCGTCGTCGTCCGTGACGGTGACGGCGATGTCGTAGATGCCCGCGGCCGCGTACTGATGCGTGCTGCCCACGGGGGAGCTCACGCCGGGCGCCTCGGTGGTGGTCCCGTCGCCCCAGGCGACCGACATCGTGTGGGTGTCGAGCGTGCCCGGATCGGTGAACGTACCGGCGAAGGAGACGTCGGTGTTCACCGCGTGGGGGTCGATGGGACAGGTGGTCAGGGTGAGGTCCGGGGCGACGTTCTTGACCGTCACGGTGGTGGAGTCGTCGTCCGTGAGGCCGTTGTCGTCCGTCACGGTGAGCGTCACGGCGTCGCCGCCGTCGTCCAGACCGTTGTACGTGGCCACCGCCGCACCGGCGTTCGCCAGGGATCCGACGCCGGCATCGGCACCGCTCCAGGCGTACGAGACGACGGTGCCGTCCGGGTCGTGGCTGGCGGAGCCGTCGAGCGTCACCGCAGAGCCCTCGTCCACGGTCTTGTCGGGGCCGGCGACGGCGACGGGCGGCAGGCAGTTGACGGTGACGACGACCTTCGGGAAGGCCACGGCGGCGTTCTGGTCGTCGTGGTAGACGACGGACTTGTTCACGTCCAGCGGCCCGCAGGGGGCGCCGCGGTGCTTCACCTGGTAGGTGATCTCCAGGTTCTCGTCCCCGAGATCGGCCCGGGACCAGGTGAATCCGTCGGCGGTGACGTTGTTCACGGCCGATCCGGCGAGGTTCGCGGTCACGGTGCCGGCCACGAGTTCCCAGGGCGCGTCGAGCGTGACCGCGATGGACGGGTGGGTGGCGCCGGGCACCACTACCGCCTCGACGATCGCCTTCAGGAGGGTGTCGAGGTTGCCGAAGTCACCGGCCGAGAAGGTGTTGTCGGAGCCGGGGCCGCTGGCGATGACCTCCAGAGTGGCCTGCTGGATCCCTCCGCCGACGCCCACGGCGAAGACGGTGGCCTTGCCCTGCAGGGCGGCGGCCTCGGCGGCCGTGTTGCCGCTGGTCGCCTCGCCGTCGGTGATGACGATCACCAGCTGGTTGCGGGCGGGGTTGTCCGCCCCCATGACGACGTTGGCCTCGGCCAGGCCACAGGCGATGCACGTGCCGGTGTTCTGCTTGGGGTTGGTGTCGATGGCGTTCAGGACGGCGTTCTGGTCGCCGCTGAGCGCGCTGACCGGCGGTGTCACGCCGTCGGCGAATCCGACGACGCCGACCCTGCCGCCGTTGGTGAACAGGCCGTGGGCCGCCACGCCGTTGACCACGCTCTTGGCGAAGTCCTTCAGCTGGCCCCACTCGGTGGCGTCGATGCTGCCGGACTCGTCGAGCACGAGGACCAGGTCGGTCGGTGTCGACTGGGTGCTGGACTCGCCGTCGAGTTTCAGCTTCACGGTGGAGGTGCCGTACCGGGCGACGGCCGTGGGGCTGGCCGAGGCGTCGGGCACGGGCGCGGCCGAGGCGCTGGGCGCCAGGGCGACCATGCTGGTCAGGGCGAGGGCCAGGACCGCGAGTCCGGCCAGGAGAGCCCGTACATGCATGGGTATGCGCACACGCGTCGATAACGCGTTCATTGATTCCCCCCTAGGAATCCAAGCAGCGAGACGGGCACGCCGATGTGCCCGGCTCCGCCGTTGTCCGAGCACGGAGCGTGTCGACTCGAGCTCCGTACGTCAAGGGGTCGCACAGATCGGACATGCGTACGCGTCCCTGGCCTGGGAAGAACCGTCGGTTCCGGACGGATGGCCTCCGCGCCGTCGACTCAGATCGGAGTTCCAGCCCAGGGTGTCGGCCTCCTGTGCCAGTTGCTCGCCTTTGGCCTGCACGGCTTGTAGCAGCGCACGCTATGTCGCCGAAGAAGACGTGGCCGTGCTGCGCCAGTCCGTGCAGGTGGAGGAGCTCGTCATGCGGGCTATGCGGACGCCGATCCGCTTGCCGCGGAGCCATTTCCGCAGGTGGGGAACATCGTGGGCCTCGTCGGCGTGCAGGCGTTGAGGCTTGGAGTGGCGGCCGCGATGGGGGTCGTGTCTCGCTTCAGGGCTTGGCTGTCGTGGGTGTTGGCGGCCGAGAGGCCGACAACGAGGGGCAGCCCGTTCGCGTCCGACAGGACGTGCATCTTGGAACCCGGCTTGCCCCGGTCCACAGGGCTCGGACCTGTGAGTTCGCCCCTTTTCGGCCCTCACGTGGGCGGAGTCGAGGAACTGTCGACTTCGATATCCCGAAACACGGCGGCAGAGCCCGCCAGGCACACCCGCTGACCAGCACGTAGACGATCGCCGCGAACCAACTCCACGTACCCCGCCCCATGAACGACTCAGCGACCGCCTCACCACATAGGACACGGTCTAAGACCACGGCACCTCCGGTGAGCGGAAGAAGCCGATGCCCTGGGCGTCCAGCCGAGGCGCCTGTGCGGCCAGGCGGCGGCTGTACGAGGCCCAGTCGAGCGAGCCCGCCGGCGACCAGCCGAGCTCCGCCAGGCCCAGGACCCGCGGGAACGCCATCAGCTCCCAGTCGCCCCGCGTCGCGACGTTCTCCGTCCACAGCGGCGCCTCCACGCCCAGGACGGAGGACTCTGGGACCCCGGCCCCGGCCAGATAGGCCCCCGGGTCCCAGGAGTACGCCCGCGACACCGGGACGAAGCCGGCCCACCCCAGCCCCGGCTTCGTCTTCGCGTCGTACTTCATGTCCAGGTACAGCCGGTCCGCCGGCGACAGGATCACCGGGTGCCCCGCCTTCGCCGCCGCCGCCACGGTCGCCTTGTCCGCGGCCGAGGTCTTGTCGTGGCCCCAGTACTGGAGCACCGCCCCCCGCGCCGGCCGCGCCGCCGCCAGCTGGTGCCAGGCCACCACCGTCTTGCCGTGCCGTGCCACCACCGCCTGCGCCCGGTCCATGAAGGCCGCGTAGTCCGCCGCCGGCGTCACGTGCGCCTCGTCGCCGCCGATGTGCAGGTAGCGGCCCGGCGTCAGCTCCGCCAGCTCGCCGAGCACCTCGTCGATGAACTCGTACGTCCGCTCCTTGCCGACGCACAGCGAGCTGAAGCCCACCTTGGTCCCGGTGTACCGCGGCGGGGCCTTCCCGTCGCAGTTCAGCTCCGCGTAGGAGGCGAGCGCCGCGTTCGTGTGGCCCGGCATGTCGATCTCCGGGACCACGTCCACGTACCGCTCCGCCGCGTACGCCACCAGCTCCCGGTAGTCCGCCTTGGTCCAGTGGCCGCCGGGGCCGCCGCCGACCTCGCTGGCGCCCCCGTACTGCGCCAGCCGCGGCCAGGAGTCGATCGCGAGGCGCCACCCCTGGTCGTCGGTCAGGTGCAGGTGCAGCGCGTTGACCTTGTACTGGGCGAGCTGGTCCACGTACCTCTTCACCTGCTCCACCGTGAAGAAGTGCCGCGCGATGTCGACCATGGCCCCCCGGTAGGCGAAGCGCGGCCGGTCGGTGACCGTCCCGCCCGGTACCGTGCCGGGACCGGTCACGGGCACCAGCTGCCGCAGCGTCTGCCCCGCGCGGAACAGCCCGGCCGGTGTGCGCGCGGTGAGGGTGATCCCGCTCGGGCCGGACTCCAGCCGGTAGCCCTCGTCCCCCAGCCCTTCGGCCCGCTCGTCGATGCCGAGCCGGATCCCGTCCCCCTGCGCCCCGTCGACCACCGGCAGCGGCAGCCCGCTCGGGCCGCGCAGCTGCTCCGCGAGGAGCTCGCCCACCCGGCGGACCTCCTCGCCCGCGCCCCGGCCCGTACGGATGACCGTGCCCGGCCCGAAGGAGTACCCGGGGCCGGCGGCGCGCGCGGCGGCCGGGGCGGGCAGGAGCCGTTCGAAGGGGGCGAGGGCCGCGGGCGGGTCGTCGCCGGGACGGGCGTCGTCACCGCGGGCGGCGGTGCAGGCCGTGGTCAGGGCCGGGGCCGCGCCGAGGACGAGGAGGGCGCCGAGCGCGCGTCGCAGGACTCTCATGCGCACAGGTATAGGCCAAGGCGACCGTCCTGGCCGGAGAAGGAATCCCTGACGGGCGGAAATCATCCGAAGGAGGTCATACGGAGCACTTCCCTGGTCCAGACCAGGGAGATCCTGCCCGGAATCGGGCAGGATTTTTGCGTTCGACGCCATGAGCCGCCAGTATCTACGCGTGCTCGATCGCCGTCCGTCGCATGACGACCTCGTTGACCACCTGGTGCGCAGCACCGCGCTGCCGCGCGGCGAGGCCGCCCGGGTGGTACTCGACGTGCTCGCCTATTTCGACGAGACGACCGAGGAGTTCGTCCGCCGCCGCCACCGGGAACTGCAGTCCGGTGGAGCGGTCAACGCGGAGATCTTCGAGCGGATCGCGGCCGAGCTGCCGCACCGCGCCGTGGCGCCTCCGGAGCTGTCGCTCCGGCAGCTGCGCCGCATCGTCTACGGCTGAACCGGCGGCCGCGGGTGCGGCTGCCGTCGAGTGCACGAACCGAACTTCAGGAGGGGCTCAACCGTATGTGCGGAATCGTCGGTTACATCGGCAAGCGTGACGTGGCACCGCTGCTGCTGGAAGGCCTGCAGCGGCTGGAGTACCGCGGATACGACTCCGCGGGCATCGTCGTCAACAGCCCGAAGGCCTCGGCCCTGAAGGTCGTCAAGGCCAAGGGCCGGGTCCGCGAGCTGGAGTCCCGCGTCCCCAAGCGCTTCGCCGGCACCACCGGCATCGCCCACACCCGCTGGGCCACGCACGGCGCCCCGAGCGACATCAACTCGCACCCGCACCTCGACGCCGAGAACAAGGTCGCCGTCGTGCACAACGGCATCGTCGACAATGCCTCCGAGCTGCGCGCCAAGCTGGAGGCCGACGGCGTCGTCTTCGTGTCGGAGACCGACACCGAGGTGCTCGTCCACCTGATCGCCCGCTCCGAGGCCGACTCCCTGGAGGAGAAGGTCCGCGAGGCGCTCAAGGTCGTCGAGGGCACCTACGGCATCGCCGTCATGCACGCCGACTTCGCCGACCGCATCGTCGTCGCCCGCAATGGCTCCCCGGTCGTCCTGGGCATCGGCGAGAAGGAGATGTTCGTCGCCTCGGACGTCGCCGCGCTGGTCGCCCACACCCGTCAGGTCGTCACCCTCGGCGACGGCGAGATGGCCACTCTGAAGGCGGACGACTTCCGCACCTACACGACGAGCGGTACGACGACGACCGCCACGCCGGAGACCGTGGAGTGGGAGGCCGCCTCCTACGACATGGGCGGCCACGACACCTACATGCACAAGGAGATCTCCGAGCAGCCCGACGCGGTCGACCGCGTGCTGCGCGGCCGGATCGACGACCGCTTCAACACCGTGCACCTGGGCGGCCTGAACCTGGACCCGCGCGAGGCGCGCGGCATCCGCCGGGTCAAGATCCTCGGCTGCGGCACCTCGTACCACGCGGGGCTCATCGGCGCCGGCCTCATCGAGGGCATGGCCCGGATTCCGGCGGACGCCGAGCCGGCCTCCGAGTTCCGCTACCGCAACCCGGTCGTGGACCCCGACACCCTCTACATCGCGGTCTCGCAGTCCGGTGAGACGTACGACGTGCTCGCGGCCGTGCAGGAGCTCAAGCGCAAGGGCGCCCGCGTCCTCGGCGTGGTCAACGTGGTTGGCTCGGCGATCGCCCGCGAGGCCGACGGCGGTGTGTACGTGCACGCCGGGCCCGAGGTCTGCGTCGTCTCCACCAAGTGCTTCACCAACACGGTCGTGGCCTTCGCGCTGCTGGCCGTGCACCTCGGCCGCATCCGGGACCTCTCGGTCACCGACGGGAAGCGGATCATCGAGGGTCTGCGCAAGCTGCCCGCGCAGATCCAGGAGATCCTCGACGGCGAAGAGGACATCAAGAAGCTTGCGGCCGAGTACGCCGAGGCCAAGTCGATGATGTTCATCGGCCGGGTGCGCGGCTACCCGGTGGCCCTGGAGGCCTCCCTCAAGCTGAAGGAGATCTCCTACATCCACGCCGAGGCCTACCCGGCCTCGGAGCTCAAGCACGGTCCGCTGGCGCTGATCGAGCCCTCGCTGCCGACGGTCGCGATCGTCCCGGACGACGACCTGCTGGAGAAGAACCGGGCGGCGCTGGAGGAGATCAAGGCCCGCAGCGGCCGGATCCTGGCAGTCGCCCACCGCGAGCAGGAGAAGGCGGACCACACCATCGTGGTGCCGAAGAACGAGGACGAGCTGGACCCGATCCTGATGGGCATCCCGCTCCAGCTGCTGGCGTACCACACGGCCCTGGCCATGGGCCGGGACATCGACAAGCCGCGCAACCTGGCGAAGTCGGTCACGGTCGAATAGGCGATCGGGCCGTCACCGGACGGCCCTGAAGGCACCGGAAGACAGCGGAGAACCCCCGTGCGCACCGCGCCCGGGGGTTCTGCGTTCTTGCTGCCGCTGTCGTGTTGTCGTGTTGTCCCGCGGTGCCGCTCAGCTCGCGGCGACCGCGCCGCCCCGGGCCTTGCCGAAGGCCATGGGCCAGTGGGCCAGGGCCGCGGTGGCCCCGTACCAGGCCAGCAGTCCGGACACGGCGGCGACCCAGCCGCCCGCCTTGGCGAGCCCGCCGCTGTCCATGAAGGAGGCTATGGCCAGCAGGACGAGGGACAGGGTCAGCAGGGCGTAGACGCCCTGGCTGAACACACCGCTCGCGGCGGCGACCGTGAGGGTCAGCGCGAGCATCGCGAACAGGACAAGAAACGTTCCGGCGGCTTCGTCGGAGACCGAACCCCCCGCGCCCTTGGCCCACGTGAACCAGAAGATGCCGAGGCCCGCGAACGCGGTGCCGTTGGACCCGTTGCCGCCGCGGTACTCGAGGAGCCCGAGGAGGAAGAGGGCGGCGCCGCCGACGTACATCGCGAGCGACACGGAGCTGGCAGCGGACACGCCGTCGATGACACCGGTGTGGCCGATACCGAATGCGAGAAGGGTCAGACCCAGGGCGATGTTCCCGAGGGTCGAAGTCGAGGCCGTGCTTCCCGCAGAGACACCATTGTCCACGGCGGGCTCCCTTCGATCTGCAGTTGTTTGCTGCGTCCCAGCAGCATTTATCTACCCTTTACACGGGTGCACAACCGCACAATCGGCCTGACAGACGGTCACGGAATGACAACGACCGGTCGCTGTGCGCGCTTGGCCAGCCGGCCGGCCACCGATCCGAAGATCCGGCCCACGATCCCGTGCGTGGAGCCGACCACGATGGCGTCGGCCGAGTACTCCCGGCCGACCTCCTCCAGCTCGTGGCAGATGTCACCGCCCCGCTCGACCAGGATCCACGGCACTTCGGCCAGATAGTCCGCGCAGGCGAGCTCCAGCCCGAGCACCTCGGTGCGATGGTCCGGCACGTCCACGAAGACGGGCGGCTCGCAGCCGGCCCACACGGTGGTGGGCAGCCGATTGGCGACATGGACGATGATCAGACCGGAGCCGGAGCGCCGGGCCATACCGATCGCGTACGCGAGTGCGCGCTCACTGGAAGTGGATCCGTCGAATCCCACAACGACCCCGTGCCGGAAGGCCGGATCGCAGGGAAGGCGTGCCTCTTCCACCGCGCGCAGATCGGCGGCCGACGCGGGGTCGGCGAGGCGTTTGCGCTTGCGGTCCGCGGGTTCGGAGGATTCGTGACCGGCCATGGGTGTCTCGGCGAAGAGGTCCTTGGAGGAAGCAACAGGGGCGAAATCAGCGACGCAGTGTGACGGAGCTCTGTCCGGGAAGCATCTTCCCAAGCCCATACCCACCAGGGTACGGCGACACTCCTGTGCTGCACAGGGCTTGCCGCCCTTGGAGAGCGTCCCACGGAGCATGCCGGAGCGAGCGCTCCTTGGCAATGTCCGCTGTCCCCTACAGCCAGTGACGAGACGGGGTGCCGCCACCCGTGCGCGCAGTGACCGAGCCCCGCCGCGCGACGTTGGACATGAGTCCGACCGTCCAGGAAGAGCCCGCAGGGAGCACGCCGTGCCCGGTCATCCGGTCCACCCCGTCCAGCCAGCTCAGCCAGCTCAGCCGGCACAGCCCCTTACGTCCCCTCGCTCTCCCCTTCACTCGTCCGTGCACCCCGCCGGGCACTCCCAGGACGACCCCGCGGGTGACGTCGTGCGCTGGGCCGCCTTCAGCTGCCTGCTCGTTCCCGTGGTCCTCGTCGTCTACGGAACCTCCTTCGGCGGGGCGGCCGTCGCGACCCTCGGCCTGCTCGCCGTCACGGCCGCGTGCCGGGCCCTGCTGCGCTACTCGGAGAAGACGGAGCGGGCCGCGGGCCGCGGCCTGACGGAGGAGCGGCTTCCGCACGCCCACCGCGGCCGGCACTCGCGCGGCGGGGCCGGTAACCGCCGTGGCTGTCACGGCTCCGGCTCGATGTCCCCGCACGACTGACTCGTTCGCACACCCACACACGCATGTTTTCAGCCAACTTCCCGGCAGGGTGGCCTCCTTGCCGGAATGTCCCCCCAACCCCCCCACCACCAGCGACGACAGAGTTCATGGGGCGTCCTGGCCGTACGGGTACTGGCCACGGACGGGCGACAGGCTTCCCACTCGGGTAGCGGAGTGGAACGCTTCCTGATCGAATGCTTTTCGCCAAGTTGAGAAGTCGACATAGCGCTGCGTGCTGAACTTGTCACGCCGACACCACGGGACGCAGTAGATTCGATCATGTATTTACGGCGGGGGATCCACGTGCAAGGCCGAGGGGAAACGTGCAGGTGCGACCAGACCAAGGAGTCGCGACACCCAAGGGGGGCTTAGCGCCATGAGCCAGGATTCCATCGCCGTCGTCACAGACGCCGGCCGGAAGCTCGCGGGGCGTCGCCGCAGGGAGATCGTCGCGGTGCTGCTCTTCAGCGGCGGACCGATCTTCGAGAGCTCCATTCCACTTTCCGTGTTCGGCATTGACCGGCAGGACGCGGGAGTTCCACGCTATCGATTGCTCGTGTGCGCCGGTGAGGACGGTCCGCTCAGGACCACCGGCGGACTCGAACTGACCGCGCCATACGGGTTGGAGGCGATCGCCCGGGCAGGCACGGTCGTCGTTCCCGCCTGGCGCTCCATCACATCACCGCCGCCTCCGGAGGCGCTCGACGCACTGCGTCTGGCGCACGAGGAGGGGGCCCGGATCGTCGGACTGTGCACGGGAGCCTTCGTGCTCGCCGCCGCAGGTCTGCTGGACGGCCGGCCCGCGACGACGCACTGGATGTACGCGCCGACGCTGGCCAAGCGGTACCCGTCCGTCCATGTCGATCCGCGGGAACTGTTCGTCGACGACGGCGATGTGCTCACGTCCGCGGGCACAGCGGCCGGAATCGACCTGTGCCTGCACATCGTGCGCACGGATCACGGCAGCGAGGCGGCCGGGGCCCTGGCCCGCAGGCTCGTCGTACCGCCGCGCCGCACGGGCGGCCAGGAGCGCTATCTCGACCGGTCGCTGCCGGAGGAGATCGGCGCCGACCCGCTGGCCGAGGTCGTCGCCTGGGCACTGGAGCACCTCCACGAGCAGTTCGACGTGGAGACCCTCGCCGCCCGCGCCTACATGAGCAGGCGCACCTTCGACCGGCGGTTCCGCTCGCTCACCGGCAGCGCGCCGCTCCAGTGGCTGATCACCCAGCGGGTGCTCCAGGCACAGCGGCTGCTGGAGACCTCCGACTACTCGGTCGACGAGGTCGCCGGACGCTGCGGGTTCCGTTCACCGGTGGCCCTGCGGGGTCACTTCCGGCGCCAGCTCGGGTCCTCCCCGGCCGCCTACCGCTCCGCCTACCGGGCACGGCGGCCGCAGGCCGACGTCGCGCAGGTGGCCGAGATCACGGCGGGTCCAGTGCCGCACCAGCGCACCCCGCAGCCCCACCGGGCGGCGGCGGCCCTGGCCGCGGCGGGCCCCACGGTGACGGAGCTGTACGCCCCGGGCCGGGTCCTGCGAGAACACGCCTGACCCCCACCACGGGTACGGCAGGAGAAGGTCCCCCATCGGTTACCGCCGAGGGGGACCTTCTGCATATGCGTTCCGCCCAGCAGGGGACCGCATAAGGTGGGACACATGAACGATCGCATGGTGTGGATCGACTGCGAGATGACCGGGCTCTCGTTGACGGACGACGCACTTATCGAGGTGGCCGCACTGGTCACCGACTCGGAGCTCAACGTGCTCGGCGAAGGCGTGGACATCGTGATCCGCCCGCCGGACGCGGCCCTGGAGACCATGCCCGAGGTAGTGCGCGAGATGCACACCGCCTCCGGACTGCTCGACGAGCTGGCCGGCGGAACCACCCTCGCGGATGCCGAGGCGCAGGTCCTGGCCTACGTACGGGAGCACGTGAAGGAGCCGGGCAAGGCGCCCCTCTGCGGGAACTCGGTCGGCACCGACCGCGGCTTCCTGCTGCGCGACATGGCCGCCCTGGAGAGCTACCTGCACTACCGGATCGTGGACGTGTCCTCGGTCAAGGAGCTCGCACGCCGCTGGTACCCGCGGGCGTACTTCAACAGCCCGCCGAAGAACGGCAACCACCGGGCGCTGGCGGACATCAAGGACTCCATCACCGAGCTGCGCTACTACCGGGAGGCGGTCTTCGTACCGCAGCCCGGCCCCGACTCGGACACGGCCCGGAGCATCGCCGCCAAGCACACCGCTCAGGGCGCCTAGCACCTCCCGGAGACGGGCGCGGGGAAAGGGTGGAGCGAGCACCCTCCCGGACCCTGTACCCTTTTCTTCGGCCGGTCGGTTTTCCGACCGGACATGGTGGGTGTAGCTCAGTTGGTAGAGCACCTGGTTGTGGTCCAGGTGGCCGCGGGTTCAAGTCCCGTCACTCACCCTGCGAGAAGGCCTCGGTACGCGAAAGCGGACCGGGGCCTTCTGCGTGATCGGGGAGGATCGAACATCACTGGTTCCTCTTCTGGAGTGGGCGGGCTGACAGTAGGATCCATACGTGACACAGATTCCGTGTGACACACCCTCTGCGTCACACAGGTAAATTTGGAGATGGAGAATCCGATGTCGACCGATTCCCCCCGTTCGGGTGAGGAGTGGAGCCGCGCCGAGTTGCTCGCGCGCATCGTCACCGAGAGCCAGCGGCACTATGCCGACTACTCCCTCCTCAACCAGGCCATGGCCGACCACGTCGGCCTGCACCCCACCGACATGCAGTGCGTCGCCCTGCTCGACATGGAGCCCGGCCCCGTCAGCACCGGCGACATCGCCCGACTCACCGGCCTGACCTCCGGTTCCGCCACCCGCCTCGTCGACCGGATGGTCAAGGCGGGCATCGTCGAGCGGCACGCCGACCCGAACGACCGCCGCCGCTCCCTCGTCTCCCTCGCGCCCGAGGCCCGCAAGCGGATCAGCGAGGCGTGGGACACCCCGGGCCGCGCCTTCGGCGCCGTACTCGCGAGCTACTCCGACACCGAACTCGCCGTCATCGCCGACTACCTGCACCGCGCCGCCGAGGTAGGACGGGCCCAGGCCAAGCGGCTGACCGGCGGCTGACCAGAGGCTTCCGAGCGAGAGGTTCCGGGAGTACGGTCCCGCTCAACGGGCAACGGCGCGCGCCGGAGAAACGGGAGGGTCGGCGTGCGGATGGAGGTTGTCCGTGTCCCGTCCCGCGTCCGGGGGCTTCCGCGAGGTGTTCGCACTCGGCGGTACCGCTCTCCCCCTCTACGCGTTCCTCGCGCGGCTCCCCGCCGCGCTGTGCCCCATCGGCACGCTCCTGCTCATCAACGAACGCGACGGCATCGGCGACGCCGGCGCCGTCGCCGCGGCCCTCTGGCTCGGCCAGGCCATCGGCGGACCCGTCATCGGCCGGTTCGCCGACCGGCGCGGCCACCGCCCCGTCCTGCTCGTCGCCTGCGGCGCCAACGCCGCCGTCCTCCTCGCCCTCGTCGCGGCCGTCCTCGGCGGGCTGCCGCTGGCCGCCCGCCTCGCGCTCGCCGTCGCGGCCGGTCTGACCGTCCCGCAGGTCGGCCCGCTGGCCAGGGCCCGCTGGGCGCGGCTGGCCAAAGGGGACGAGAAGCTGCTCGGATCCGCCCTGTCCTTCGACACGACCCTGGACGAGGTCGGATTCATGGTCGGCCCCGCACTGGCCGGCATCCTCGCCGTCACCGTGCATCCCGCCTCGGCACTCGTCCTCGCCGCCGCGCTGATCCTGGTGTTCGGCACCCTCTTCGCGGTGCATCCGACCGCACCGGGCCCCACCGCTCCGACCCCGGGCTCTCCGATCCTGGGCGCGCGGGCCGGCGTACGGCTGTGGTCACCCGCGCTGGTCCTGCTGTTCGCGATGGCCGTGTTGCAAGGAGCCGCCTGGAGCGGGGCCAACACCGGGGTCAACGCGCTCGCCGAGTCACGGGGCGAGCCGGGCGCGGCCGGGCTGGTGTGGGCCGCCATGGCCGTGACCAGCTCGATCGCCGGCTTCGTCACGGTCGCCCGGCCCGGTTCGGCGGACCTGACCGTGCGGCTGCGGTGGACGATCGCCGTCCAGGCGGTTCTCACCCTGCCGCTGCTGGCGGTGTCCGGGCTGTGGGGTGCCGCCTTCGCCGTCGCGGGCATCGGGCTGGCCGTGGCCCCGCACCTGATCGCGCTGTTCGCACTGGTGGAACGGGCCGGCCCGGCGGAGCGGATGGGCGAGGCCATGACGGTGGTCGGCAGCGGCCTGATCCTCGGCCAGGCGTTCGCCGCGGCGGTCTCGGGGCCACTGGCGAGCGCCTACGGTCATCGGGCCGCCTTCGCCGTCTCGTGCGCCGCGGTGACCGCCTCCGCGGTACTGGCCCTGAGGGCCGGCGGAAGGATCGGTGCGGGCCGCCGCCCCGCTGGGGCGAGGACTCCATCGCTGCCAGGCCCTTCGCCGGATCCTCTGCGTTCATGACGGGACCGGCCGGGCGGAGCCGGCCGCGGCCGATGCTCCGCCGGACACCCCCTAGGCGCGCCCGCGGTTGCGCCGGTTGCCGCGGCGGCCTCGGCGGGTCCGGCCGCCGTCGGGGCCGCCGAGGGTTCGGCCGTCCAGGCCGATCCAGACCCGGACCTCGGTCCCGCCGAGCACCGAGCGCCCCAGCCGTACGTCGCCGCCGGTCGATTCCGCGACCCGGCGCACGATGTCCAGGCCGAGGCCCGTCGACCCGTCGCGGCCGCCGTCATTGCCCCGGCGCAGGGCGGCGGCCGGGTCGGCGATGCCGGGGCCCGCGTCCGAGACGAGCACGATGACCGCGTCGGACGCGTCGTGGACGTCCACCGCGAAGGGGGTGCCCTCGGGGGTGTGCCGGAAGACGTTGCCGAGCATCGCGTCGACGGCGGCGGCGAGTTCGGGCCGGGCCACGGGGATCCGTACCGTACGGTCCACTCCCGCGAGCCGCACCTCGCGGCCCTCGTCCTCCGCCAGCGCCGACCAGAAGGCCATCCGGTCGCGGATCACCTCGGAGGCGTCGCACCCCGCGCCCGCCCCGACCAGGCCGGTGGCCGGACGCTGCTCCCGGGCCGTACGGATGATCGTGTCGACCTCGCGCTCCAGCTGCTCCACCGCCGCCCGGGTCTGCTCGGCGGCGGGACCGTCCCCGAGCGAGGCCGTGTTGAGCCGCAGCACCGTCAGCGGCGTCCGCAGCCGGTGCGACAGGTCGGCGGCCAGCTCCCGCTCGTTGGCGAGGAGTTCCACCACCTGGTCCGCCATCGCGTTGAACGCGACGGCCGCCGAGCGCAGTTCCTTCGGCCCGTCCTCCGGCACCCGCGCCCCGAGCTTTCCCTCCCCGAGCTGGTGCGCGGCGTCCGCGAGCCGCTCGGCCGGCCGGACCAGCCGGGCGCCGAGCCGGTCGGCGACCCCCACCGAGCCCACGATCAGCGCCAGCCCGACGCCCGCGAGCACCACCCAGGCGGTCGCGACGCCGTTGCTGACCTCGCTCTCCGGTACGAAGATCTCCACCACCGCGATGTCCCCGGACCCGAGCGCGGTCGGCTGGAGCAGGGCCGAGCCGCCGCCCGCCACCGAGGCCGTCGTGGCCCGCCCGATCCGCCGGGTCTGCGCGACGGCGTGCTCGCCGGCCCAGCCCTCGCCGATCTGCACGGGCGCGTCGGCGCCCATCGCCGGCACGTGAACGGCCATCCGCCGGGCCGCGCCCATCTGCGTGGACTCCACCGCCTTGCGCAGCTGCACCGGGTCGGTGGTGATGGACAGCGTCGGACCGATGGTGGCGGCCTGCCGCTCGGCGTTGGAGAAGGCCCGGTCGCTGGCCATCTCCTGGACGACGAGCCCGAGCGGTACGGCGAAGGCCACGACCACCATGGCCGTGACCGCGAGGCACACCTTGACCAGCGCCCACCTCACGCCGGCGGCTCCAGCTTGACCCCGACCCCCCGCAGCGTGTGCAGGTAGCGCGGCCGGGCGGCCGTTTCGCCCAGTTTGCGGCGCAGCCAGGACAGGTGGACGTCGATGGTCTGGTCGTCCCCGTACGACTGCTGCCAGACCTCGGCGAGCAGCTCGCGCCGGGCCACGACCACCCCGGGCCGCCCGGCGAGGAAGGCCAGCAGGTCGAACTCCCGCCGCGTGAGGTCCAGTACCGCCCCGTCCAGCTCGGCCTGGCGGCGCAGCGGGTCGATGGCGAGCCCGCCGACGCGCAGGACGCGCGAGGGAGGTTCGGCCCCGGCCGCGGCCCGGGAGCGGCGCAGGACGGCGGCCATGCGGGCGGAGAGGTGCTCCACGGAGAAGGGTTTGGTCAGGTAGTCGTCGGCGCCGTCGTTGAGGAGCCGGACGATCTCCGCCTCGTCGTCGCGCGCGGTGGCGATGATCACGGGCACGTCGGTGATGCCGCGCAGCATCTTGAGCGCCTCCGACCCGTCCAGGTCCGGCAGGCCGAGGTCGAGGATGACCACGTCGAAGCGGTGGTGCGCGACCTCGCGCAGGGCCTCCAGGGCCGTGCCGACGCTCCGCACGGTGTGCGAGGCCTCGGTCAGGTGCCGGATGAGGGCGGAACGTACGAACTGGTCGTCCTCGACCACGAGCACACTTGCCATGGCCCGCACCGTAGTCCATCCGAAGGACCCAGCGGGGTGTCGGGCCACGCTTGTGGCGGGTGGTGCAGTATGTGCCCTGATGCGACGAGGACTTCTTCATGCCATGGCTTGGACGCTGGCGACCGGGGCGGCGGTGACGCTGTCGTGGTGGGGCGTGCACTCCGTCATGTCGGGTACGGCCTACGATCCGCCGCTGGCGGTGCCGCTGGCCACTCAGCCGCTGTCCTCCTCGACGCAGCGCACGCAGCCGCCGCAGTCCGCGTCCCCGTCCCCGTCGTCGTCGGCCTCCGGGTCCTCCACCCCGGCCGCGCCGCAGGCCACCGGGGCCGCCCCCGGCAAGTCGTCCCAGAAGCCTTCGGCCACCCCGCGCCCCTCCCAGCGGGCGGAGGGCCAGGATGCGGGGAAGGTGCAGGCCTATCCGGTCTCCGGCGGCCGGGTCGTCTTCTCCCTCGGGGCGTCCTCGGCCGAGCTGGTCTCGGCCACCCCGGAGGCCGGCTGGCGGATGCAGGTGTGGAAGCAGGACTTCTGGATCCGGGTCACCTTCACCATGGACGGCCGCGAGGTGTCGGTGTTCTGCACGTGGCACGACCACCCGCCGCGGGTCGAGATCGTCGACCCGTGACCCGGGATCCCGCCCGGCGCTGTCGGACGGCTGTGGGATGGTGGTCGCGTGACGTTGGAGGACCTCGTCCGGCTGCGCCGGGCCCGTGACCGAATGGACCGCGAGTACGCGGAGCCGCTGGACGTTCCGGCTCTGGCGCGCGGCGCCCTCATGTCCCCGGGCCACTTCTCCCGCAGCTTCCGAGCCGCCTTCGGGGAGACCCCGTACAGCTACCTGATGACGCGCCGGATCGAGCGGGCCAAGGCGCTGCTGCGGCGCGGTGACCTATCGGTGACGGAAGTCTGCTTCGCGGTCGGCTGTACCTCGCTGGGGTCGTTCAGCTCGCGGTTCACCGAGCTGGTCGGCGAGAGTCCGAGCGCCTACCGGGCCCGCCGCCACGACGAGGGCGCGGCCATCCCGGCCTGCATCGCCAAGGTCCACACGCGACCGGTCAGGAATGGAGAAGCGAAAGCGGCCCCCGGCTCATAGCGTGGAGCGCATGGACATCAACCTCTCTCAGTGCTTCATCGCCGTCGACGACCACGACAAGGCGATCGCCTTCTACCGGGACGTCCTCGGCCTGGAGGTACGCAACGACGTCGGCTTCGAGGGGATGCGCTGGGTGACCGTCGGCTCACCGTCGCAGCCCGATGTGAACATCGTGCTCGAACCGCCCCTCGCCGACCCGAACGCCTCGCCCGCCGACAAGAAGGCCATGGCGGAACTGCTCGCGAAGGGCCTGCTGCGCGGTGTCATCTTCTCCACCGATGACTGCGACGCCACCTTCGAGCGCATCCGCGCCGCGGGCGCCGAGGTGCTGCAGGAGCCGGTCGACCAGCCGTACGGCGTCCGCGACTGCTCCTTCCGCGATCCCTCCGGCAACATGCTGCGCTTCAACCAGCCCCGCAAGCAGTAGCCCGGGGTGTCCGGCGGACCGCGGGACCGGCGGATCATGGCCCGGCCATGATCCGCCGGACGCCCGGACAGGGCCTAGCTAGGCCGGGACCGTGCCCACCAGTACGAACTCGTTGTACGGGAAGACCTTGCCCATCGTGCGGGGGAAGGGGAAGGAGTACGTACGCCGGACCGCGATCCCGGCCTTGGCGGCGTGGCCGCGCAGCTCCTCGAAGCCGACCCAGCGGACGTGCGTCGCGTCGGTGCGGTAGCCGAGCTCCTGCGGGGTGATCATGACGACCGAACCGCCCGGCTTGACCAGCGGCAGGTACTGCTCCAGCAGCGAGGCCGCGAGCTCCTCGTCGACGTGCTCCAGCACGTGCGCGATCAGCAGGCTGTCGAAGGAACCGGGCCCGCAGTCCGGGGCGGCAGCCAGCTCGTCGGGGGTGTAGGCGTTCAGTCCGCGGTCCCGGCAGGTCTGCACCGAGTGCGGGTTGTGGTCGACTCCCACGCTGTCCGGGCCGCAGTTGAGCAGGTTGCGCCCCAGCCCGCAGCCGACGTCGAGGACCCGGCCCAGCTGGAGCCGCTGCAGGTTCCACCGGTACGGCGCCTGCGTGGGCAGCAGCCGCTTGATTCCGGACTGCTCCAGGCGGGCGAGCCGCTGGGTGTAGTCCGAGGTGGCGGTGCTGGGCGCGCCCGGCGTCGGCGCACCGGGCGTTGCGGGGGAATCAGACATCGTTTTTGCCGTCTCCTGAACGCGTCGTAGAAGGGGCGGCCCTCCCAGGGATACACAGGCTACGCAGGGCGGCCGTCCACCGGGAGTACCCGGCCGATCTTTATCTGCATCCGCGAGGACCGGGACCCTGCCGGGGCCCTGCCGGGACCCTGCCGGGAAACCGGCGCGGCTACCGGAAGACCGAGGGCGGCGGCTGCGGCGAGGCCACCGCCGAGGCGTCGGCGACCGGGGCCGCGCCGCCCGCGAAGTCCGCCAGCGCCCGGCCGTGCTCGACCCGGCCCGGGTGCGGGTCGCTCGCGACCCGGCGGGTGAACTCCGCGACGGGCAGCTCACGGTCGGCCGCCACCAGGACGGCATTGCCGAAACGTTTCCCCCGCCACACCACCGGATCAGCGGCCAGCGCCAGCTGCGTGAACCGGGACGCGGCCGTCGCGATCTGGCTCCGCAGGTGGGTCAGCGGCGGACCGTCCGCGAGATTCGCCACGTACCACCCGGTGGGCGCCAGGGCGCGGCGTACGTCGTCCAGGAACTCGGCGCTCGTCAGGTGCGCCGGGGTACGCGCGCCGCTGAACACGTCCGCGATCACCAGGTCCGCCCAGCCGTCCGGCACCTTGGCCAGGCCCGCCCGGGCGTCCACCGCACGCACCCGGACCCGCGCCTGCGGGTCCAGCGGCAGGTGTTCCCGTACGAAGGCCACCAGGGCGGCGTCGATCTCCACGATCTGCTGGGTGGAGCGGGGGCGTGAGGCGGCGGTGTAGCGGGCGAGGGTGAAGGCGCCGCCGCCCAGGTGTACGACGTTCAGGGGCTGCCGGGCGGGCGCGACGAGGTCGATGAGGTGGCCGATCCGCCGCTGGTAGGCGAAGTCCAGGTATCCGGGATCGCCCAGGTCCACGTGCGATTGCGGGGCCCCGTCGATCAGCAGGGTCCAGGCGTCGGCGCGCTCGCGGTCCGGCTCCAGCTCCGCCCGGCCGCCGTCCACCTGCCCGACGATCGCCTCGGCGCTGCCGCGGCCGCGCTGCTTGGCCTTGTTGCCGCCCTTGTCGCTGCCTTTGTTCCTGTCCTTGCCTGCCACCACCCCATTGTGACGGGCGGCGGGGGCCCGGACGGATCAGCGGCAGTTGTCGGCGGCCTCGATCAGCCGGGCCGCCTCGCCGAGCGCCGCGCGCAGCACCTCGGGATCGGTGACCGGGCCGACGGCTTCCGGCGGGAGGAGCCACCCGGTGGGGCCCGCGGTGGGCGAGGCGGCGTCGCCGAAGCGCATCCCGCGCCCGTTGGTCTGCGTACACGCGCTGCCCGGGAGGTCCCAGGCGTCGGCGGTGCCGGGCGGGACGAGGAAGCCGAGGGTGTCGCCGGATCCGTCGTGCAGGACGGGCCCGACCCCGCCCGCCTGGCTGGCCGGGCTGGCCTGGCCGGCGGCGCGGCGGATGATGTCCACCGCCTCCAGACCCTGCCGCGTGGGCACCGTCACCAGATCGAGATCCGGGGCCGTGCCGGGCTCGGACGCGGTGTTCGTTCCAGTGCTCTCCATGCCGCCCTCCACCAAGGGAACCCCTCCTCGATCCGTATCCGCATGGGTTCAACGCACGGGAACGTCAACGGGTGCGGCGGCAAGACGCCGCAAAGGATGGCAGTTCATGGCGGATCGCGGGTGAGATATCCCTTTTGTAGGCAAACATCGCGTGAACACCCCCTCGCTGGCGGTACCTTCAGCGCGCCGGATCCCACCTTCATCTGTCACAGCCGGCGCTGGGTTTCTTGCCAGAGAGGTCACGTCCATGGCGGCGTCCCCCCACTCACCCAACTCCACCTTCCGGCGGCTGCGCGGGCAGCACTCCCCGGCCGAGTTCGCGGCCCTGGTGCGCCGGGCGGCGAAGGAGATCGGAGAAACGGTTTCCTGCGACGCGCGCTACATCGGCCGGGTCGAGTCCGGCGAGATCCGCTGCCCCAACTACGCGTACGAGCGGGTCTTCCTCCACATGTTCCCCGGCCGGGCCCTGGCCGACCTCGGCTTCTCCCCGCGCGAGAGCGTCCGCGGCCGCGCGGCGCAGCGCGAGCCCTTCTCCGTCCTCACCCCCCGTTCCCCTTCCAGTGCCAAGGAGAGCGACGTGCTGCGTCGCGCGTTCATGGCGGGCGGCTCCGCGACCGTGGCGGCCGCGACGCTCAGCCTCACCCGGCTCGGCGAAAGCCGCCGGCTCCCCTCCCGCGCCGGCGAGGCCGAGGCCGCCGCCGTCGAGGACGCGGTACGCCAGATCCGGCTGCTGGACGACCGGCACGGGGCCGACTCCCTCTACCGCAGGGCGGCGGAGCCCCTGCGTACGGCCTACGCGCTGCTGGACGCGGGGGCCACCCGCCAGTCCACCGAGGACCGGCTGCACGCGGGCGCCGGCGAACTGGCCGTCTCGGTCGGCTGGCTGGCCCACGACTCCGGCCGCTTCGAGGACGCCCGCTCCCACTACGCGGAGGCCCTGGCGACGGCCCGGGTCTCGGGGGACGCGGGCCTGGAGGCGCACGCCTTCAGCAACATGGCCTTCCTGGCCCGGGACTGCGGGCGCTCCCGCGAGGCGGTACGGGCGGCACAGGCGGGCCGCCGCGCCGCGCGCTCCCTCGGTTCCCCGCGGCTGCTGTCGCTGCTCGCGCTGCGGGAGGCCGGCGGCTGGGCGGGGCTGGCCGACCGCAAGGCCTGCGAGGAGTCGCTGGCGCGGGCCCACACGGAGTTCTCCCGGGGCGGGGCGGACGCCGACCCCGAGTGGATGTCCTTCTTCGGCGAGGCGGAACTGGAATCCCTGGAGGCGCGGTGCTGGGCGGCGCTCGGGGAGCACGCCCGCGCGGCCCGGCACGCTCGGCGGGCGGCCGACCTGCAGGATCCGCACTTCGCCCGGAACGTGGCGCTCTACACCGCCGAACTGGCCGGTGACCTGGCGCGTGCGGGGGCCCCTGACGAGGCCGCCTGGGCGGGGGGCCGGGTGCTGGACCTGCTGACCGAGGTCCAGTCCACCCGGATCCGGTCCAAACTCGCGCAGACGGCCGAGGCGCTTGTTCCGCACCAGCGCTCTCCCCGCGTGGGCGCCTTCCTGACCCGACACGCGACCGTCTGACGGCGCCCCCCACGGGCCGAACCCGCGCGGGGCCGGGCGGTGCGGGTGGGGCGGGGCCCCGCACGAGGATCTCCTCGGCTCGCGCGGCTTCCCTGCGGGCTGCCCGGCGGTACACGGCTCGGGCCGGACCCCTGCGGGACTTGGCGGTGCGCAGGTGTGGGGCGGGGCCCCGCACGAGGATCTCCCCGGCTCGCGCGGTGTCCCTGCGGGCTGCCCGGCGGTGTGCGGCTCGGGCCGGCCCCCTGCGGGACTTGGCGGTGCGGGGTGTGGGGCGGGGCCCCGCACGAGGATCTCCTCGGCTCGCGCGGTGTCCCTGCGGGCTGCCCGGCGGTGTGCGGCTCGGGCCGGACCCCTGCGGGACTTGGCGGTGCGCAGGTGTGGGGCGGGGCCCCGCACGAGGGTCTCCTCGGCTCGCGCCTGCGGCCGTGGTCCAGTCGTGCGGCCTGGGTTGCGCGCTCGTCCTGCGGGGACCCTCCTGCGTGTCCCCGCCCCACAGGCGACTTCGACCGTGCGGGGGAGCCCCTTCGCGGGTCCCGGGCGGAGGGGAGTGGGGACGTGGCGGGGTGTCCCCGCAGGACGAGCGCGCAACCACCCCGCACAGCCGGGACATGCCCGCAGGCGCGAGCCGAGGAGACACCCCGGCGCGGCCCCACGGACCGACCCCCACCGGCGGGCTCCGCCGAAGCGAGCCCACCCGCCGAAGCCAGCGCTACGCGTCCAGGTGGCCCGTGTCGTTCCAGCGTTCCAGGGCGGGGGCGCCGTAGGCCCAGCCGAGGACCGAGAGGGAGGTGGGCTCCAGGCGGATGCGGGCGCCGAAGGAGGCTTCGAAGCCGAGCCAGCGGGCGGCCAGGGTGCGCAGGATGTGGCCGTGGGCGAAGACCAGGACGTCGCGCTCCGCCGAGCGGGCCCAGGCGACCACCTTGTCCGCGCGCGCCGCGACGTCGGCGACGGATTCGCCGCCCGGGACGCCGTCGCGCCAGATCAGCCAGCCGGGCCGGACCGCCTGGATCTCGGCCGGGGTCATGCCCTCGTAGTCGCCGTAGTCCCACTCCAGCAGGGCGTCCCACGGATCCGCCTGGGCACCGAAGCCCGCCAGGTCGCAGCTCTCGCTCGCGCGGACCAGCGGGCTGGTGCGGACCTCCATGCCGGGCAGGCCCTTCCACGGGTCGCGGGCCAGCCGCTCGCCGAGCAGCTTCGCACCCCGCTTGCCCTCCTCCAGCAGGGGCACGTCCGTGCGTCCGGTGTGCTTGCCGAGCTCGGACCACGCCGTCTGGCCGTGGCGGGCCAGCAGGATGCGGGGGGCCATGGGGATTCTCCCGTGCGATGTTCGTCGTTCCGTCGTTCCGGCGTTGCGGCGTTCCGGCGTTCGCCCCCATCATCCATGACGTGGTTGCCGGACCGTTTCGCGCTAAGTCCACGGTTGTCAGTGGCGGATGGGACACTTCCGCGGGTGAGCTCCTACCCGCCCAGCAGCAGCCCCGCGCAGCCGACCACACTGCGCCAGCGGCTCGCCGGCCTGCGCGGCCCCGCCGTGCCGCCCCGTCCGCTCGACGCCCGGGCGCTGGCGGCCCTCGCCGCCAATCCCGGCTGCGGCAGACGCGCCCTGCTCGACGGGGCCGGAGTGGACAAGACCGCGCTCGCCGCGGCCCTCGGCTCCCCCGCCTCCTTCGGGCAGTCGCAGTTCGCCATAGTCCGCGGGAACTCCTTCGAGGCCAAGGTCAAGGGCGACGGCGGAGCCGAGCTCCTGCGGCTGGTCCACGGGCACCTCGACGCCGCCGCCGAGGCCCCCGGGCCGGGCGCCCGCGTCCCCGACCTCACCGCCGCCGGGCCCGAGGGCCGCGCCGCCCGGACGGCGCTCGCCCTGCGCGAGGCGACCGCCGCCGGGCACGACACCGGCGCCTGGACCCTGCTGGACCACCCGATGCTGGCCCTGGAGGTGGCGGGCTCCCCGGCCTACCTGGAGCCGGACGCCGTCGTCGTACATCCCGACGGCCGCTGGACCGTGGTGGAGATCAAGTCGTTCCCGATGATCGACGGGGCGGCCGACGCCGCGAAGGTCGGCGCCGCCGCCCGTCAGGCCGCCGTCTACGTCCTGGCCCTGGAGAAGACCGCCGAGAAGCTGGACGGCGCCGAGGTCGGGCACACCGTGCTGCTGGTCTGCCCCAAGGACTTCTCCAACCTGCCCACCGCCTCGCCCGTCGACATCCGCCGCGAGCGCTCGGTGACCCGGCGCCAGCTGGAGCGGCTGACCCGGGTCGAGGAGCTGGCCGCGGCGCTGCCCGAGGGGCTCAGCTTCGACCCGGCGCGCACCCCCGAGGAACTGTCCGAGGCGGTGTCCGCGGTGGACGCCGCCTACGCCCCCGAGTGCCTGGCCGCCTGCGAGCTGGCCTTCCACTGCCGGGACCGGGCCCGCGCCGCCGACGAGGTGACCGCGCTGGGCCGTTCCGTACGGGGTGAGCTGGGCGCGCTGACCACCGTCGAGGAGGCCCTCGCGGCGGCCACCGGGGCCGGCTGCGACGAGGACCCGACCGCGGCCGCGCTGCGGCGCGCGGCCCGGCTGCGCGCCGAGGCCCTGGAGCTGGCCGCCGCCCGTCCCCCGCACCACGTCCTGGAGACCCCCGAATGCCCCTGCTGAGCACCCTGGCCCGGCTGGAGGCCGTCCGCGCGGGCCGCGCCCAGCCGCTCGCGACCGTACGTCACCGCCACCTGAGCGAGAACCCGATGGTCTTCGTGCCGCTCACCACGGCCGGCGAGACCGGCGCTCCGCTGGGCGCCCTGGTCGGGACCGACCGCCACGAACCGCGGGTCTTCGTGATACCCCAGCCGCGCGACCGGGACCAGCGCTGGGCGTTCCTCGCGGACCTGGCGGTCCACGTTCTGGCCCACATCGACGCGTACGCGGACGAGGTGGAGCCGGCCGAGCGCAGCGAGACCGATCCGGAGACCGGCAAGCGGGTCAAGGTCGAGACCGAGCTGTGCGTGGACGCACCGCAGCTCATCGTGCCGAGCCGGGCGGGCATCGAGTACGTACGGCTGCTGGGGCGTTCGATGCGGTTCCGGCGGACGGCCGAGGAGGATCCGGAGAATCCGTATCCGGCGCCCGCGCGCGTGCCGATGCTGGGGCGCTGGTTCACGCACCTCGCCGAGCGCTCGCGGGTGCCGGGTTCTTCGATGCTGCTGTCGGCGACGGACCTGCTGTCGCGGCACTGGGCCACCGGCCAGAGCAACCTGGAGGACCAGCACCTGGGCGCGCTGCTCGCCTGGATCAGCCCGCCCGACGGAGCGTCGGGCGCGGAGGCCGCCCTGCGCGCCGAGCTGGGCCGGGACCGCGACGGCCGGCTGCTGGTCCCGCCCGCCGGACCGGCCACCGACCCGGCCTTCGACAACAAGCTGCTGGCCCCCGCCGTGTCCCGGTACGACGCCGCGCGCTCGGCGGGCGACCCGGGCGCCGTGGAGCGCGCCGAGCGGGTGGTGCGCGAGCTCGTCCTGGACCAGATGCGGCCGACCTGGCGGGCGGTGTGGCAGTCGCTGGACCTGCTGCGCGCCCTGCCGCCGGGCGAGCGCGCGGAGGAGCGCTGGACGCGCGACCGCTGGTCGTACACCGGCCACCGGGACCGCGTACGGGCGGGCGAGCCGCCGCAACCGCGCCGCGACGACGCGGTGACGGCGGCCCAGAAGCTGGCCACGCGGGAGACCGAGCAGGTGCGGCTCGACGCCCAGGAGGCGCTGGACGACCCCCTGGTGATGGCGGGCCGGCGCCTCGCGGGCGAGGCCTTCGCCGGGGAGGTCACCGAGGTGGTGATGGAGTGGACGGAGTCGAAGCGGCCGAGCCCGCGCCCGCTGGTGACGGTGGCGACGGAGGACCGGCCGCAGCTCGCGGACGGGGGCGGCGGCAAGGTGTTCCGCTCGCTGGACGGGCGGCCGCAGAGCGCCCGGTTCGTACGCTGGGAGGAGGACGGGCAGCTGGTGCTGCGGCTCCTCGACAAGATGGGCCGCGGCCGGGACCCGGAGCCCGGCTCGGTGCCGGAGAAGGGCGACCGGGTGTGCTGGACGCTCTTCGAGCACGACGCGCGCGGCGGCCCGAAGCTCCCCGATCCCGAGCAGACCCCGTGGACCCACGGCGGCCCGCCCGGGCACCTGAGCGCCGTCCCCCTGCCCGACGCCGTGACCGACGAGGACTTGCTGTGAACGCGACCGCCGCCGCCTCCGCCGCTTCCGCCGCCTCCTCCTTCGACCCGGCCGCGGAGGCCGCGCGGGCGACCGCCGCGATCCTGCACGACACCCTGCACGGGGCCGAGCGGGGCGTGGTCGTCGACTCCCCGCCCGGAGCCGGCAAGTCCACGCTCGTGGTCCGCGCGGCCCGGGAACTGGCCGCGGCCGGGCGCCGGCTGATGGTGGTGGCGCAGACCAACGCGCAGGTCGACGACCTGGTGCTGCGCCTGGCCGACAAGGACCCGGAGCTGAGGGTCGGCCGGCTGCACAGCAGTGAGGGGGACGCGTACGATCCGGCGCTGCGGGAGCTGCCCTCGGTCACCCTCTCGGCCAAGCCGGGGGACCTCGCGGAGCTGCCGATCACCCTCTCCACCGCGGCGAAGTGGGCCTACGTCAAGGACGTCGAGCCCTGGCAGCACGCCATCGTCGACGAGGCGTACCAGATGCGCTCGGACGCGCTGCTGGCCGTGGCCGGGCTGTTCGAGCGGGCGCTGTTCGTGGGCGACCCGGGGCAGCTGGACCCCTTCAGCGTGGTCGGCGCGGAGCAGTGGGCGGGCCTGTCCTACGACCCGTCCGCGTCGGCGGTGAGCACCCTGCTCGCGCACAACCCGCGGCTGCCGCAGCACCGGCTGCCGGTGTCCTGGCGGCTCCCGGCGACGGCGGCGCCGCTGGTGTCCCGCGCGTTCTACCCGTACACGCAGTTCCGCAGCGGTACGGGACCGGGCGAGCGGCGGCTGTCGTATGGGGTCCCCTCGGACGGATCGGGTCCGGACCGGGTGCTCGACGAGGCGGCCGAGGCGGGCTGGGGCCTGCTGGAGCTGCCGGCGCGGCACACCCCGCGCACCGATCCGGAGGCGGTTCGGGCGGTGGCCCTGGTGGTCCGCCGCGCGCTGGACCGCGGGGCGGTGACCTCCGACGAGCAGTCTTCGGGGCCGTCCCCGCTGACGGCCGACCGGATCGCCGTCGGCACCGCCCACCGCGACCAGGCGGCCTCGGTCCGCGCGGCGCTGGCCTCGCTCGGGGTCGCGGGGGTCACGGTGGACACCGCGAACCGGCTCCAGGGCCGCGAGTACGACCTCACGGTGGTCCTCCACCCGCTGTCGGGGCGCCCGGACGCGACGGCCTTCCATCTGGAGACGGGCCGGCTGTGCGTCCTGGCCTCCCGGCACCGGCACGCGTGCGTGGTGGTGGCCCGGGCGGGCATAGCCGAACTGCTGGACGACCATCCCTCGACGGAGCCGGTGCAGCTGGGGGTGACGGTGAAGTTCCCGGACGGCTGGGAGGCGAACCACTCGGTCCTGGCCCACCTGGCGGAACACCGGGTGCGCTGGCGTCCGTGAGGCCCGCGCCCGCCCGATCGCCGGACGGAGTCCGGCACGCCGCCGGAGGCGGCCGATGAATACAGCCCGGACGGCTGGGAGGCGAACCACTCGGTCCTGGCCCACCTGGCGGAACACCGGGTGCGCTGGCGTCCGTAGGCCGCGTCGGGCTCACGCCTTCCGCTGGACGCCCATCCGGGCGCGGAGCACCTCGCCCACCTCGGCCAGGGTGCGCAGCTGCTCCGGCGTCAGGACGTCGATCAGGTGCCGGCGGACCGACTCGACGTGGAGCGGGGCCGCCTCGGTGATCGTCGTCACGCCGGTCTGGGTGAGGACCACCTCCGCGCCCCGGCCGTCGCTGGCCACCTCCTCGCGGCGGACGAGGCCGCGCTGCTCCATGCGGGTGAGCTGGTGGGACAGCCGGCTGCGCGACCACTGCATCAGCTCGGCCAGCGCGCTGATCCGCATCCGGTGGCCCTCCGTGGAGCCGAGCACCGACAGGACGTCGTAATCGGCCTCCGAGAGCCCGCTGTCCTGGCTGAGGTCCCGCGCGATCTCCGCGTTGACCAGCGGGAACATCCGCCGCCACGCGTACCAGGTGTCCTGCTCGGGCTCCGTGAGCCAGCGGGGTTCGGGTGCGGGGACGGGGGTCATATCTGCACTCTAGCCAGATCGGTGACACATCATCTACCTGGTTGACACGTCACCCACATTTCGGCTTTGATAGGTGACACATCAACAACCGCACCGACCGGGAGTCCACAGCATGACCCGTCTCCACGTCATCTCCGCCGCGACCCGCCCCACCTCCTCCGGCCGGCCCCTCGCCCGCTGGGTCACCGAGCGGGCCCGCGAGCGCGGCGGCTTCGAGGTCACCCCCGTCGACCTCGCCGAGATCGCGCTGCCGTTCCTGGACGAGCCCGAATACGCCTCCACCGGGAACTACGCCCACCAGCACACCCGCGACTGGAGCGCCCTGGTCGACTCCGCCGACGCCTTCCTCTTCGTCCTGCCGATGTACAACGGCGGCTTCACCGCCCCCTTCAAGAACGCCATCGACTTCCTCTACAACGAGTGGCGGGGCAAGCCGGTCGGCATCGTCAGCTACAGCGCCGGCCCCACCGGCGGGGCCCCGGCCGCCGAGATGCTGCTGCCGGTGCTCACCCGGCTCGGCATGCTGCCCGCCGAGCGGTCCGTGGCGATCCCGGGCATCCCCAAGCTGGTCGGCCCCGAGGGGTTCCAGGCTCCGGAGGCGCTCGCGGCCGAGCTGGCCGGCGTACTGGACGACGTGGCCGAGCTGGCCGAGCAGCGCGCCGCAGAGCCCGTCACGGCGTGAGCGGAGCGCGCCGGTCGATCGCCTGAGCGACTCCTCCGCCACGGGGCCCGCCGGTCCGCTCTCGCGCCTCATCGGCCGTACGGATGTTCGCACCCAGGGCGGTGCGGTCTTGCGCGGCGTTGGACAATGGACGGTGGCCGGGGAGGATTTCGCACGCGCAGCAGGAGGACACGGATGGCAGAGCCCGAGCGGACCGAGCGGCGGCTACGGCCGGCGCCGCTGCTCTTCGAGCCCTCGGAGGCCGCGGCGGATCCGGAGCACTTCTTCGACCTGGAGTCGATCGAGGACCCGCGGGAGCTGCTGGCCCGTGCGACCGAGCTGACGCTGGCGTTCCGGGCCGCGCAGGATCGGGCGGTGGAGTTCCAGGCCCTGGCGGCGGCCCAGCTGGCGGATCCGTCGCGCTTCGACCGGCTGTCGCCCGCGGTGATCGCCGAGCAGGCGGACTGGACCGAGGACTACGCCCGCAAGATGATCGAATTCGGCGAGTCCCTCCAACGCCAGATCGGCACGCCGTAACGGCGGGCCGGGCCCCGCGCCTCAGGCGCGGGGTCCGGGGCAGCGCCCCAGCAGCGGCGCCGCACCTTGCGCGGGGGGCAACATAACGCAACCCACCCCGCCCCGTCCCGGTTTTCGGTAACTCGTCGAGAGCGGACCACTACGGGCGGTAGACCTTGGCATATGACGACGACCGGCTGCTGCCCCCGCACCCCGCGCACCGCGCCCGCCACCCACGTCACCCCGCAGGGCGCCGCCTGGCTCGCCTCGGCCTCGGCCCACCCGCAGAACACCCTCGCGCGATGGCAGGCACGGCCCACCGCGCCCGCCACGCTGCCCTGCGGGAACGCCTTCGACGTCGTCAACGTCCCGCTCGTCCTCGGGCGCCGCGTCCTGGACCTGCTCTGGGCGCAGGGCCCCGGCTCCGGCCCGGTCGCCGTGCACCGCGGCCGGATGCTGATCTTCGCCGCCCCCGGCAGCGCCCACCGGCTGCCCGCCCTGCTGGCGTGGGAGGAGTGGGGAGGTTCCCGTACCGCCCCGGCACCCCTGTGCCACGGCCGCGGCGACGCCGTCACCGTGCCGCCGCTGGCCGCCGCCCCCGGCCCCTCCCGGTGGCTCGTGGCCCCCGACGCGCGCGAGCCGTGGCTTCCCGGGCCGGAGGCCCTGCTCTGGGCCTTCGTACGGGCATCCCGCAGCCCCGCACCGACCGGACCTGGGGATATCGATTTTTCGTTCCGCGGATCCTCCTGCTAATGTCTACAACGTCAGCAGGCGCCGCTAGCTCAGTTGGTTAGAGCAGCTGACTCTTAATCAGCGGGTCCGGGGTTCGAGTCCCTGGCGGCGCACAGACGGAAGAAGGCCCCCACGCGAGTGGGGGCCTTCTTCGTCATGCCGGGGCATGCCGGGGCATGCCGGGGCATGCCGGGGCATGCCGGGGCATGCCGGGGCATGCCGCGCTCATGTCGTGATCTTCACCGTGTACGCGCCGGACCGGGTCCGGTCCGCCACCTCGATGGTGATCCGCTCCCCCGGCACCGTGTACGTCTGGCCCACCTCCAGCGGCGCGTCCGCCAGCGGCGGGTACACCGAGCGGTCCCAGCACGCCTCCGTCGACGGATGCCCGTCCAGCACCTCGATGGGGCCGCCGCCCGACGCCGCCTCGTTGCGCACCCGGTACACCAGGACCCCTTCTGTGCAGGTGTCCCCGTCGTTGCCGGCGGAGCCCCGCGCCTCGACGGCGATCGCGCTGCCGGGGCCCGTACGGATCACCGCGAGCCGGGTCCCGCCCGTGCCGCCGCTCGGCGGGGCCTGCGCCAGCGGCTGGAGGGTGTGCAGCGAGGAGCCCGACTGCACGCAGTCCACCTGGGAGGCGTCCAGCCAGCCCAGCTTCCACTTGTGCCAGGCGAAGAGGTCGGGGGCCATCCCGAACTGGCTGCCCATGACGTCCCAGTCCCCGACGTACGTGTCCCAGTCGCCCTTGCCGTCCGTGGGCCGGTGGTAGAGGTCGGGGAGGTCGAAGACGTGGCCGGTCTCGTGGGCCAGCACGTTGTGGTCCGGCGGGTGGCGCTCGAAAACGGTGACGATCCGGCGCAGTTCCGCGCCGTCCGCGACGATCGGACGGTCGAAGTTCACGACTTTCGTGGCATCGGAGTCCACTCCGGGCGCGTCCGGGTCGGCGACGAAGTAGACGACGTCGTACGCGCCGAAGTCCACTTCGGCGTCGGCGACGGCGACCGCGTCCCGCAGGTAGGCCGCCCGGTTCTCGGGGGCCCAGTCACGCCTTATCCCGTACGCGGTGGACGGCTTGGGCATCCGGATCCACCGCTTCTGCGGGTGCGGGGCCAGGCGGAACCGCCCGTACGAGGCCTGCTCGAAGAAGTCGCTGGTGGCGGGGAAGTAGTCGCCGGCGATGTCCTCGGGGGTGAGGGCGCTGCGGTGGTCGGGGAACGAGAGGAAGACCATGACCGCGTTGAGTGTGCGCTCGGGCTTGGGGTAGGCGCCGTTCCAGCTGTCCAGGCCCAGGGAGTGGTGCGCCGCCGTACGGGTCAGCGCGCAGGGTCCGGCTCCGGAATCGGCCACCGCGGGCCCCGCGACGAGCGACATGGCGGCGAGCGCCGAGAGGGAGGTGAGCGCCGCAGCGGTACTTCGGATGCGGGAGCGGTCCACTCCCCCGGGTGTCTGCTGTCGCGCCACATCGACCTCCGGTGGTGGATTCGTACCTGTTTAGCCACCTTGAGGCGCTTGTCTTACTCATGCCCTGTTCCGCTGCCCCACACGAGTGAGCAATACGGCAAGCCGGTGACCCCTGGACTTCACGCACCTGCCTACAGAACGTCACGACCGATCACCCGAGATCAGCAGGGGCCTTCGCATGCTCACAGCCGCGCAGAAACGATCAAGCGATCTTGGTCCGACGATCCGTCATCGCACCGAACTCCCGCGTCCCGCGCGGCGACGCCGCTGGATAGGGCCTCCCGGCAGCCTCTATGATCGGCAGACTTTCCTGCACGGACACTCACGAACACTGCGGGAGCCAACGGTGAGCGGAACCTCAGAAGGAACCGGTTCGGCGGCCGACAGCATCCGATCGGCCATTACGGAGCGTCACACGGCAGTGCCGGCAGTGCCGTCGACCTCCGGCATTTCAGCCAATTCGGGGGCGTCCTATCGCGCCACCGAGTCCGAGCTGCGCGACTACCGGGCCGCCTTCAACGCGGCCCACCTCGCCATGGCGGTCGTGGACCGCGACGGCTACGTGGTCGCCGCCAACCAGGCCTTCGCCGGGCTGCTGGGCAGCGAGCCGCACGCGCTCGTCCACCGGTGCGCCGCCGACCTGGTGGACCTGGCCGCGGAGGCCCGCACCTGGGCCGCGTACCAGGAGGTGCTGCGGGGCCGGCAGGCCCGGCTGCGCTGCACCCGCCGCCTCAAGCACCCCGACGGGCACTCGCTGTGGACCGAGGTCACGCTCGGGCCCGTACCGGGGACGGGGGACGTCCTGTTGTCCGTCTCGGACATCAGCGACCGGCGCGACCTCCAGGCCCGGCTGCGGCACCTCCAGATGCACGACCCGGTCACCCGGCTGCCCAACCGGGCGCTGTTCTTCGAGCGGCTCTCCGCCGCCCTGGAGGCCTCCTCGTACGACCACGGCGGCGGCACCGGCCGGATCGGGCTGTGCTACCTGGACCTCGACGGGTTCAAGGCCGTCAACGACACCCTCGGCCACCGGGTCGGCGACCGGCTGCTGACCGCCGTCGCCGCCCGCCTGACCCAGTGCGCCGACCAGTCCGGATACGGGCGCACCGGCGGGCACCTGGTCGCGCGGCTCGGCGGCGACGAGTTCGCCCTGCTGGTCGAGGACTCCACCGGCACCGAGCAGCTCGCGGACCTGGCGCGCAGCGTACTGACCGCCGTTCAGGAGCCCTTCGACCTGGCCGGGCAGCGGCTGTCGGTCTCCGCGTCGATCGGGGTGGTGGAGCGGGCGGCCGAGGGCACCTCGGCGACCGGGCTGATGCAGGCCGCCGACACGACCCTGTACTGGGCCAAGGCGGACGGCAAGGCCCGCTGGACCCTCTTCGACCCGGAGCGCAACGCGCACCGCATGACGAGGCAGGCGCTCAGCTCCACGCTCCGGCCGGCCGTGGAGCGGGGGGAGTTCGCGCTGGAGTACCAGCCGCTGGTGGACCTGGAGAGCGGTGCGCTGCGCGGGGTCGAGGCCCTGGTGCGCTGGAACCACCCGCAGTTCGGCACGCTGACGCCGAATCGGTTCATCGGAATTGCGGAAGAGGACGGATCCATCGTCCAGTTGGGGCAGTGGGTGCTGCGGACCGCCTGCCGGCAGGCCCGCCGCTGGCAGATCGAACAGCCCAGCGACGCGCCGGTCTTCGTGTCGGTCAACGTCGCCGTGCGGCAGGTGTGGGACTCGGACCTGGTGGGCGATGTCGCGGAGATCCTGGCCGAGACGGGCCTGGCGCCGCAGCTGTTGCAGCTGGAGCTGACCGAGTCGGCGGTGATGGGCTCGGCCGGCCGGCCGCTGCAGGCCCTCCAGGCGCTGAGCGACATGGGGGTGCGGATCGCCATCGACGACTTCGGCACCGGCTACTCGAACCTCGCCTACCTCAGCCGGCTGCCGGTCTCAGTACTGAAGCTGGACGGCTCCTTCGTACGGGGCTTCCGCTACGAGGAGGGCACGCACCCGAATCCGGCCGACGAGACCATCGTCGAGGCCCTGGTCCAGCTCGCGCACCGGCTCGGCCTGACGGTGACCGCGGAGTGCGTGGAGACGGCCGGGCAGGCGGCCCGGCTGCGGCGCGTCGGCTGTGACACCGGCCAGGGCTGGCTCTACTCGCGCGCGGTGGCCCCCGACGTGATCGCCGGCATGATCGGCCGCCAGGTGGCGGCCACGGCCTCGGCCGCCGCACAGCCCGACCGGCCCGCCCCGCATCCCCTTCTTGGCTGAATATGAGTGGTCCGCGGTGATCGCGGCACACGGCGGGCACCTCGAACCCACTGGCGGACAGAACGCCACCATCACCGGCCTGGACCGCGTACGGATCGGCGAGCTCGCGCTGAAGGCGGGGGTACCCCTGTACTGGCTTCACGAGGAGAAACCCTCCTTGGAGGACTTCTACCTCGAAGTCGCGGAAGAGGAGTTCAAGATCTCGTGACACCCGCCACGACGAAGACCCCTGCGCCCGTCGCACCCGCCCTCGCGTTCTCCAGGGCCTGCCGGTACGAATGGCGGCACCTGGCCGCTCTGCGCTCGACCTGGATCCTGCTCGGCGTCGTCACCCTGCTCAGTCTGCTGACGGGCCTCACCGTCATCCTGGACCTCGACGCACAGAGCGCTGCCAGCCCGGCGACAGCGGCGGACTCGATCACCTGGGCACCACTCGCCACCCAGATCCCGGCCCTGGGCTTCTTCATGCTCGTCCTCGGTACGGGTCCGGTCTCCACCGACCTGGTCACCGGCGCCGCGCGGACGACCTGGCTGGCCGTGAACGGGCGCCGCACCGCCTACGCGGCGAAATGCGCGGTCGGCTTCACCGTCGGGTCCGCCGCGGCAGCCGCCAGCACCCTGCTGGGAGCGCTGTCCTACGCGGCGACTCTGGCCGTCTCCGGTATTTCACAGCCGGCCTGGACCCAGGTCCTGGCGCCGGCCGGCCGGTTCGTCCTCTGGATGGGGTGCTGGGCGCTGCTGTGCATGGCTCTGATCGCCTTGCTGCGCAGCCGGGTCGTTCCCGTCCTCGTCCTGGTCCTGTGGCCGCTGATCGGCGAGCGAATCGTCGGCGGACTGCTCGGACATCTGCCGGGCCTCGACGGTGTGGGGAACTGGCTGCCCTTCGCTGCCGGCCGGGCGATGCTCACCGATGCCTCCGCCTACTCCGGCGACGACCAGTCCTTCGTGCGGGCACTCGTCGGCTCTCACCTGTCGCCCTCGGCAGCGACCGTGGTGTTCTGCCTGTACACGGCGGTCATCGCCGTGGCAGGGATGTGGGCCTACTGCCACAGGGACCCGAAGGCGCGCTGACGGCCCGCGTGGTGGGGGCGGGGAGCCGCTGCGCGGAGCTGCTCCCCGCCCCCACCTTTGCTGCCTCAGAGGCTGCGGACGAAGGTGGTGAACGCCTCCGGGGCCACGGTGAAGGCGGGACCTTCCGGGTTCTTGGAATCCCGGATGCCCACCAGGCAGGGCTGGGAGGCGACCTCGACGCAATCGCCGCCGGTGTCGCCACTGTACGAAGCCTTGCGCCAGGCGGCGGTGCCGAGCGGGGCGCACTCGACACATTCGCCGCCAGTGTCCGAGCTGTACGAGGACTTACGCCACTTTGCGCCCGTCAGGTACTGGTTGGTGTCCATAGCGCTCCTCCATTACGCGGGCGATGAGTGCCGCCGAGTCCTCCACGGAGAGCGCGGCGGCCTGCATGTGATCGTAACGGAGCGAACCTTCCCTGAGAGCCTGTGGATTGGCCGTCATATGACCCTGGACAAAGTCCTCGGTATAGACAAGGTCCGGGTCGCCATCGAAACGCAGCATGGTGAATGAGCCTGGCAGCCCCGCATGCGCGCCCGCCTCGAAGGGAAGGATCTGCACCTTCACCCACTCCCGCCTCCGCAGGGCCAGCAAGTGGGCGAGTTGGTTCCGCATGACCTCCTGGCCGCCGATCTCCTGATGCAACACGGCCTCGCTCAGCACCACCCACATCAGTGGCGGGTTCTCGCCGTCTAGGATCCGCTGCCGCTCCATGCGGGCAGCCACCCTCGCGTCGAGATCTTTCTCATTCCATGCGCCGAGCACCGCCCGGGCATACGGTTCGGTTTGGAGCAGGCCATACACGAGCTGCGCCTGGAACGTGGAGATGTATGTGGCCCTGGCCTCCATCTCGGCGTACGCCTGGAACCAGCTCGGCAGCACGCTCCGCAGGACCAGCCCCACCAGACGGGAGAACGTGCCGTCCGTGCCCAGCGCCGCGTCCACCCGCTCCGAGAAGTCGCGGGTCGGCACCCGCTTCGTGTTCTCCACCTGGCCGATCAGCGAGCCCGTGCAGTAGATGATGTCGCCCAACTGCTGCTGCTTCAGCCCCGCCGCCTCTCTCAGGCGACGCAGTTCGTAGCCGTAGTAGTCCAGCGGTGAGGCGCTGGGATCGAGATCGCGGGCCTGGACCATGGGACGGTCACCCCCAAGCAGAGGCAGAGTCGGAGCCGGATTCGGCCGTGTAGCCGAGCGTAACGGGCCCGACACGCACCGGTGTCCGGAATCCCACAACCATGTGACACACCTCCGCCCCGCACCGGGGATGCCGGGGTGCGGGGCGGGGTGCGCTCGGCGCGGGGTGGGGGGCGATCAGCAGGCGCCGAGGTCCTTCCAGACACCCCATTCACCGGTGGTGCCCGGTGTCTCGTTCTGCGTCCACCACTGGGCCTTCCACTTGCGGCCGTTGTGGGAGACCTCGTTGCCCGCGGTGTAGATCGTCCCCGCGACGTACGCCGGGGTCGAACCGCAGCCCGTGGGCGGCGTCGTGGTCGGCGGGGTCGTGGTGGGCGGGGTCGTCGTCGGCGGCGTGGTGACCGGCGGCTGCGTGGTGGAGCCGAGGGCGTCCGAGATCTGGTTCAGCAGCGTGGTGTTGGCGTCCAGGCCGAGCAGGGAGTACATCATCGCGCCGGCGAGGCCGCGCTGCTTGCCGTAGTCGACGCGGGCCTGGATGGACCGCTGGTTCAGGCCGGTGAAGAACTCGCCGTCCTTGTAGAAGTACGAGGCCTTGGCCCGGTCGTCCCAGAAGGTGGTCGCCGGGTTGTCGACGATCCCGCCGAGCTCCTTGTAGAGCGCGATGCCGGCCTGCTGGCTGGTGGGCCGGGCGGCGGAGGCGCCGGTGGCGCTCTGGGCGAGGCCGCCCGTGGTGCCCGCCGGGACGCCCTTCCAGCCGCGGTAGTAGAACTCGTAGCCCAGGGTCAGCTTGTCGGCGGGGAAGCCGCCCGCGATGCCGTAGGCCGCGTTGCCGTCGATCCAGGAGTCGATGGCGTTGTCGATGCTGTACTTCTCGGTGCCCGGGGCGATCGGGTCGGTCGGGTCGGCCGCCGAGGGCTGGAGCGGGGACTGGTGGTAGGTGGGCCCGTCGCCGTCCCAGGCGCCGTGCATGTCGTACGTCATGATGTTCGCGTAGTCGAGGTACGCGCCGATCTTGTCCGTCTCGATGTACTTGATCTTGTCCTGGCCGGCCGGGAGCGCCGCCGTCAGCAGGTACTTCTTGCCGCCGTTGGCCGCGCCCTCGGCGTCGAGCTGCTTGCGGAACTCCTGGAGCAGCAGGGTGAAGTTCTGCTTGTCCTCGGGGCCGTAGTGGTTGCCCAGGTGGCCGCCGGAGGAGCCGGGGTACTCCCAGTCGATGTCGATGCCGTCGAAGATGCCGGCCGCGGTGCCGGGGCCGCCGAAGCCGCCCTCCACCGGGAGGTCGCCCTTGATGTACTGCTTGATGCAGGAGGCGACGAACTTCTTGCGGGAGGCGTCGGTCTTGGCGGCGTCGTGGAAGTACTTCGAGTAGGTCCAGCCGCCCAGCGAGATGTTGATCTTGAGGTGCGGGTACTTGGCCTTCAGTTCCTTGAACTGGTTGAAGACGCCCACGATCGGCTGGTTCCACGTGTCGGCGACGCCGTCCACGCTGTCGGCCGCGCTGAAGGACTTCTGGTAGTCGGCGTACGAGTCCCCCGCGCCGTCACCGGCGTTGGGGTTGTTGTCGTCGCCCGCCGCCTTGTTCGCCTCGAAACAGGTGAGGTCGGTCGGGTGGATGTTGCCGAACGAGTAGTTGATGACGTCCAGCTTGCCCGCTATGCCGCGGGTGTCGAGGTGCTTGGGGTAGAAGGCGTTCCCGTACACGCTCCACTGGTCGTAGTAGGCGATGCGGACGCCGCCCGCCGCGGCGGCGGGCGCGGCGGGCGCGGCCTGGGCCGTGCCGAGTCCCGCGAAGGAGGCAAGCGCTCCGGCTGCCAGCGCGGCCGTGGCGGCGGCAGCGATGAGGGGTTTACGGATGTGCATGAACTGCCTCCGGTGGGGTGGGAGGAGAGAGCAAGAGTTCGGGTGAGAGCAGTGATAGCGATCACCGCAGCTCCGCGTCAATGGTTCGGACCAAAGAAGGACTAGACCACTCTCGACACAAATGCCCTCGTCAGAGACCTGAGCGCACATCAGAAACCGCTCGCCACCCCGGGTGACGAGCGGTTTAAGGCTGCCTTCAGGCAGCCCCTCGCACGGTTTCCGCAACGAACCAGCCGAACCCGGTTCACGTGCGGTCAATCAGCGGCGGGTGCCTCCACCGGCATGCCGTACGCATCTGCGACGAGCCCGTACGAACGCAACCGGGCCGCCCCGCTGTGGGCGTTGGCGGTCAGCATCAGCTCGTCCGCGCCGGTCCGCTTCGCGAGGTCGTCGAGTCCGGTGCGGACCTCGTCGGGGGTGCCGTGGACGATGTTCGCGAGCCAGCCGTCCACGAACTCCCGCTCCGGCGGGGAGAAGGGGTACGCCGCCGCCTCCCGGGGCGTCGGGACCAGCCCGGGCCGCCCGCTGCGCAGCCGCAGCATCGACAGTGCGCCCGTGAGCACTTGGGCGCGAGCCTCCTCGTCGGTGTCGGCGGCGAGCGCCGAGACCCCGATGGCGGCGTAGGGGGCGTCCAGGACGGCCGAGGGGCGGAAGCTCTGCCGGTAGAGGTCGAGCGCGGGCAGGGTGCCGGCCGCCGAGAAGTGGTGGGCGTAGGCGAAGGGCAGGCCGAGTTCACCGGCGAGCCGGGCGCTGAAGCCGGAGGAGCCGAGCAGCCACAGCGGCGGCCGTCCGGCGGGACCTTGCACCGGACCCGGTACGGCGTGCACGCGGGCGTACGGGTGCCCGTCGGGGAAGTCGTCGTCGAGGAAGCGGGTGAGCTCCACGAGCCGCTTGGGGAACTCGTCCGCGGCCTCGTCGAGCCGTCCGGGCCCGCGCAGCGCGGCGGCCGTGCGGCCATCGGTGCCCGGGGCCCGGCCGAGCCCGAGGTCGATCCGCCCCGGGGCGAGCGCCTCCAGGGTGCCGAACTGCTCGGCGACGGCGAGCGGGGCGTGGTTGGGCAGCATGACCCCGCCCGAACCGAGCCGGATGCGGGAGGTGTGCGCGGCGAGGTGGGCCAGGATCACGGCCGGCGAGGAGCTGGCGACGCCGGGCATGGAGTGGTGCTCGGCGACCCAGTGGCGGTGGTAACCGCGGGATTCGGCCAGCCGGGCGAGGGACACGCTGGTGCGCAGGGAGTCGTGGGCGGTGCTGCCGGCGCCGACGGTGACGAGGTCCAGGACCGAGAGCGGCACGGGCGCCCGGCCCCGCGCGGCGCCGCGGATCCCGTTCCCGCCTCCCGGGGCTGCCCCGCCTCCCGGTCGATGTGCGTCCCCGGTGTCACTCATCGTCGCTCCCGTCTCGTTCGTTTCGTTCGTTCATCCGTACGAAGAACTCGAACCGTGGGCGGACGTCGGGCATTCCCGGCACCGCGGGGGCGGTGCGCGTGACCATGGCATATGCCAACGGAGTAGATCCAGGCGGGGAGACATGATTGAGCCATCAATCTCCTCAACAGGCGCTCCACATGGGCCGCTTGATGGCTATCGTGGTAGGGCAAGCGGTAACAACCTGGTAGGGGGAAACCGTGGCGCTGAAGCCCGAGCCGACCGCGCCGTTCCACTCGGTGCAGTACGCACTGCGCGTACTCGAAACGATCGCGCGGCACACCGGCGGTGTGACCGACGTGCAGATCGCGCGTGAGACCGGCCTGCCCGCAGTCCATCTCGCCCCGATGCTGCTCATGCTGCGCCGGGAGGGCTATGTCCTGCAGGTGTCCGACGGCGCCTACGCCATAGGGGATTCCCTCGTCCTGCTCGGGTCCGGCATCGACCGCCAGCAGGCCCTGACGGACAAGCTCCAGGAGACGCTGGACCGGCTGCGCGACTCGGTCGGCGCGGCCGTCTACATCAGCCGGTACGTGGACGGCGAGGTCAGGATCACACAGTTCGCGGACAGCCCCCGCACCCCGAAGGTGCACGAGTGGGTCGATTTCCGCTCCGCCGCGCACGCCAGCGCGGTCGGCAAGTGCCTGCTGACGCAGCTCGACCTGAACGGGCGGCGCGACCACCTGTCCCGGCACAAGATCGCGCGGCTCACGTCGAAGACGATCGTGAACGAGCGGATCCTGTTCTCGAAGCTGGACGCCCAGCCCGCCACCGTGCCGGTGCTCGACCTCCAGGAGTACGCCGTGGGCACGGTGTGCGCGGCGGTTCCGATCACGGCGGGGGCCTCGGTGGGCTGCCTGGCCCTGTCGATGCCGGTCGAGCACGCGCACCGGCTGCGGGCCGCGGCGGACACCTTGAACCGGAAGGCGGCGCCGCTGCTGCTGTCGCTCACGCTCTGATCCGGTTGCAGGCCGGCTGCGGGCCTGATGCGGACCGGACGAGGGCCTGATGCGGGCCGGAAAACACTTCGGGCGGTTCCCGGTGAACCGGAAACCGCCCGAAGGACAGGTGCGCCGCCAGGGACTCGAACCCCGGACCCGCTGATTAAGAGTCAGCTGCTCTAACCAACTGAGCTAGCGGCGCCTGCTGACAGAGAAAATACTACCTGGTCCTCCGGGGTGCTCAAAACCATTACCCGCGGAGGTACGCGAGGACCGCCAGCACCCGGCGGTGGGTCTCCTCGGCGGGCGGCAGGTCCAGCTTTCCCAGGATGTTCCCGATGTGTTTGCCGACGGCCGCCTCGGACACCACCAGCTCCCGGGCGATGGCCCCGTTGGACCTCCCCTCCGCCACCAGGCCCAGCACCTCCCGCTCGCGCGGGGTCAGCGCGGCGAGGGGATCGCGCCGCCGGCGCAGGAGCTGGCGTACGACCTCCGGGTCCACCACCGTGCCCCCGCCGGCCACCGTGACCACCGCGTCGAGGAACTGCTGCACCTGCCCGACCCGGTCCTTCAGGAGGTAGCCGACGCCGCTGCCGTCGCCGGAGTCCAGCAGGTCGGCGGCGTACGAGCGCTGCACGTACTGGCTGAGCACCAGCACCGGCAGGCTCGGACGGGCGGCCCGGAGCTCGACGGCGGCCCGCAGCCCCTCGTCGGTGAAGCCGGGCGGCATCCGTACGTCGGTGACGACGATGTCCGGGTCGTGGGCGGCGACGGCGGTGCGGAGCTCGTCCGCGTCGGCGACGGCGGCCTCCACCCGGTGGCCGAAACGCGTCAGCAGACCGACCAGTCCTTCGCGGAGCAGGACTCCGTCCTCGGCCAGGACGATCTTCAGGGGCTGCTCGCGGGACGGCTCACGGGACGGCTCACCGGGCACGGGATCTCCAGGCTCAGGACGGTCGGCCCGCCGGGCGGGCTGGTGATCGTCAGTGTGCCATCGAGGACCGCGATCCGGTCGGTCAGTCCGGTCAGCCCGGATCCGGCCGCCGGGTCGGCGCCGCCGCGTCCGTCGTCCCGTACGTCGATCAGCAGCGCGGCGCCGGCGTGCCGGGCGGTGACGGAGGCGCGGGTGGCGTCGCTGTGCTTGCCGATGTTGGCGAGGGCCTCGCAGACGCCGAAGTAGGCGGCGGCCTCGACGGACTCCGGGAGGCGGGGCAGGCCGGTGCCGAGGTCGGTGCCGAGGTCGATGTCGACGGGGACGGCGGAGCGCTCGGCGATGTCGGCGAGGGCGCCGGTGAGGCCGTAGTCGGTGAGTACCTGGGGGTGGATGCCGTGGATCAGCTCGCGCAGTTCCGTGAGCACCTTGGCGGCTTCGTCGTGGGCGGTGGCGAGCTGGTCGGCGAGCGGGCCGGGGGGTGCGTCGAGGCGGGCGAGGCCGAGGGTCATGGTGAGGGCGACGAGCCGCTGCTGGGCGCCGTCGTGGAGGTCGCGCTCGATCCGGCGGCGCTCGGCCTCGAAGGCGTCGACGAGACGGGCGCGGGAGCGGGTGACCTCGGCGAGCAGGCCCTGGAGCTCGCGCTCGCGGGGGGCGAGGAGGGCGCGGGTGAGGGCGGCGCGGGCCCCGGCGAGGGCGCCGAGCGGGTAGAGGAGGACGGGCAGGAGAACCGCCCCGGCGGCGGAGACGGCGAAGGCGACCGGATAGGAGGTGACCAGCCAGAGCTTGACCACCTTGACCTCGCCGTCACCGGCGAGCGCGAGTTGGAGGGGGGTGGTGAGCAGGAGGAGGGGGACGCCGAGGAGGGTGGCGAGGACGGTGAGGTCGATCCACCAGAGGAGGAAGCCGTGCAGGACGGCGTAGGCGAGCTCCCGCCAGGTGGCCTGCTCGCGGTAGCGCAGGCGGGCCCAGGCGAGGAGGCCGGGCTCGGCGGGCGTGCGGTGGGGGGTGGCGGTGGGTCCGGGGGCGGGGTCGAGGTCGACGAGGCGCAGGCGGCGGCGCTCGATGGCGCCGGTGGGGAGTCCGGCGAGGCCGAGCAGGGCGAGGAGGGGCAGGCCGACGAGGGCGAGGCTGAGGGTGGCGCCGACGCCGGCGAGGAGCGTGAGGGCGAGCAGGAGCGGGAGCCCGGTGAGGGCGCTGCCGGCGAGGTAGCCGGCGGCGCGCCAGGGCCAGGCGGAGCGGAGGTAGTGGCCGCGGGCCAGGGCCTGCCAGAGGGTGCGGGCGGGGTCGTCCATCCGGCCAAGCTAGCCGGGGGCGGCCCGCCTGGACCATGCCCCCAGGGGGCGTCGACGGGTATGCCTGCCCCCACCCCCGGGCCTGCCCGAACCCGCGCCGGCGCGGCTCAACCCCCTGGGGCTCCGCCCCAGACCCCGCGCCTCAAACGCCGGCGGGGCTGAAGTGTGCCCGGCACAGCTGGATGGCCCGGGCGGGGCCGAATGTGCCGCCTGCGGCTCAAAGACCTGGGGCTCCGCCCCAGACCCCGCGCCTCAAACGCCGGCGGGGCTGAAGTGTGCCCGGCACGGCTGAAGTGTGCCCGGCACGGCTGGATAGTGCCCGGCGCCGCGTGATCGTTAGCGGTCCAGGAGGGGGCGGCGGCCGTGGGTCTCGTACTGGGCGAGCAGGGCGGATAGTGCGGGTGGGTCCAGGCGGTGGTAGTGCCCGGTCGGGGAGCGGTGCCAGACCGGGTCCGGGCAGCGGAAGGCGGCGCGGCGGAGGGAGGCGCGGTGGACCTTGTTCGTCGCGGTGACCGGCATCGCCGGGACGATCCGGACGTACCGCGGGGCCATCTTCGTGCCCAGGTCCGGCTGCGCGGCCAGGAACGCCTCGAATGAGGGAGGGGAGAAGTCCACGCCCTCCCGGAGGGCCAGCGCGGCCATGACCTGGTCCCCCGCCACCTCGTCCGGCACCGCGTACACCGCCACCGCCGCCGCGTCCGCCCACCGGGCCAGGATGTTCTCGATCACCGCCGCGGCGAGGTTCTCGCTGTCGACCCGGAGCCGGTCGTCCGTACGGCCCGCGAAGTAGAGGAAGCCCTCCGCGTCGCGGAAGAAGAGGTCTCCCGTCCAGTACCAGCCGTCCCGGGTCCGCTCGGCCTCCGCCTCGGGGTTGCGCCAGTAGCCCTCGAAGAGGCTTCGGCCTCGGTTGACCAGTTCGCCGATCGCGGCGGAGCCGTTGAGCAGCCGGCCGTCCCCGTCGAGCACCGCTGCCGGGCATTCCCTGCCCGTCTCGGGGTCGATCACGGCCAGGTCGTCCCCCGCGCCCGCCCGGCCCAGGGCCCCCGGCGGGGTGTCCGCCGTCCGCTGGACCGAGGCGCCGCCCTCGGTGGCCCCGTAGCCCTCCACCAGCCGGACCCCGAACCGCTCGGCGAAGCGCGCCGCGTCCACCGCCCCGGCCTCGGTGCCGAAGCCGAGCCGCAGGGTGTGCGCGCGGTCGTCGGGCCGGGGCTCGGTGGCCAGGAGGTACTGGATCGCCCGCCCGACGTAGGTGAAGTACGTGGCCCCGTACGCCCGTACGTCCTCCAGGAACGCGGAGGCCGAGAAGCGCCGGCGCAGCGCCACCGCGGCCCCGCCGGCGAGCGCCGGGAGCCAGTCGGCGATGACGGCGTTGCCGTGGAAGAGCGGCATGCAGACGTAGTGGACGTCGTCCGGGGTCACGCGGAAGCGGCGGGCCAGCGCGGAACCGGCGCCCGCGAGCCGGCCCTGGGTGCAGATCGCGGCCTTGGGGGCGCCGGTGGAGCCGGAGGTGAAGTAGAGGAGGAGCCGGGAGGCGGGTCCGGGGAGGGTGAGCACCGCTTCGCCCGGCTTGGCGGCCGCGTAGGGGGCGAGCAGGGCCTCGTACTCCTCGGTGCCGGTGACCAGGATCCGTACGCCCGGCAGGTCGAGGCCGCGCAGCAGGGGCAGGTGGGCGCGCTCGGTGATCAGGATCCGGCAGTCGGTGTGCAGGATGTCGCGCGCCAGCTCCGGGCCGCGCCGGGTGGGGTTGATCCCGGCTACGGCGGCCCCGGCGAGGGCCGCCGCGCCGAGCCAGAAGGGGAACTCGGGGGTGTTGTCGAGCAGGATCCCGAGGTGTGGCTCGGCCCCCGGAGGCATGAGGTCGACGAGGAGCGCGGCGCGCGCGGCGGCCTCCTGGGCGGTCCGGTGGTGGGTGAGGATGCCTTCCTCGTGCTTCAGCCCGGGCCGGTGGTCGCCCCATTGGCGCGCTATGAGCTCCGCGACGGTGCCGGGTGGAGTCGTCGTCCGCATGCCGCCGGAGGGTAGCTGACGTTCCGTCAGAATTGAACGTCGGAGCAGGCGTAGAAGGCCATCGGGGTGTCGTTGACGGTCCAGACGGCCAGGATCAGGTGCCGGCCCGTCTTGCCGCTCGGCATGGCTCCCTGGTGGACGGTGGTCATGGCGGGGCGGGCGCCGTTGTAGGCGACGGTGAGGAAGGGCTGGGGATCGAGGTCGGCGCGGGTGAGGGCGCGGGTGCCGGTCCAGCCGTTCTTGGTGACGTAGTACTTGAAGTCGGTGGTGGAGTGGTTGGCGGTGAACTGCCACCGGAAGCCGTAGCTCTGGCCGCTGGTCACCCTGGTGGTGGGCCAGGCGCCGCCGCGCGGATTGTCGAGCTCGGCGAACTGCGAGAGGCCGGCGGAACATATCTTGCCGTCGGCGGGGCCGGCGGCCGGGAAGCCCTTGTAGCCCTCGACGCTCTGCGGCTCCCACTGGATCGCGCCACAGTCGGGGACGGCCTTGTTGGCGCAGAGCTTCTGGCGGCTGATGGGGGTGTCGGTGTAGCCGTGGCTGCTGGCGGTGGGGGCGCCGAGCAGGGTGATTCCGGCGACGAGGCCGAGGCCGAGCGCGGCGACGCCGGCCCGTCCGGGCATGCGGACGTTACGCATGATGCTCCTTGAACGTGGGGGGAGTTCGACGAGAGCGCGCGCGCTGGTGTGTGCGTGTGGGGATTTCAGGTCTAGACCAAGTTCCAGATTATTGACGGGAGTTGGCCATGTCCATACCAATGGAGAACGGGTGGTCCGGTTCTTTCCGGCCACCCGTTCCCGTGTCGTCCTCGCCGCCGCTACTCGGAGCGGCCGGTGTAGAAGGCGACCGTGAGGTCCTTCACCAGCGCCTTGCGTTCGTAGTCGTCGAGCTCGACGAGTCCGCGCGAGGTCAGCCGGTGGACCGTGTCGTCCACGGCGTCCACGACCGAGGTCAGCACGGTGTCCCGGTGCTTGGCGTCGATCGCCGCGACCCGGCGGCGGCGCATGGCCGCGGCGACCTCGGGGGCGTACTCGATCCGGGTCGGCTGGGCCGAGAACACCTCGATACCGACCGCCTCCGTCTCGTCCGCCAGCATCCGGGTCAGCGCGTCGCCGACGGCCTCGGCGTCGCGCAGGGTCGGGGCGTCCTCGTGGAAGGCGTCGGCGGGGAGCTGGGACAGTACGCGGGCCATGGCCGACTCGACCTGCTCGGCGAGGTACGCCGTGTGGTCCGCGACGGCGAGGGTGGCCCGGGCCGTGTCCCTGACCTGCCAGACGACCTGGACGACGACCTGGAGGGCGAGGCCGCCGGAGTCGACGGCGGGCATGGGCTCGCTGCGCCAGTGGCGCAGGCGTACGTCGACCCGGCGGCGCAGCAGGAGGGGGCTGACCCAGGTCAGGCCGGTACGGCGGACCGTGCCGCGGTAGCGGCCGAAGAGGGTGAGCACCCAGGCGTGGCCGGAGCGGGCCCGGCCGAGGCCGCCGAGGGCGATGAGGGCGACGATGCCGAGGAAGGCGAGCGGCGGCCAGTGGACGGCGTGCAGGCCCCGGTAGGCGCGGGGGGCCGCGCCGAAGGCGGCCAGGAAGGGGGCGGGGACGGCCCCGGCCCGCCAGAGCACGGCCATGCAGCCCGCGAGGGCGATCCCGCCGACGGTCACGCCGAGCCAGCCGGGCAGCACCGGGCCGCGGTGCTCCCGGAGCCGGTCGTCACCGCGGGGGACCCGGCGGCCGGGGGTGGGGCGGCCGGGGGTGGGGCGGTCTGCGGGGCGGCTTGCGGCCCGCTGGGCGGGGGCGGGGGCGGGCGTTCGGTTCGGCTTCCCGCGGAAGGGCAGGTGCACCGGCACCTCGGTGACCGCGGTGCTGCGGTGGGGCACGGCTTCCGTTTCAATCAGCTTGTCCAGACCGCGGGACACGGCCTGGGCGACGATCTCGGCCACGCCGGGGCCGGGCACCCCGGAGCGCGCGGCTACGGGCTCGGGTCCCTCTTCGGGCTCGGGCCCTGGCTCGGGCTCGGCTTCGACGACGGCCTCGGGCTCGGCGGGCTCGGGCTCGGCGGGCTCCGGCTTCGCGGTGGCCTCGGCGTCGGCGGTCCGCAGGCGCAGGGTCGCCACCCCGGCGTGGGCCGCCTCGTCCTGCGGGTGCGGGACGGAACCGGCCGAGGCGGGCACCGGCTCGGGCTCGGCCTCGGCCCGGGCCGCCGGTACCTCCCGCCGCCCCTCGGCCCGGGGCGGAGCCTGGGCCGGGCGCGCGGCGGCCCAGCCGAACGAGGTCTCGGCGGCGACCGCGTGGTCCGGCGCTGCGGGGGCGCCCACGAGCGCCGGCGGGTCCGCCTCGCGCGGCGCGGCAACGGCAAGCACCGCAGGCTCCGGCTCCGCCCCCCACGCCGGGCGCTCGCGCGGATCCACCTGGCCCACCCGGCGCGCCGGGTGGGGCGCGGGCGCCGCCTCCGCCGTCCGGTCAACCGGGTGGGGCCCAGGCGCGAACCCCGCCGCCCGCGGCGCCGGGTCGGGCCCGGAAACGGCCTCCGGCACCCGGGCCGACGGGTGGGGCGCGGACTCCGCCGGGTGGGTGGCGGGAGCGGACTCCGCCGTCCGGGCCGCCGGGTGGGTGGCGGGAGCGGACTCCGCCGTCCGGGCCGCCGGGTGGGGCCCGTGTCCGGGCTCCGCCGTCCGGGCCACCGGGTGCGGCGCGGGTGCGGACCCCGCCCCCCGGGCAGCCGGGTGCGCCGCGGGTTCCGCCGCCTGCGGCGCCCGGTGGGGTGTGAGTGCGGGTGCGAGTGCGGGTGCGGAAACACGCTCCGCCCTCCATCGCTCCGGGTGGGGTGCGGGCGCGAGCGCGGGCTCCGCCGTCCGGACCGACGGGTGGGCGGCGGGAGCGGCCTCCGCCACCTGGGCAGCCAGGTGGGGCGCGGGCGCGGCCTCCGGCACCCGGGCAGCCGGGTGAGGCGCGGGCGCGGGCTCCGGCACACGGGCAGCCGGATGGGGCGCGGGCACGGCCTCGGTCACCCGGGCAACCGGGTGGGACGCAGGCGCGGCCTCCGCCACCCGGGCAACCGGGTGGGGTGCGGACGCGGGCTCCGCCACCCGGGCAACCGGGTGGGGCCCGGACACGGCCTCCGGCACACGGGTAGCCGGGTGGGGTGCGGGCACGGCCTCCGCCACCCGGGCAACCGGGTGGGGCCCGGACACGGCCTCCGGCACACGGGTAGCCGGGTGGGGTGCGGGCACGGCCTCCGCCACCCGGGCAGCCGGGTGGGGGGCGGGGTCCGCCGCCTGCGGCGCCCGGTGGGGTGCGGGTGCGGACACAGGCTCCGCCCTCCATCGCTCCGGGCGGGGTGCGGGCGCGGACGCGGGCTCCGCCACCCGGGCAACCGGGTGGGGGGCGGGCTCCGCCGTCCGGGCAGCCGGGTGGGGCGCGTCCGGTGGGCGGGGCGCCTTCGGGGGGGTCGGTAGTGGGGGCACGTGGAGGGTGCCCGTCGTCCAGGTGGTGTGCGTGGGGAACATCGTTACCTCCGTCATGCGAACAGCCGGCGCCAGGTTTCCGGGCCCGGGTAACCGCTGGCCGAGGCGCCGCGCCAGCCCTGCGCGCGCTGGAACGCCTCGACGCTGCGGCGGTCGGCCTCACCCCAGCGGGATCCCGGAGCGGATGTGTAGTACTTGCCGAAGCCCTTCTTCACCAGTTGGCGGCCCAGGTCGGCGATGGCCGCGTGCGACCGGCCCGGGCGGAACACCGAGGCGCCCGGGTACTCCCGTACGCCGCCCGGTTCCGGCGCGGCCTCCTCCGTCGGCGGGATGTCCTTGCCCCGGTGCTCGACCAGCAGCCGCCAGGTCTCCGCGCCCGGCAGGCCGTCCGCGTCCGCACCCGTCCAGCCCTGTGCGCGCTGGAAGGCCTCGGTGGCCAGCCGGTCGGCGTCGGTCCACGTACGGCTGGCCTGGCCCTTCGGGTAGAAGCGGTACGCGCCGCGCTCGATCAGCATCCGGCCCAGTTGGGCCACGTGGTCGTTCGAGGCGCCCGGGCCGAACTTGTCCGCGCCCGGGAAGGCCTTCGCGTCCACCGGCTTCGGACCGGGCGCGGGCGGCTCGACCCCCGGGGCAGGCGGTGCTACGGGCGGGGTGGCAGGCGGGGCCGGGGGTACGACGCCCGGAGCCGGCGGGGCAACGGGCGGGGTGGCGGGCGGGGTCACCGGGGCGGCGGCCCCGCTCGTCACCCCGTTGAACCTGTACGGGACGTACTTCGTCGCGTTGTTCCAGTAGCCGTAGGGCGTGGCCAGCTTCCGCGTCGTCGGGCGCGTCTGCTCGTAGGCGACGTAGTGCGTCCGCGTCTCGTCGACCCAGCCGCCGAAGATGACCACGTGCGAGCCGTTGTTGGGGTCCGCCGGGTTGTGGAAGAGCAGCATGTCCCCCGGCAGCAGCTGCTCCTTGGTGATCTTGGTGGCGAATTTATCGAGACTGCCGGTCCACTCGTTCGTGCCGAGGTTCCAGGCCATAGAGACGTAGCCCGAGCAGTCCTGCCGGTAGCCGTCCGTCCAGTACTCGGACATGCTGTACGGGACCTTCGCCGCCAGCCACAGCTTCGCCCTGTTGATGATCGTCGTGCGGTCGATCCGCTTCACGGCGCCGGGCTTGCCCGGGGCGCCGGGCTGCCCGACCGGCCCGCCCTTCGGGCCGTGCAGGGGGCTCCGGTCGCCCTGCGGGGAGCTGGGGTCGTCCAGGGCCACCGGACCGGGGACCGGGACGGTGACGGCCACCGCGGCCGCGCCGCCACCGCTCAGAACCACTCCCGCGGCGGTGGCCAGGACCAGGGCCCGGCGGGCCCCGTACGCGGCCGGGTGACCCCCGTCACGCAGCGGTATGGCCCGCGCGCGGGCGAGGTCCCGGCGGCGCTGGGCGCATCCCCGGCAGACACAGTCGCCCGCGGGCTCGTACTCCTCGAAAGCGGGCATCGGCATCTGCACGTGCGCCGGAGGCTGCATCGTCATGCGGTTCCGTCCACTCCCCTGCTCGTCCCTGCTCGTCCACTGCTCGTCTACTGCTCGTCCACTGGTCGACCGGAGCCGGATCTGATAAAGCATCAGCTTCGGCACGGCCAGACATATCGTGCACGATAAACTGCTCAAACGTGAGCTAATCGGACAAGGCGGGCGTGGCTGGTCACGAGCACCTTCAGAGGTGGGGTAGAGTTTTCCTGTCAGCAAGCGCCGCTAGCTCAGTTGGTTAGAGCAGCTGACTCTTAATCAGCGGGTCCGGGGTTCGAGTCCCTGGCGGCGCACAGACGGAGGAAGCCCCTCGCAGCGAAAGCTGCGAGGGGCTTCCTCGTTCCCGGCCGTACGGCCGTACGGCCGGCGCCAGGGGGTGTCTAGACCGCCGTGCCCGGGCGGACTCCCACGCCCGTCAGATAGGCGGAGACCACCACGTTCGCCGTGTACTCCTTGGCCACCTTGTCGTAGGTACCCCCGCAGGTCACCAGCCTCAGCTCCGCGCGACCCCTGACCCGCGGGCCGTACACCTTGTGCGCGTCGAAGGCGGCGCGCTCGTAGACCCGTACGTCCTCGATCGTGAACTCGGCGACCGAACCGTCCGCCCGTACCACCCGCACCTTGTCACCCGGCTGCGCCGAGCTCAGGCCGTAGAACACCGCCGGCTTGGACCGGGTGTCCACGTGGCCCACCATCAGCGCGGTCCCGGCCGTCCCCGGCTGGGCACCCTTGCTCCACCAGCCGACCGTACCCGGCCTGTCGTACGGGGGCGGCTCGATCGCGCCGTCCTTGTCCAGGCCCCGGGGGATCACCGCGGCCTGGATGCCTATGGAGGGCACGTCGACGCGCTGGGGCAGGGCTCCGGCGAGGGGGGCGTGCGCGGCCGGCAGTACCGGGCCCACCGCCCCGCCCGCGTGGCCGGTGAGCGGGGTCGCCACCGTGGTGAGCTGGCGGCCCCACAGCCACAGGCCGAGCACCAGCACCGCCCAGGCGGCGAAGGTCAGCAGCCGGCCGCCGGCGGAGGACTTGCCCTCACTCATCCGCCCCTGCCTTCGTTCATCCGCCCCGGCCTTCATTCACCCGCCCCTGCCTTCGTTCACCCGCCCCGGCCTTCATTCACCGCTGCGGCGGCGGCGCAGGGCCAGCGCCCGGCCCGCGACGGCCAGCGTGGCCACGGCGGCGAGGACGGCGCCGATCAGCGTGTGCGGCAGCCCCGGGCCGTCACCGCCGTGCTCCTTCTTCGCCGCGGCGACCGGCTTGCCCGCCTCCGCGAGCTCGGCGGCCATGCCGCCGCCGCCCGCGTGGACCGGCCGGACCGGCGAGGCGTGGTGGGAGGGACGGTGGTGGGAGTGGGAGATCTGGAGGGAGCCGCTGACCTTCTCGTGGCCGTCGCACATCACCCGGACGGAGTGCCAGCCGGGCGAGGCGTGCGAATTGATCACCGCGTCGCCGTAGAGCGTGCCGCGGCCGCCGTCGCGACCGTAGAGGTCGGCGTTCGCCACGAAGACGGAGGACTTGGCCACTCCCCGGGTGCCGTCGCACCCCTGGACGCGCAGCTTGACCTGCGCTCCGGGGTGGGCCGGATCCGGGTCGACCGTGATGCTGCCGCGGTCGCCGCGGCCGCCGCGGTCCTCCTCGCCCGCTAGTGCGGGGGGCGCGGTCAGCGCGGAGAATGCCGTCAGGGCGACGGCCACACCGGTGACCCGGACAGCGATCGGAACACTGCGCATGGTGAACCTCCTCGACAAGGAGATTCACGCGCGGCACGCCGCTCCGCATCCGGAACGGCGCCGTACGTGTCAGCCGTACACCCCGAACGCGGTACGCCCTGTCGGCCGTACGCCTCAGACGAGGTCGACGGCTTGTCCGGGCTGTGGACGCCGACCGCGTTCACGAGCCGTCCCCGATAGGGTGGTACAGACCAGAGCCCCGCAGGCCGGGGGCGGCCCCGCAGAGCGGAGACATCAGTGGCAGAGCGCAAGCCGATCGAATCTTGGCTCACGGACATGGACGGCGTCCTCATGCACGAGGGCGTACCCATTCCTGGCGCAGATGCCTTCATCACGAAGCTCCGCGGGTCGGGCAAGCCCTTCCTGGTGCTGACCAACAACTCCATCTACACCGCGCGGGACCTGCACGCCCGGCTGACCCGCATCGGCCTGGAAGTGCCGGAAGAGAACATCTGGACGTCAGCCCTGGCAACCGCTCAGTTCCTCCATGACCAGGCTCCGGGCGGCACGGCGTACGTCATAGGCGAGGCCGGGCTGACCACCGCCCTGCACGACATCGGCTACATCCTGACCGACCACGAGCCCGACTTCGTGATCTTGGGCGAAACGCGCACCTACTCCTTCGAAGCGATGACGAAGGCTGTCCGCCTGATCAACGCGGGCGCCCGATTCATCGCCACGAACCCCGATGAGACCGGCCCGTCCGCCGAGGGAGCGCTCCCGGCTACCGGCGCGGTGGCCGCGCTCATCACGAAGGCGACGGGCAAGGACCCGTACTTCGTCGGCAAGCCCAACCCGCTGATGATGCGCACCGGCCTGAACGCCATCGGCGCGCACTCGGAGACCAGCGCGATGATCGGTGACCGCATGGACACGGACGTTCTCGCGGGGCTGGAAGCCGGCATGGAGACCTTCCTCGTCCTCACGGGCCTTACGGGCCGTGGCGACATCCACCGCTACCCGTATCGGCCGACCACGGTCGTCGACTCGATCGCGGATCTCGTCGACCGCGTCTGATCCTCTCGGGGCCGGGGGGGGGGGGGGGGTGGGGGGGGCCCCCCCCCCCCCCCAAACCCCCAAAGAAGAGGGAGGACGAGCCCGGAAAAACAGCCCAAACAAAAA
>NZ_JBVHVF010000012.1:0-193999 GCF_055564955.1 Streptomyces sp. NPDC028910 | reverse complement strand
TATGTGGGTCCCCACTCCCCCCCCCCCCCCCCCCCCAACCCCCCCCCCCCCCCCCCCCCCCCCCCCCCCCCCCCCCTTCCCCCCCCCCCCCGCTGTCGTGCCGGGAGGGGTTAGCTGGAAGGTGAACCGGGGGCTCACTGTGGGCGGGCCGCCCTGGTCCGCCGGCCCCGCGGTGAACGGAGGCCACCCGTGATGTCCAGCACCGTCAAGGACATGCTCGCCACCTACCCGGCCGACCTCGGCGACATCGACCAGGCCAAGCTCACCAAGTGCATCGAGGAATGCATCGCCTGCGCCCAGGCGTGTACCGCCTGCGCGGACGCCTGCCTGTCCGAGGGCATGGTGGGTGACCTGACCAAGTGCATCCGCACCGACATGGACTGCGCCGACATCTGCACCGCAACCGCGGCCGTCCTGTCCCGCCACACCGGCTACGACGCCAACATCACCGCCGCAATGCTCAAGGCGTGCGCCGTCGCCTGCAAGGCGTGCGCCGACGAATGCGGCTCCCACGCCGACATGCACGAGCACTGCCGCATCTGCGCCGAAGCCTGCCGCTCCTGCGAACAGGCGTGCAACGACCTCCTCGCCGCTCTTGGCTGACGTCCAGCGAACCATCCCACCGACTCGCCCTACCCACGCCGCCGTCAAATCCCTCGACGCCCTTCCTGAATACCCCTGGGGGGTATAACGTTCTGCTCGATCGAAGATACCCCCTGGGGGTACACGGGCTTTCGTGGAGGGCAGAGGGATGTCAACCGTCAATCCCCGGCGCTGGTGGGCGCTGGGCGTGCTGGCCGCAGCACAGTTCATGGTGATCATGGACACGTCGATCATCGGCGTGGCCCTCCCGCAGATGCAGCGGGACCTGGGCTTCTCCCAGGGAGACCTGCAGTGGGTGTTCAACGCCTACGTCATCGCCTTCGGCGGACTGCTCCTCCTGGGCGGGCGCCTGTCGGACCTCCTCGGTGCGCGGCGGGTCTTCGCGGCCGGCTGGGTGGTGCTGACGGCCGGCTCGGTCGTCGCCGCCGCGGCAAGCACGGCCTGGGTGGAGATCCTCGGCAGGGCGGTGCAGGGCGCGGGCGGCGCGCTGATCGCCCCGGCGTCGATGACGCTGCTGATGATGCTCTTCGGCCACGACCCGAAGGAGCTCGGCAAGGCTCTCGCCCTCTACGGTGCGGCCGCTCCGGCGGGCGGTACGGCCGGGGTGTTCCTGGGCGGGGTGTTCACCCAGTGGGCGAGCTGGCCGTGGATCTTCATCATCTACGTCCCGATCGGCATCGCCACCCTCGCCGCGACCGGGCTCCTTCCGGCGGTCGGCAAGCGCAGGGGTGCCGTGGACGTCCTGGGCGCGGCCGCCGTCACGGCCGGCCTCGCGCTCGCCGTCTTCGCCATCGTCCGCGCCCCCGAGGCCGGATGGACCAGTACGCAGACCCTGCTCGAACTCGGCGGCGCCGCAGTCCTGCTGGCCGTCTTCCTGGTCGTCCAGAAGTCGGTGAAGGCGCCGCTGATGCCGCTCTCGATCTGGCGCACCCCGGGCCTGGGCATCTCCAACCTGGCAATGGCGCTGCTCGGGGCGGCGTGGATCCCGATGTGGTACTTCCTCAACCTCTACCTCCAGCAGGTCCTCGGCTACGGCGCCTTCGCCAGCGGCGCGGCCCTGCTGCCGATGACGGCCCTGCTGATGGTGTTCATGACCACCATCACCGCCCGCCTGCTGGGCCGGTTCGGGCCCAAGCCTCTGATCGCCAGCGGACTCCTGGTACTCGCCGCCGGTCTGCTCTGGCTGTCCGCGGTCGAGCCCACCGGCACCTTCGCCGTCGACGTCCTGCCCGCCTCGCTGGTCGCCGCGACCGGCATGTCCTTGGCGTACATTCCGGCGCTGATGTCCGCCATGGCCGGCGTACGGCAGGAGCAGGCCGGACTCGCCTCCGGCATCGTCAACACCACCTACCAGGTCGGCTCCGCCCTCGGCCTCGCCGCGCTGACCGCCGTCGCCGCCTCCCACGGTGCAGGTCAACTGGGCGACCTGCCCGCCCTGACCGACGGATTCAGTGCCGCCTTCCTGTGGGCCGCCGCCATCGCCGCCGCCGGCGGCCTGCTCACCGCCGCACTCATGAAGGGCAAGCGGGGCGGCCAAGCCGTCGCTGCGGCGCAGGAACCGGCCGCGGAGGCCGCGCGCGTCACCAAGTGACGTGCGCAGGAAACCCAGGAGGGGCCACCGGACGGCAATCCGGTGGCCCCTCCTCGCGTGCGGGTCAGTACGCGGTCTGTCGAGGCAGCGAGCTCTGCTCACGCTGCCGACGGCGCCCGTAACGGGTCACCCCACGTGGCTTGAACACCGACAACGCCGCCGCCGTGAGCAGCACCACCAAGGCGGCGGCCGCGTCCGCGATCAGCTGGACGCGCATGCCCTCCAGCTCGCCACCGGCGAGCGCAGCCTGGGCGGCAGCGTCGGCGACGTGACCAACCGGCTGCATGTGCACCAGGAGAAGGAGGGTGGCGAGCACGGTGATCAGCAGTTTCGCGATCACCCAGTAGTGGCGCACCAGCCCCCACACCGAGCCCAGGGACTGCACCACCCCGGTCACCAGCGAGGCGACGCTGAACGGCACGATGACGAACCAGCCCACCAGCTCCATCGCCAGATACGCCCCGCGGACCGTCTCGGGCGAGCTGCTGGTCAGGCCGGCAACGGCCAGCGCCAGGAAGGCGGCGACTGCGCCGAGCCAGCCGACGGAGGCGGTGACATGCGCGGTCAGTGTCAGCTTGCGCAGCTGCGGGCCGAACGGCGTCATGGCGTGTGCCCGACCATGCCGCCCCCGGCCAGGTGCACGATGACGAATACCGCGATCAGGACGACCGCGACCACCGCGGACACCTTCACCCAGCGCGGCGCCCCGCCCTCATCGGGGTCATGGGAACGATTCGGTGAACCGGCCATGGCGTCCTCCACGAGTTCCGTACGGCAGGCGAACCACCGCAAACGTTTTTACGAGACACAGTGTCTCTCTCCCGACGGAGTGTATCCAGTCGAGGACATCCGTATCCTGGGTGGGTGCCCAAGCTGTGGAACGAGACGATCGACGCGCACCGCCACGCGGTACGCGAGGCCATCCTGGACACCACCGCACAGCTGGTGAAGACCGGCGGCCTGCGGTCGGTGACCATGTCCCAGATCGCCGAGCACGCCGGCATCGGCCGCGCCACGCTCTACAAGTACTTCCCCGACGTCGAAGCCGTCCTCCTCGCCTGGCACGAACGACAGATCACCGCCCACCTCCACCAGCTGGCGGAAGTCCGCGACCGCCCCGGCACCGCACAACAACGCCTGCACGCCGTCCTCACCGCGTACGCGGTCATCGCCCGCCAGCGCCACGGCGGAGAACTCGCCACCCTCCTGCACCAAGGCGAACACGTCACCCACGCCGAACGACATCTGGCCGGCATCATCGAAGACCTCGTCGCCGAGGGCGCCCGGGAAGGCGACGTGCGCGACGACATCCCGCCCGCCGAACTCGCGCAGTACTGCCTCCACGCCCTGACCGCCGCCGCCTCGCTGACATCCAAGGCTGCCGTCCAGCGGCTCGTCGAGGTCACCCTCGCCGGCCTACGGCCGGTTCCCTGACGCCTCCGAGACCGGGCCCGGCGGCCTCCACCTCGCCGCGCCGGGCGGGTTCACTGGCCGGGCGCAGCTCAATGCTGGTGGCCGTCGTCGTGAGCGGGCTGCTTGCTCGGCCGGGTGTCGTTCGCGGGCGCGGAGGGCTCGGCTGGCTGGGGGCTCGATCCGGGTGTGCCGCTGCCGTGGTCGGCGTCATGCCCTCCATCGCTGTCCTTCTCGGTCACCGCACCGCTGTGGCTGTGCCCGCCTCCCTGTTCGGCCACGGTCGGGGCAATGTGGCGCAGGCCGGCGAAGGTAAGGGCCGCGACCACGAGGACTGCCAGGCCCATCAGGCCGAAGATCCGGCGCCAAGGTGTCTTGTCCTCCTTCAGGAAGTAGGCGACGAAGGACAGGACGATGCCCAGCGGTATCAGGACGGCACAGCGGGAAGGAAGGTCTGCGAAATGCTGCATGCCGCCACTGAGCATGCCGAGGCCGAATGAGAGCATCGTCGAGGCGCCAAGCACCCTGGCCATGCGGGACAGGGCGGGCCTCTCGGACGCCAGGATGAACTCGTTGAGGACGGTGGCGACCAGGAAGACCAGCACGCCGACGGCGGCGATCATCGTGTAGCGGGTCGGATCCATGGGGTGGTGCACCACCGCGCCACTGATGAGCCCCGCCCCCACGTAGTAGCCGACGTAGCCGAGGTAGCGCCACCCCGCCAGAGGGGTGCCTTGCCGCTCTCGCCTCCGAGCCGAACGGCGGCGGCTGGAGGGCTGCGACGGGGAAGAGGACGGGCTTGTGGCGAGACCGGATGAGGATGACACGAGCTGGCCTTTCACGGTGAAGGTTCGGTGGGGCAGGGGTGGGCCGGTCGACCTTGGACACGTCAGCGAGGCAAGAGGCAACAGACGGGCTGGCTCATGACCTGAGGGCAGGTTCCCGGCACAGCGGAGCCAGGCCGGCCCGTACTGCGCGCCGGCTCTTGCACGCGAGCAGCAGCGCGCGGTGCCACGAGGCATGGCCGGATTGCCGCGAACGTTCAGGTGAACGCGCGGTGAGGTAGGTGCCTGAGACTCGTCGACCGTTGTCGAAGGCGCGAAACGCTATACCCGGAGAACCGTGAAATCCGGGAAGGGGGGCGACGCCCAGGGAACGACAGCGGGTTGGACGGCGGTCTCACCGTACGAGTGCGGAGGTCGAATCGCCTCAAGCGGAGACTCGCACGGGGCGGCCAGCAGGGCACCCTGCTCCGGCTGACCGGACACACACTGGTGAGCCGCATGATCCGGCGCCGGGGCATCTTCACGGTTGCCGGGCAGCTCATCAAGGTGCGAGCCCGGCCCGTCATGGCTGTGCTCGCCACCCGCAGCGGATTCTTCCGTGTGCAGGGCGGCCAGGCTGAAAGCCCCGGGGTGCGCATGGCCTGCGGCGCTCTCTCCGCTGACACCATGCGTGTACATCACTGCAAGAAGTAGCGCGGCCAGCACGCAGAAGCGCAGCGGACCCGCCGAACGAGAGCGGGACCGCGGCACCCTGAGGACCGGCCGGGTCGCAACCATGCCGGGGAGCATAGCCCGTACCTCGGGGAGAGGGCCCACCCATCTCAGGGGCCAGGCACACCGGCCAACACGCTCCGATGTCGGCGCTCGTCTCCGACGAAGCCAGGGACGAGGTAGACGGAGGGCGGACAGGGAGCCGCGCCGCCGCCCACAACGAAGAAAGCCGCCTCCCGCACCGGGGTTGTCCCCCTGTGCGGGCGGCGGCTTTTCCATGCTGACGGCACATCAGGAAATGAGCCGGGCGTGCGTCAAACGTGCGTCACGAGCGTCAAACCAGCGTCAAGATATCGCCCTTAACGCCCACAGCGCACATCACGCACACCGCCCTAAACCTCAGGTCAGAGGCCCTTCGCGATCGGTTCAAGGATCGCGACGCATTCCACGTGGTGCGTCATCGGGAAGAGGTCGAAGACGCGCAGCGTGCGGACCTTGTAGCCGTTTTCCTTGAAGTAGCCCAGGTCGCGGGCCAGCGCCGCCGGGTCGCACGCCACGTAGGCGATGCGGCGCGCGGACAGGCCCGCGATGTGGCGGACCGTCTGCTTGCCGGCGCCCGCGCGGGGCGGGTCCAGGACGACCAGGTCACACTCGGTGATCCCGGTCTTCGGCAGGATCTGCTCGACCTTGCCCTGCTCGATGCGGACGCGCGGCATGTCCGCCAGGTTGTGCCGGGCGTCCTCCACCGCGCGCTTCGTCGACTCGATGCCGAGCACCGCGCCCGTTTCGCCGAGCCGCTCCGCCAGCGCGCCCGCGAAGATGCCGACGCCGCAGTAGAGGTCGAGGGCCATCTCGCCCTTGCGCGGCATCAGGCCCTGCATGACCGCCTTGATCAGGGTGTCCGCGGCCTGCGGGTGGACCTGCCAGAAGCCGCCCATGCCCACGCGGTACGTACGGCCGTCCGCGCGCTCCCGTACGAAGGGGCGGCCGTGGACCCGGTGGACGCCGCCGTCCTTCTCCTCGACCCGGAGGACCGAGACCGGCTTGTCGAGCTCGACCAGCGGCAGGCGGCCGCCCGGGCGCGGGGTGAGGACGACTTGCCGGTCTCCGGAACCGGAGGCCGCGATGGCCTCGACGGTGGCCATCTGCGGCCAGTCCTGCTTCTCGATGCCCAGCTCGCTGACGCCCGGCGCCGCGATCATGCAGTGGTCGATCGGCTCGATCTCGTGCGAGCGGTGCTTGCGCAGGCCGACGGTGCCGTCCTCGTCGATCGCGAACTGCACGCGGGTGCGCCACTGCGGCACCTGTCCGGCCGGCAGCTTGTCGCCCTCGGCGGGCATCACGGTGCCGTCCCAGCCGGCTTCCTCCGGGGTGAGTCCGGCGAGCCGCTTCAGCTGCTCGGCGACGACCTCGCCCTTGAGCCGGCGCTGGGCGCCGGGCTTGGCGTGCTGCCAGTCGCAGCCGCCGCACTTGCCGGGGCCGGCGTACGGACAGGGGGCCTCGATCCGGTCCTTGGAGGCCTCCAGCACGGTGATCGCGTCGGCGCGCAGGTAACGGGAGTCCTCGTCGCCCTCGGTGACCTTCGCGATGACCTTCTCGCCGGGCAGGGTGTGGCGGACGAACAGGACCCGGCCGTCCGCGGTGCGGGCGATGCAGTGCCCGCCGTGTGCGACGGGACCGACCTCGACCTCGTACTCCTCCCCGACCAGTGACCGCTTCTCGTTCTGCTCGACGCTCGTCATGGTGGGGAGACTCCAAAAAACTGAAAAGGGGAACGGCCGGACGACCGACCCACCAGTTTACGTGGATCTCGTCCGGCCGTTCACCAACCGGCCCCGCCGCGACTTCGCCTCCGCTGCTCCTCCGCCGCTCCGCCGCCGCTACTTCGCCGCCGGGTCCCTCGGACGCGGGGTGTCCACCGGGCCCCGGCGCACCGCGCCCGGGGCGTTCCATTCCTGGCGCTTCTTCGCCCGCCTCTTGGCGAGCTCCGAGGACTCCAGCTGGTAGGGCACCGAAGTGACCATCACACCGGGCGTGAAGAGCAGCCGGCCCTTGAGACGCAGCGCGCTCTGGTTGTGCAGCAGGTGCTCGTACCAGCGGCCGACGACGTACTCCGGGATGTAGACGCTGACCGCGTCGCGCGGGTTCTCGCTGCGCAGGCCCTTCACGTACTCCACCACCGGGCGGGTGATCTCCCGGTACGGCGAGTCGAGGATCTTGAGCGGGACGTTGATCCCGCGCCGGTCCCACTCCACGCGCAGCGCCTTGGTCTCGGCCGGGTCGACGCTGATGCTGAGCGCCTCCAGGGTGTCCGAGCGGGTCAGCTTGGCGAAGGCCAGCGCGCGCAGCGTGGGCTTGTGGACCTTGGAGACCAGGACGATCGAGTGGACCCGGGAGGGGCGCACGCTGTCGTCGCTCGGACCCTCGGCCGCGGCGATCTCCTCGGAGACCCGGTCGTAGTGCTTCCGGATCGCGCTCATCGTCCCGTAGAAGATCAGCATGCCGAGCAGGGCGACCCAGGCACCGTGCGTGAACTTGGTCGCCAGGACGACGACCAGCACCATGCCGGTGAAGAAGGCGCCGAAGGCGTTGATCGCCCGGGAGCGGTACATCCGGCGGCGCGCGGCCGGTTCGCGCGCCGACGCCAGGTGGCGGTTCCAGTGCCGGACCATGCCGATCTGGCTCAGCGTGAAGGAGACGAAGACGCCGACGATGTAGAGCTGGATCAGCTTGGTCGAGTCCGCGTCGTAGATCCAGACGAGCAGTATGGCGGCGCCCGCGAGCAGCACGATGCCGTTGGAGAAGGCGAGCCGGTCGCCGCGCGTGTGCAGCTGGCGCGGCAGGTAGCGGTCCTGCGCGAGGATCGAGCCGAGCAGCGGGAAGCCGTTGTACGCCGTGTTCGCGGCGAGGAACAGCACCAGCGCGGTGGCCGTGGCCAGCAGGATGAAGAGGAAGCTGCCGCTGCCGAAGACGGCCTCGGCCACCTGCGAGATCACCGGGTTCTGGACGTACTCGTCACCGACCGGGACGCCGTCCCGCAGCAGGTCGTGGGCGGGATTCTCGGCCATCCGCACGTCGCTGGCCATGGCCAGGCCGATGATCCCGCAGAACATGGTGACCGCCAGGCCGCCCATGTACGCGAGGGTGGTCGCCGCGTTCTTGCTCTTGGGCTTGCGGAAGGCGGGGACGCCGTTGCTGATCGCCTCGACGCCCGTCAGGGCGGCGCAGCCGGAGGAGAAGGCGCGCAGCAGCAGGAAGACCATCGCGAAGCCGGCCAGGCCCTGCTGCTCGGCCTTGATCTCCAGGTCGGCGGTCGGCGCCGTCATGGGGTCGTCGAGGACGATGCCCCGCCAGGCACCCCAGGCGATCATGACGAAGACGGCGGCGACGAACACATAGGTCGGGATGGCGAAGAGCTTGCCGGACTCCTTCACACCGCGCAGGTTCATCAGCGTGAGCAGAAGGATCATGACGATCGCCGAGAGCACCTTGTGCTCGATGACGAAATCCACGGCGGAGCCGAGGTTCTCGACGCCGGAGGAGATCGACACCGCGACGGTCAGGACGTAATCGACGAGCAGGGCGCTCGCCACGGTCAGGCCGGCCTTGGGTCCGAGGTTGGTATTGGCCACCTCGTAATCGCCGCCACCGCTCGGGTAGGCGTGGACGTTCTGACGGTAGGACGCGACCACGGTGAACATCAGCACGACGACCGCGAGGGCGATCCAGGGGCTGAACTGGTACGCCGACACGCCCGCGATCGACAGGACCAGCAGGACCTCGCCAGGGGCATATGCCACGGAGGAGAGCGGGTCGGACGCGAAGACGGGGAGGGCGATCCGCTTGGGAAGGAGGGTTTCTCCGAGGCGGTCGCTGCGTAGCGCCCGGCCGATCAGGATCCGTTTGGGCACGTCGGTCAGTTTGGACACGCACAGGATCGTAAGCGTTCGAAATGAGACTGACGAACCCCCACCCCCTCATACCGCAATCCCGCCGCAATTCCTCCCCGACCGCACCACGACCGCGTCGCAAGCCGCCCCATGAGTGACCGGCCGTGTGTAGCTTGGGGGTGGTCTGAGACCCTGTTAAACCAGAGCATGCAATGAGGCTGGGAACCAGCGAGTCGCTGACAGCCGGAAGGACGGCCGTGCACATCGTCATTATGGGCTGCGGAAGAGTGGGCTCCGCCCTCGCGCAAACCCTGGAACAGCAGGGGCATACGGTCGCCGTCGTCGACCAGGACCCCACCGCATTCCGCCGGCTCGGAGCCGGATTCGGCGGCCGTCGCGTCACCGGGGTCGGCTTCGACCAGGACACCCTGCGGGAGGCCGGAATCGAGGACGCGGGCGCCTTCGCCGCCGTCAGCAGTGGTGACAATTCCAACATCATCGCCGCCCGCGTGGCCCGGGAGATGTTCGGCGTCGAGAACGTCGCCGCCCGCATCTACGACCCCAAGCGCGCCGAGGTCTACCAGCGCCTCGGCATCCCCACCGTCGCCACCGTGCGGTGGACCGCCGACCAGATGCTGCGCCGGCTGCTGCCGTCGGGCGCCGAGCCGCTGTGGCGCGACCCGAGCGGTGGTGTGCAGCTCGCCGAGGTGCACACCTCCGCCGCCTGGATCGGGCACAAGGTCAGCAAGCTCCAGGAGGAGACCGGCGTCCGCGTCGCCTTCCTCACCCGCCTGGGCGAGGCCATGCTGCCCACGTCGGCGACGGTCCTGCAGGAGGGCGACCTCGTCCACGTGATGATGCGTACGAACGAGATCGACAAGGTCGAGGCGGCTTTCGCCGAGGGGCCTGAGGAGGCACACGCATGAGGGTCGCGATCGCCGGGGCAGGCGCGGTGGGCCGCTCCATCGCGGGCGAACTGCTGGAGAACGGCCACGAGGTGCTCCTCGTCGACAAGGCACCGACCGCCATCTCGGTGGAGCGGGTGCCGCAGGCGGAGTGGCTGCTGGCCGACGCCTGCGAGATCACCTCGCTGGACGAGGCGGCGCTCCAGCGCTGCAACGTGGTCATCGCGGCGACCGGTGACGACAAGGTCAACCTCGTCGTCTCGCTGCTCGCCAAGACCGAGTACGGGGTGCCGCGCGTGGTGGCCCGCGTCAACAACCCGAAGAACGAGTGGCTCTTCAACGAGTCCTGGGGCGTGGACGTGGCGGTCTCCACGCCGCGCCTGATGTCGGCCCTGGTCGAGGAGGCCGTCAGCGTCGGCGACCTGGTGCGGCTGCTGCGCTTCAGCCACGGCGACGCCAACCTCGTCGAGCTGACCCTGCCGCCCGACTCCTCGGTCGCGGGTACTCAGATCAGCGAGATCACCTGGCCCGAGGACACCTCGCTGGTCACGATCATCCGGGGCAACCGGGTCCTCACCCCGCACGGGGAGGAGACCCTGGAGCCGGGTGACGAACTGCTCTTCGTGGCCGCCCAGGCCCGCGAGCAACAACTGGAGGACCTCCTCCAGGCCCGCCGCTAGCCCTGCGGGCACGCTCGGCCGACTGGCCGGGGCCGGGGCCGGGGCCGTGTGAGGGCGGGCAGCCGATGGGCTGCCCGCCCTCACACGTCTCCGGCGCGGCGCCAGTTCCGGGGCACCGGCGCGGCGCCACTGCCGGACCCGCCCGGGACCCCGCGCCTCACGCGTCGCGGCGCGGCGCCGTTGCGTGGCTCCGCCCCGGACCGCGCGCCTCCATCGCCGGCGGGGCGTGGAGGGCGCCCGGCAGCCGCGGGCCGGTCAGAGGCCCGGTTCCTTCGTGGCGGCCTTCGCCGCCTTCTCGGCCTTCTCGGCCTCCTCCTTGGCCTCCCACTCCGCGATCACATCGATCGGCGGCGGCGCCTTCGCCAGGAAGACCCAGGTGAAGTACACCGCGAGCACCATCGGCGGGAGCTTCAGCGTGATCAGCACCCAGCCCAGCTGCGTCGCGTCACCCCACCAGTACAGCGGGAAGAGGATCGCGTACTTGGCGAGGAAGATCAGGCCCCAGGCCAGGCTGGCCTTGACGTACGCCTTCTTGCGCCCGGGGTTGCGGGTGCGCCAGGACAGGTTCTCCTTGAACACCGGGCCCAGGATCACGCCGAGCAGCGGGAAGCCCACCAGCGCCGAGACCGTGAAGGCCACGCCCAGGCCGACCCCGTAGATCATGCCCGGCAGGTAGAAGCCCTTCGCGGTGCCCGTGAACAGGGCGAAGGCCACGCCCACGCCCACGCCGAAGACCCCGCTGAAGGCGTGCTTCACCGTGTCCTTGCGCAGCAGCCGCACGATCACGAGCAGGACCGCGACGGCGCCCGCGGCGATGGCGGACAGCTTCACGTCCCTGTTGATCGTGTAGATCATGACGAAGAGCAGCCCGGGGAGCATCGTCTCCACGGTGCCCCGAATGCCCCCGAAGGCGTCGAACAGCGCCGCCTGCGTCACCGCCTTCTGGTCCTCGGAGGGGGCTGCGGCGGGTTCTGGGGTGGTCGGTTTGTCGAATGACGTCACCGGTCAGTGCTCCTGTCCGAGCGGTCGGAGTTCGTACTTCGGGTTGAAGAGCACCCGGCGGCCGTGGCTCATGGAGATGCGCCCGGAAGCGATCATGCGCCGCCCCGGCTCGATTCCCACGATCGAGCGACGCCCGAGCCAGACCACGTCCAAGGCGGCCGAGCCGTCGAACAGCTCCGCCTCCAGGGCGGGGACGCCCGCCCGCGGCCGCAGGGTGACGGTACGCAGGGTTCCCGTCACCTTGACTATCTGGCGGTCGTGGCAGTCGCAGATCCGCGTGCAGCCCGCGGCTTCTGCGTCCTCCTGCAGCTCCGCCGAATGCAGCTCCTCCTGGGAGGTGGACAGCCGCTCAATCATCCGGCGGAACCGGCCCGCAGGCCTGGCCGGCTTCACGGGCTTGTCGGGACGCGGTTCAGCACTCATACAGGGAAGCGTACCGGCGCGCCCGCTACCTCTCGAAGCGGTATCCCATGCCCGGTTCCGTGATGAAGTGCCGCGGATGCGAGGGGTCCGCTTCGAGCTTGCGTCGCAGTTGCGCCATGTAGACCCGCAGATAGTTCGTCTCGGTGCCGTACGAGGGCCCCCAGACCTCCTGGAGCAGCTGCTTCTGGCTGACCAGCTTGCCGCCGTTGCGGACCAGCACTTCCAGCAGGTGCCACTCGGTGGGCGTCAGCCGTACGTCGCGTCCCTCGCGCACGGCCTTCTTGGCCGCCAGGTCCACCGTGAAGCCGTCGGTCTCCACGACCACCGCGTCCTCGGCGGTGCCGGCCGGCGGTTCGGCCCGGCGGACGGCGGCGCGCAGCCGGGCCAGCAGCTCGTCCATGCCGAAGGGCTTGGTGACGTAGTCGTCGGCGCCCGCGTCCAGGGCTTCGACCTTCTCGTCGGAGCTGTGCCGGGCGGAGAGGACCAGGATCGGCACCCGGGTCCAGCCGCGCAGCCCCTTGATCACTTCTACGCCGTCCATGTCGGGCAGACCGAGGTCGAGGACGACCACGTCGGGGTGGCGGGCCGCCGCGAGCTCCAGCGCGCTCGCTCCGTCGGCGGCCGCGTCGACCTCGTACTTGCGTGCCTTCAGATTGATCACAAGGGCTCGGACGATCTGCGGCTCGTCTTCCACCACGAGCACCCGGGTCATTGCGGTCCTGCCTTCTGTCGCGTCATCCGATCACGGTCGTGATCACGTTCCACTATGTCCACTCCGGCTCCAGCTCCGGCTCCGGCTCCGGCGTCGGCGTCGGTACCGCAACCGCTACCGGTACCTCGCCCTTCGCCGTCCATCGTGACGGGCGCCGTTGCCGCCTCCCGGGGCACCGCCCGCAGGGTGAGCACCATGGTCAGCCCGCCGCCGGGGGTGTCCTCGGCCGCCAGGGTGCCGTCCATGGCCTCGGCGAAACCGCGGGCGACCGCGAGCCCGAGGCCCACGCCGGCGCCGCGCGGGGCGTCCCCGTACCGCTGGAAGGGCGCGAAGATCCGGCCCTTGGCCTCGTCCGGCACCCCCGGCCCGCGGTCGACGACCCGCACCTCGACCCGGTCGCCGAGGAAGCTCGCCGCCACCAGCACCGGCTCCCCCGCCGGGCTGTACTTGACGGCGTTCTCCACCACGTTGGCCACGGTCCGCTCCAGCAGCCCCGGATCCACCGCCACCATCGGCAGCGTCTCGGGCACGTCCAGCACCACGCTGTCCTCCGGTACGCCGCCCAGCGCCATCGGGACCACCTCGTCGAGGTCGATCTCCCGGATCAGCGGGGTGACGGTGCCGGTCTGCAGCCGGGACATGTCCAGCAGGTTGCCCACCAGGTGGTCGAGGCGGTCGGCGCCGTCCTCGATGCCTTCGAGGAGGTCGGCCCGGTCCTCCTCGGACCACTCCACGTCGTCGGAGCGCAGCGAGGTCACGGACGCCTTGATGGACGCCAGCGGCGTACGGAGGTCATGGCTGACGGCGGCCAGCAGCGCGGTCCGGATCCGGTTGCCCTCGGCCAGCCGCCGCGCCTCCTCGGCCTCCCCGACCAGCCGCTGCCGGTCCAGGACCACGGCCGCCTGGGCCGCGAAGGCACCGAGCACCCGGCGGTCCTCGGCGGGCAGCACCCGACCCGACAGCGCCAGCGCCATGTGGTCCCCGATGGGCATGTCCACATCGGCGTCCTCGGGCCGGTCCACCGGGCCGGGGCCGACGCTGCCGGCCCGCTTCCAGGGCTCCACGTCGCTCGCCCGCTCCAGCAGGGCCACGGACTCCATGGCGAAGGTCTCGCGCACCCGCTCCAGCAGCGCGTCCAGCGTGGTCTCCCCGCGCAGCACGCTGCCGGCCAGGAAGGAGAGGATCTCGGACTCGGCGCGCAGCCGCGCCGCCTGGTGGGTGCGCCGGGCGGCCAGGTCCACCACGGAGGCCACGGAGACCGCGACCCCGAAGAAGACGGCGATGGCGACGATGTTCTTGGGGTCGGCGATCGTCCAGGTGTGCACCGGCGGGGTGAAGAACCAGTTCAGCAGCAGCGAGCCGACGGCGGCGGAGGCGAGGGCCGGCCAGAGTCCGCCGAGCAGCGCCGCCGCCACCGTCAGCGCCAGGAAGAGCAGCATGTCGTTGGCGAGCCCGAGGTCCGCGGCGACGTGCGTGAGCAGCAGGCACAGCAGTGGCGGGCAGAGCACCCCCACCGCCCAGCCCGCGAGGATCCGGGTCCGCCCGAGCCGGGCCGCCGAGCGGACCACGGGCAGGCCGCGCCCCTTGGCGACCTCCTCGTGCGTGACGATGTGCACGTCGAGGTCGGGCCCCGAGTCGCGGGCCACGCTCGCGCCGACGCCGGGGCCGAAGACGTACTGCCACGAGCGGCGGCGGCTGGAGCCGAGCACGATCTGGGTGGCGTTGACCCCGCGCGCGAAGGCGAGCAGCGCGTCGGGGATGTTGTCGCCGATCACATGGTGAAACGTTCCGCCCAGGTCTTCGACGAGCGCCCGCTGGACCGCGAGCTCCTTCGGCGAGGCGGCGGTCAGGCCGTCGCTGCGGGCGATGTAGACGGCCAGGATCTCGCTGCCCGAGCCCTTGGCCGCCATCCGCGAGGCGCGCCGGATGAGCGTGCGCCCCTCCGGCCCGCCGGTGAGCCCGACGACGATCCGCTCCCGCGCCTGCCAGGTCGAGCGGATGTCGTGCTCGCCGCGGTACTGCTGGAGGTACTCGTCCGCCCGGTCGGCCACCCACAGCAGCGCCAGCTCGCGCAGGGCGGTGAGGTTGCCGGGCCGGAAGTAGTTGGACAGCGCCGCGTCGACCTTCTCGGGCCGGTATATGTTCCCGTGCGCCATCCGCCGGCGCAGCGCCTGCGGGGACATGTCGACCAGCTCGATCTGGTCGGCCCTGCGGACCACCTCGTCCGGCACGGTCTCCCGCTGCCGCACGCCGGTGATCGACTCGACCACGTCCCCGAGCGACTCCAGGTGCTGGATGTTCACGGTGGACACGACGTCGATGCCGGCCCGCAGCAGCTCTTCCACGTCCTGCCAGCGCTTGGAGTTGCGCGAGCCGGGCACGTTGGTGTGCGCGAGCTCGTCCACGAGCGCGATGGCGGGCCTGCGGGCGAGGAGCGCGTCCACGTCCATCTCCGTGAAGGCGGCTCCGCGGTACGCCAGGGTCCTGCGCGGCACCTGCTCCATGCCGTGGAGCACGACTTCCGTACGCGGCCGCCCGTGGTGCTCGACGAAGCCGACGACGCAGTCCGCGCCCCGTTCCACCCGGCGATGGCCCTCGGAGAGCATCGCGTAGGTCTTGCCCACACCGGGTGCCGCGCCGAGATAGATCCTGAGCTTGCCGCGTCCCATGCGCCTCATTCTCCGGGACGTCCGCGGGGTGCACGCGCCGATCGGCGCCCGCGCGACGATCTCTGACGGTTCCCTGACGCGCTCTGACGGTTCCCTGACGCGGTTGCCCGGCGCGGCGCGCGAAAGCCGGTGGGCCCTCCCCCGAAGGAGGAGGGCCCACCGGCCGAAAACATGACGTGGCCCCCTGTGCGCGGGGCCCGGCCGTCCGAGGTCAGCGGACCTCGGTGATCTCCGGGCCGCGCTCCAGCTGGCCCATGCCGCCGCCGAAGCGGGAGCCTTCCTGCTCCTCCGTCTGCACGCCGTCCGGCACCATCTGGGCATCGTTCGGCAGCTTCAGGACGATCGGGTCGCGGGGGGCCATCGGGCCGTCGCCGCGGACGACGACGGTGTCCCGGAAGATCTGCTCCACCACGCCCGCCGACTCGGGGCGCACCGCGGCCTGGCCGGAGATGACGCCGCGCAGGAACCAGCGCGGGCCGTCGACGCCGACGAAGCGGACCAGCTGGAAGCCGCTCTGCCCGTCCGGGAGCGGTACGGGCACCTGTGCGCGCAGCTCCCAGCCCAGCGAACCCTGGGCCTCGTCGATGATGCCGCCCTGCCGGGTGATGCCCGTGGCGATCTCCTCGCGGACCTCGCCCCAGATGCCTTCCTTCTTGGGCGCGGCGAAGGCCTGCAGCTGCACGGCGCTGTCGCCCAGGACCACGGTCGCGGCCACGATCGCGTCACCGGCGACTTCGACGCGCAGTTCCATGCCCTCGACACCGGGTACGAGGATGCCGCCCAGGTCGACCCGGCCGTCGGCCGGGTTCCCGGGCACCTCGGTGATGTCCCAGGGCCCGTCGGGCCGCGGGGCCGGCGGCAGGTTCACCCGGCGCGGCGCGACGGCGTCGTCCCGCCCGGCCGCGTCGTCCTGCTCAGCGGAGCCGACGCCGTCGACGACCTGCTCGGCCGCGCCGCCGTCCTTGGCGGAGTCGTTCTTCTTGCGACGTCCGAACACGTCACTGTCCTTCCCGGTCGGTTACGACCGAAGCGTAGCCATTCCCACCCTGCTGACCAGCCCCGGATCCGGCCACGGCCGCATGACCGCCGGTGGAGCCGAAACCCCCCTCGGCCCGGGCCGAGCCGGGAAGTTCCGCCACCTCGTGGAAGCGCACCTTCTCGACCCGCTGGACAACCAGCTGGGCAATGCGGTCGAAACGCTCGAACCGGACGCTCTCGCGAGGGTCGAGATTGACCACGATCACCTTGATCTCCCCACGGTACCCGGCATCCACCGTCCCCGGGGCATTCACGAGTGCGAGCCCGCAGCGGGCGGCCAGGCCCGAACGCGGGTGCACGAAGGCCGCGTACCCGTCGGGCAGGGCGATGGACACCCCGGTGGGCAGAACGGTGCGCTCGCCGGGCTCCAGCTCGGCGGCCTCGGTGGTCACCAGGTCGCAGCCGGCGTCGCCGGGGTGACCGTACGCCGGAATCGGAACCTCCGGGTCGATACGACGGATCAGCACGTCGATCTCATGACGGGGGTCGTGGTGGTTCAGGGACATCAGGGGTTCACCTCGAAGGCGCGTGCGCGCCTGACCTGGTCCGGGTCGGCCATCGCCGCCCGGATCTCCTCGGGCCGTCCGTTGTCGATGAAGTGGTCGACCTTCACCTCTATGAAGAGGGCGTCGGCACGCACGGCGACCGGGCCCTGCGGACCGCCTATCCGGCCGACGGCGGTGCAGTAGATCTTCCGCCCGGCGACGGCGGTGACCTCTGCCTCCAGGTACAGCACGGTGTCCACGGGCACGGGCCGCACGAAGTCGGTCTCCAGCCGTCCGGTCACGGCGATGACGCGCAGCAGCCAGTTCAGGGAACCCAGCGCCTCGTCGAGCGCGGTGGCGAGCACCCCGCCGTGGGCGAGGCCGGGAGCGCCCTGGTGCGCCGGCTTGACGGTGAACTCGGCGGTGATGCGCACACCCTCGCCCGCGCGGGCCTCCAGGTGCAGTCCGTGCGGCTGGCCCCCGCCGCAGCCGAAGCAGTGCTCGTAGTGCGCACCGAGGAGCTCGCCGGGTGCCGGCGCGTCGGGGTGCCGGACCGGTGCGGTGGCATCGGCCGGGGGCGTCAACGCTGTGTTTCGTCCACTCACAGCCGCAGACCTTACCCGCGCGGCTACCCACCGGTCGCCTCGTGGCAGGCTTGACCGCATGCAGCTCTCCACCGCGCACCACGACGAACGCCTGACCGCCCCCCGCTCCTGGTGGGGCATCGCCGTCCTGATCGGCCTCGCCTGCGCGCTGATGCTGCTGCCGCTGGGCACGATGCCGCTGCTGGCCGGTCTGGTCGGGGGCACCGGGCTGGCCGGGCTGCTGGTGAGCTCGTACGGGTCCGCGCGCGTGCGCGTGGTGAACGGCGCGCTGGCGGCCGGGGACGCGCGGATCCCGGTGACGGCCCTGGGCGAGCCCGAGATCCTGGACGCCGAGGAGTCGCGCGCCTGGCGCACGTACAAGGCGGACACCCGGGCCTTCATGCTGATGCGCAGCTACGTTCCCACCGCGGTCCGCATCGAGATCACCGACCCCGCCGACCCGACCCCGTACGTCTACGTCTCCACCCGCGAGCCGCACGCCTTGGCGGCGGCGATCAGGGCGGCCGGAACCAGCACCGCCGGCGTGTGAGGCGCGGGGGCCGGGGCGGGCGGAGCCCCGGCAGCGGCGCTCAGCCCTTCGGCTCGGGACCGGCACCCTCGATCGCGGCCCTGGCGGCCCCGCGAAGGGGCTGGGAGGGCTGTTCCAGGGGCGGGAGCTGCGGCAGGGCGTCCCAGGGCACGGCGCGGCTCCGCAGGTCACCACGCACCTTCTCGGCGACTTTCCGCGTATCCCGGCGGTACATGACCGCGCCGACCGCCGCGCCCACCATGAACGGCATGAGGTTCGGCAGGTTGCGGAACATCCGCTTCGTGATCTGCTGGCGCAGTTCGCGCTTCATCTGCCCGCCGAGCGCCGCGTTCAGGGTCGTCGGTTTGGTCAGGTCGACCCCGCGCTCCTCGGTCCAGGCGGTCAGGTAGGCGAGGCTGCGTTCCTTGAGGTTGCCGGGCGGCCGCAGGCCGTAGACCTCGTGGAGCTCGGCGATGAGCTTCAGCTCGATCGCCGCGACGCCGGTGACCTCCGCCGAGAGCTCCAGCGGCATGGCGGGCGGTACGGGCATCATGGCCGCCGCGCCGATGCCCGCGCCGACGGTGGACGTGGCGTTGGCGGCGCCCGAGATCAGCTTGTCGGCAAGCTGATCGGGGCCGAGGCCCGGGAACTGTGCGCGCAGGGTCGCGAGGTCCCGAACCGGAACGCGCGGTGCGTTCTCGATGATCCTGTCGGTGACGTAGAGGGCGGCGTCCCTGACACTTTCGCCGCCCTTGCGCACACCGTTCTTGACGGCTCGCAGCCGGCGAGCCCCGGAAGAGCGCCGGGACTCCTCCTCGGTCTCCGTGGCCGACGGCACCGCCGGGGCGGTGTCGGAGGGCACGGCGATCGCCTCACTGGCGGAGCCGCCGGGGGCCGGACCCGTTTCCGGGCCCGTGGTTGCCACCTGCGTCTCCGCCGGTTCACCCGCCTTTCGGAAGCGGCGCTTCCGAAAAGGTGTCGAGCCAGGCACGGCCGACGCCTCTCAGTCGCAGTCGCGACAGATCGGCTGGCCGTTCTTCTCACGTGCCAGCTGGCTGCGGTGGTGCACCAGGAAGCAGCTCATGCAGGTGAACTCGTCGGCCTGCTTGGGCAGGACCCGAACGGCCAGCTCCTCATTGGAGAGGTCCGCGCCGGGAAGCTCCAGGCTCTCGGCCGAGTCGAATTCGTCCATGTCGACGGACGAGGACGACTTCTCGTTGCGTCGGGCCTTCAGCTCTTCAATGCTGTCGTTGTCGACGTCATCGTCGGTCTTGCGCGGGGTGTCGTAGTCCGTTGCCATTGTTCGCTCTCCCCCTCTGGGTGTTAGCGGTGTCTCAGCGCACGTAACGCACGAGAGGCCGGACTTGTGCCCGACCTGAGGCGGAGATTTTGCCTCACATCAAGGTCTGTTACTCAATCGACACCCAGCCGCCCACCTGAAGGGGCGATTGGCTGGGATGACGACCGGGACCGTACACGGTCCGGGGGCCGTCTTGCACAAACGCCACCCCGTGTATTTCCCGCCATTCAAGGCACCGGAAACCCGGACTTCCCGGGCTTTCCGGCCGCCCCGGAGTCACTGAACGCACATGGACCGACACTCGCCACTGTGATCGATCACACAGGGGCGATTATTTTCGTGGTCCAAGTATTCAGCCAACAGCGAACACGGCGTGCAGATCTCACAAGGGAAGAGTGACACGCATCACGAGGCCACCGCCCTCCCGGGGCATCGCCTGGATCCTGCCGCCGTGTGCGCGCGCCACAGAGCGCGCGATCGACAGACCCAGCCCGACACCCTTGTCGCTGCCCGTGCGCTCCGTACGCAGCCGTCTGAAGGGCTCGAAGAGGTTCTCCACCTCGTACGCGGGAACAACGGGACCCGTGTTCGATACCAGCAGCACCGCCTGACCGTGCTGGGCCTCGGTGGTGACCTCCACCCAGCCGTCCTCCGGCACGTTGTACCGGACGGCGTTCTGCACGAGGTTGAGCGCGATCCGCTCCAGCAGCACCCCGTTGCCCTGTACGACGGCCGGCGCGCGCTCGCCGCGGATCTCCACGCCCTTCGTCTCGGCCTCGCCCCGTACCTGGTCGACGGCGCGCGAGGCGACCTCCGCCAGGTCCACGGGCTTGCGCTCGACGATCTGGTTCTCACTGCGGGCCAGCAGCAGCAGGCCCTCGACCAGCTGCTCGCTGCGCTCGTTCGTGGCCAGCAGGGTCTTCCCGAGCTGCTGGAGCTCGACGGGAGCCCCGGGGTCGGAGAGGTGGACCTCCAGCAGGGTCCGGTTGATCGCGAGCGGCGTGCGCAGCTCGTGGGAGGCGTTCGCCACGAACCTCTGCTGGGCCGTGAAGGCGCGCTCCAGCCGGTCCAGCATCTCGTCGAAGGTGTCGGCGAGCTCCTTGAGCTCGTCGTCCGGCCCGTCCAGCTCGATCCGCCGGGTCAGGTCGGAACCGACCACCCGGCGGGCGGTCCGGGTGATCTTGCCGAGCGGCGAGAGCACCCGGCCGGCCATCGCGTAGCCGAAGGCGAAGGCGATGACGCTCAGGCCCAGCAGGGCCATGAGCGACCGGCTGAGCAGATCGTCCAGGGCATGCTTGCGCTGTTCGAGGATGCACTGGCCGATCGCGGCGTTGAACTCGTCGGACGACTGGTTGGGGCGCACCGCGGAACAGGTGGGGCTGTAGACCTGGATGTTGTCGCCGCCGACGATCTTGAACGGGAGCGCGTTGCCCTCCCGCAGAGCCTGCGCCGCCAGCAGGTAGATGATCGACAGCAGCAGGATGCCGGCGATCAGGAACATCCCGCCGTACAGGAGCGTGAGCCGTATGCGGATGGTCGGCCGCAGCCAAGGGAAGGGACCCTCGGGCTGGCCGGGATCCCAGGTCGGTTTGGGCGGGGCCGGCGGGGGCGTCGCAGTGGGTGCCACCTGCGTCAGATCCGGTAGCCGGAGCCAGGCACGGTCACGATGACCGGCGGCTCCCCCAGCTTGCGCCGCAACGTCATGACCGTCACCCGTACGACGTTGGTGAAGGGGTCGGTGTTCTCGTCCCATGCCTTCTCCAGCAGCTGCTCGGCGGAGACCACGGTCCCCTCGCTCCGCATGAGGACCTCCAGCACGGCGAACTCCTTGGGCGCCAGCTGTACCTCCTTGCCCTCCCGGAACACCTCGCGCCGGTTCGGGTCCAGCTTGATCCCGGCCCGCTCCAGTACGGGCGGCAGCGCGACGGTGGTGCGCCGCCCGAGCGCCCGCACGCGGGCGGTCAGCTCGGTGAAGGCGAAGGGCTTGGGCAGGTAGTCGTCGGCCCCGAGCTCCAGGCCCTCCACCCGGTCGCTGACGTCACCGGAGGCGGTCAGCATCAGCACGCGGGTGGGCATGCCGAGCTCGACGATCTTCCGGCACACGTCGTCGCCGTGCACGAGCGGGAGGTCCCGGTCGAGGACGACCACGTCGTAGTCGTTCACGCCGACCCGCTCCAGGGCGGCGGCGCCGTCGTACACGACGTCCACGGCCATGGCCTCCCGGCGCAGTCCGGTGGCCACCGCATCGGCGAGCAGCTGCTCGTCCTCGACGACGAGTACGCGCACGTCGTTTCCTTCCTCCGAGCCCAGAAGGGCATACGTGTAATGGCGTATAGCGTCGTCCATCCTGCCCTTTTCGGCCGTAAACCGGCTGTAAGGCGGCTCGCGGAGGGGCGGGCGGGGCGGAACTGAGGATTCCCTGAGCTTGCGAGGTTTCTGGGCACAGGGTGCCGGGGAGGACGAGAGAACACCCCATCCACTCCCTGACGGCGGACTGCCACGTGCCGCCGCCGACCCACGAAGAGGGGGCGAACCCACCATGGACGCATTCACCGCGGGTCTCCTGCAGCGCATCAGGACCACGCAGTCGGACCTCAGGCAGGCCCGCGAGACGGGCGACGACTTCCTCGCGGAAGTGGAACTGGCGGAGCTGGAGGACCTCCAGCGCCTTGCCGCCGAGCACGGTGTCCCGGTCTCGGCCACCGTGCCCGCCTGCTGACCTGACCGAGATCTGACCTGACCCGGCGTGACCTGCTGACCAGCACGTACGCGAACCCCGGCGGCCCTAGAGGGCGGCCGGGGTTCGCGTGCGTCCGGCAACCGGCCGCGGGGCTAGTCGTGCCAGGCCCCGCACTCCTCCAGCAGCGGCTGGAGCGAGGCGAAGACGGCCGGGGTGGCGGCCAGGACCAGCTCCCCCGAGGCCGGCTCACCGGGACGGCCCCCCGTCACGGCGCCCGCTTCCCGGGCGATCAGCTCACCGGCGGCCAGGTCCCAGGGGTTGAGGCCCCGCTCGTAGTACCCGTCCAACCGCCCGGCGGCCACGTCACACAGGTCCAGGGCCGCCGAACCGCCCCGCCGGATGTCCCGCACCCGCGGGATGATCCGCGCCACGACCTCGGCCTGGTGGGCCCGCCGGGTCTGCACGTACGCGAAGCCGGTCCCGAGCAGCGCCTGGTCCAGCGGCGCCGCCGGCCTGCACGCCAGGCGGGCCGTACCCAGCCACGCCCCGCCGCCGAGCACCGCGTGGCAGGTCTCCCCGCGCATCGGCGCCGCGACGACGCCCACCACGGTCTCGCCCCCGTACTCGGCCGCGATGGACACGCCCCAGCTCGGAAGCCCGTAGAGGTAGTTCACGGTGCCGTCCAGCGGGTCGATGACCCAGCGCACCCCGCTCGTCCCCGGGGTGTCCGAGCCCTCCTCCCCCAGCAGCCCGTCCTCGGGCCGCCGCTCCGCGAGGAGGCCGGTGATCAGCTTCTCCGCCGCGATGTCCATCTCGGTCACCACGTCGATCGGGCTGCTCTTCGTCGCCGACACCGCCAGATCGGCCGGCCGTCCGTCGCGCAGCAGCGCCCCGGCCTGCCGGGCGGCCTCCAGGCCCACGTCCAGCAGTTCGGCCTTCAGCTCTTCAGAGATCACGGTCTCGGCTTCCTACGCGTAGGGACTGTCCGCGCCCGCGGCCGCCGGCCGGGGGCTGCGCGCCGGGCAGCAGCCCACCGCGCACAGGTCATGGCTCTGGCCCAGCTGGCCCACCCAGCATTCCTCGGCCGTCTCCCCGCGCTCCCGGGCGGCCCGCTCCAGCACCAGCTCCCGTACGGCCTGCGCGAACAGCGGATCGGCGCCGACGGTCGCGGAGCGCGCGACGGGCAGGCCCAGTTCGGCCGCCTTGGCGGTGGCCTCGGTGTCGAGGTCGTACAGGACCTCCATGTGGTCGGAGACGAAGCCGATGGGCACCATGACGGCCGCGGGCGCGCCCGCCGCGTGCAGGGCCTCCAGGTGGTCGCAGATGTCCGGCTCCAGCCACGGGATGTGCGGGGCGCCGCTGCGGGACTGGTAGACGAGCTTCCAGGGGTGCGCGACACCGGTCCGCTGGGCCACGGTGTCCGCGATCACCTCGGCGACGTCGAGGTGCTGCTTGACGTACGCCCCGCCCGCGCCGCCCTCGGTGTGGTCCTCGACGGGGCCGGAGGTGTCCGCGGCGGCGGTCGGGATGGAGTGCGTGGTGAAGGCGAGGTGGGCGCCGTCACGGACCTCGTCGGGCAGCGCGGCGAGCGAGGCCAGCACCCCCTCGATCATGGGCTCCACGAAGCCGGGGTGGTTGAAGTAGTGCCGCAGCTTGTCGACCCGCGGCAGCTCCACGCCTTCCTCGGCCAGGGTGGCCAGCGCGTCGGCGAGGTTCTCGCGGTACTGCCGGCAGCCCGAGTACGAGGCGTACGCGCTGGTGGCGAGAACCGCGATCCGGCGGCGCCCGTCGGCCACCATCTCCCGCATGACGTCGGTCAGGTACGGGGCCCAGTTCCGGTTGCCCCAGTAGACCGGCAGGTCCAGCCCGTGCTCCGCGAAGTCCTTGCGCAGCGCGTCGAGCAGCGCGCGGTTCTGCGCGTTGATCGGGCTGACCCCGCCGAAGCCGAAGTAGTGCTGCCCGACCTCCTTGAGCCGCTCGCGCGGGATCCCGCGCCCGCGCGTGACGTTCTCCAGGAACGGCACGACGTCGTCGGGTCCCTCGGGGCCGCCGAAGGAGAGCAGCAGAAGGGCGTCGTACGGGGCGGCGGTCCCGCCGGCGGGCGGGAGGAGCTGGTCTGACATGCGTCGAATCCTGCCACCCGGCGCGCTCGGGAGAGAAGCGGCCCGGCCAGCGCCCGCCCCGCAGCCCAGGTAAGGTGACCCTAAGTTCTTGAGTCGGAACCTTCCCCGTGCGGGTGCCCCGTGGGCGGTCCTAACCTGTATGGGCCCACGACGTCCCTTACGGAGGGCCCTTGCCCAGTCCCTATCGCGCGATCTTCGCGGCCCCTGGCTCCAAGGGGTTCAGCGCCGCCGGCCTCATAGGCCGGATGCCGCTCTCCATGGTCGGCATCGGCATCCTCACGATGATCACCGAGCTCGGCCGCAGCTACGGCCTGGCCGGCGCGCTCACGGCCACGATCGCCCTCTCCGCCGCCGCGGTGGGCCCCCAGGTCTCCCGGCTCGTGGACCAGTACGGGCAGCGGCGCGTGCTGCGCCCGGCGACGCTCGTGGCGGTTGCCGCGGTCACGGGGCTGCTCTTCGCGGCGGCCGACGGCTGGCCGGACTGGACCCTCTTCGCCTTCGCCGTCGTCGCGGGCTGCGTGCCGAGCGTCGGCTCGATGGTCCGGGCCCGGTGGACGGCCATCTTCCGCGACACGCCCCAGCTGCACACGGCGTACTCCTTCGAGTCCATCGTGGACGAGCTCTGCTTCATCGTCGGCCCGCCCCTGGCCGCCGCGCTGTCCGCCGGGTGGTTCCCCGAGGCGGGCCCGCTGGTCGCCGTCGTCTGCCTGCTGGTCGGCGTCTGGTGGCTGACCGCCCTGCGCGACACCGAACCCGAGGCGCATCCCCGGCACGCGCAGTCCGACACCTCCTCCGCCCTGCGCTCCCCCGGCCTGCAGGTACTCGTGGCGACCTTCGTCGCCACCGGCACGATCTTCGGTTCCGTCGACGTGGCGACCCTGGCCTTCGCCGAGGAGCAGGGCAGCAAGTCCACCGGCGGCGTGCTGCTGGCGGTCTGGGCCGTCGGCTCCTGCCTGGCGGGCATCGTCTTCGGGCTGCTGCACTTCAAGGGCCGGGCCGAACCAAGGTGGTTGCTGGGCATCTGTGCGATGGCCGTGAGTATGATCCCCCTCCTACTGGCCGGGAACCTCGCGCTTCTGGCCGTGGCGCTCTTCGTCTCGGGCCTCGCCATCGCTCCCACGATGATCACCACGATGGCCCTGATCGAGGCGCACGTACCACACGCGAAGCTGACCGAGGGCATGACCTGGATCAGCACCGGCCTCGCGGTCGGTATCGCACTGGGGTCCTCCGTGACCGGCTGGGTCGTCGACGCAGCCGGGGCGCAGACCGGGTACGTCGTCTCGCTCGCGGCGGGGACCGCCGCGGCCGCGGTCGGGTTCGCGGGTTACCGCCGGCTGAAGAGGCCGGCGCAAGGGGAGGAGCCAGCTACCGATGGGGACGGCGACAGCAGGGAAGAACAGCCAGACCGCGTGGCATAACTGGGCGGGCAACGTCACCGCCACGCCCGCCCGCGTGGTGACCCCGGCCTCGGTCGGGGAGCTCCAGGAGACGGTCCGCAGGGCCGCCGCGGAGGGACTGCGGGTGAAGGCGGTCGGCACCGGCCACTCCTTCACCGCGGCCGCCGCGACCGACGGGGTCCTCGTACGCCCGCAGGCCCTGGCCGGGATCCGGTCCATAGACCGGACCGCCGGCACCGTCACGGTGGCGGCGGGCACCGTCCTCAAGGACCTCAACCGGGCCCTGGCCGGGGAAGGCCTCTCGCTCACCAACATGGGCGACATCATGGAGCAGACGGTCTCCGGCGCCACCAGCACCGGCACCCACGGCACCGGCCGCGACTCGGCCTCCATCGCCGCCCAGATCCGGGGTCTGGAACTGGTCACCGCCGACGGCAGGCTGCTGACGTGCTCCGAGAAGGAGAATCCCGAGGTCTTCGCGGCCGCCCGGCTCGGCATCGGCGCGCTCGGCATAGTCACCGCGATCACCTTCGCCGCGGAGCCCCTCTTCTTCCTGACCGCCCGTGAGGAGCCCATGGGCTTCGACCGGGTCACGGCCGAGTTCGACGAGCACGTCGCGGAGAACGAGCACTTCGAGTTCTACTGGTTCCCGCACACCGGCAACTGCAACACCAAGCGCAACAACCGCAGCCAGGGCCCCGCCGCCCCGCCCGGACCGGTGAGCGCCTGGATCGAGGACGAGTTGCTCTCCAACGGCCTCTTCCAGGCCGTCAACTCGCTGGGCCGCGCGGTCCCGGCCACCATTCCCGCCATCGCCCGCGTGGCCAGCCGCGCCCTGTCGGCGCGTACGTACACGGACATCCCGTACAAGGTGTTCACCAGTCCGCGCCGGGTGCGGTTCGTGGAGATGGAGTACGCCCTGCCCCGCGAGCGGGTGGTCGAGGCGCTGCGGGAACTGCGGGCGGTGGTCGACCGCTCCGGGCTGCGGATCAGCTTCCCGGTGGAGGTGCGCACGGCCCCGGCGGACGACATCACGCTGTCGACGGCCTCGGGGCGCGAGACGGCGTACATCGCGGTGCACATGTACAAGGGCACCCCCTACCAGGCCTACTTCACGGCGGCCGAGCGCGTCTTCACCGCGCACGGCGGGCGTCCGCACTGGGGCAAGGTGCACACGCGGGACGCCGCTTACTTCGCGGAGGTCTACCCGCGGTTCGGCGAGTTCACCGCGCTCCGGGACCGACTGGACCCGGACCGGGTCTTCGGCAACGACTACCTGCGGCGCGTCCTGGGCGACTGAGTTCAGGGAGCGCTGTTACGGACAGCCGAGCGAAGCGGATAGTTCCATTTCTGGTGATTCCGTGAAGCAAGACACCCGAAAACGGACTGCGCGTGCAGGTGGGACCCGGCGGAGGGCAGCACAACTCCCGCCGTCCGGGAGAAGTTCGGCGGCGCGGCGGTCCACCCAGGTGGCCCGAATGGAGTACTGTGGCGAGCCCTGGGGCCGTCCTTCCTTTCGGATGTCCGGACCCGGGAGAGGGGGCCGGCTGATGGAAAACGGCACTCAAAGACCGGTGATGCCGCGGTATCGCACGGGCTCCTGCTGCGCACAGTAATCGTTCGGTCACTGTGCGTGCCCAACAGGTAACCGTGCCATAACGGCGATCAAGGGCGCATGCCCGACACGCCGGTTTAACTCGGCAAGGTTGTGGCAGGCTGCACCCGGGCAGGCCACACTCGACTAGCGGAAGCAGCGACGCACGTGACGTCGGCAGGCACCACCCGGGAGGTCCCCATGCCCGAACTGCGTGTCGTGGCCGTCTCAAATGACGGCACACGACTGGTGCTCAAGGCTGGGGACAGCACGGAGTACACGCTTCCGATCGACGAGCGGCTGCGGGCTGCCGTGCGCAACGACCGCGCGCGCCTGAACCAGATCGAGATCGAGGTGGAGAGCCACCTCCGCCCCCGCGACATCCAGGCCCGCATACGGGCCGGTGCCTCCGCGGAGGAGGTCGCTCAACTCGCCGGCATCCCCGTCGACCGCGTACGCCGCTTCGAGGGCCCGGTGCTCGCGGAGCGCGCGTTCATGGCCGAGCGGGCCCGCAAGACCCCCGTGCGCCGCCCCGGCGAGAACACCGGGCCGCAGCTCGGCGAGGCCGTGCAGGAGCGCCTGACCCTGCGCGGGGCGGAGAAGGAATCCGTCCAGTGGGACTCCTGGCGCCGCGACGACGGCACGTGGGAGGTCCTCCTCGTCTACCGGGTCGCGGGCGAGCCGCACTCGGCGAGCTGGACCTACGACCCGCCGCGCCGGCTCGTCGTGGCCGTGGATGACGAGGCCCGTTCCCTGATCGGCGAGTCCGAGGACCTGCCGGCGACGCCCGAGCCGAGCTTCCCCTTCGTGCCGAGGATCGCGCGGCTGCCGCGCGACCGGCCGCTGGACCGTGCGCTGGACCGGCAGCTGGAGCGGACGACCAGCCACGCAGCGCCCGCGCCGGACCCGGAGGAGGAGCGGGACACGCTGACGAGCCTGCTGGAGGCGGTTCCGAGCTTCCGTGGCGACATGGTGGTCCCGGAGCGCACCGACGCCCCGGCGACGGAACCGGAGGCGGAGGAGCCGCCGGCCCCGGCCGCTTCGGCGGGCGCCGGTTCCGCGTACGCCGATGTCCTGATGCCCCGCACGGTGGCGGGCCACCGCGACCGTCTGACGGGCACCACCGACCGGCAGGCCGAGGCCGACGGGGTCCGCCCCGGGCGCCGTGCGGCGGTGCCCAGCTGGGACGAGATCGTCTTCGGCACCCGCCGCAAGAAGCAGGAATAGCGTGCGCGGGGTCCGCCGCCGGCCGGCGGCGGACCCCGGCTCGTCACATCCGCTACTGCGGCAACGGCCCCGTGGCCACCGGGCGGTCGGGGTCGCCGGACCACTCCGACCAGCTGCCCGCGTAGAGGTCGGACGAGATGCCGGCCACCTCCAGGGCGAGGACCTCATGGGCTCCGGAGACTCCCGAGCCGCAGTACACGCCCACCGGGGTCCCCTCGGACGCGCCGAGCCCCTCGAAGCGGGCCCGCAGTGCGTCCGCCGGCAGGAAACGGCCGTCCGGGCCCACGTTCTCCGTGGTCGGAGCCGACAGCGCGCCCGGGATGTGGCCGCCGACCGGATCGATCGGCTCCACCTCGCCGCGGTACCGCTCTCCCGCCCGGGCGTCCAGCAGCACCCCCGTACGCGCCCGCACGGCCGCCGCGTCGGCGTCCAGGAGCCCGACCGCTCCCGGACTTGGCTTGAAATCACCCTCGGTGGGACTCACCCGGTCGGCCGTCACCGCACCTCCCGCCGCCGTCCACGCGGCCAGTCCCCCGTCGAGCACTCGCACGTTCGGGTGACCCGTCCAGCGGAGCAGCCACCACGCCCGGGCCGCCGCCCAGCCCTGGCCGCCGTCGTACACGACCACGGGCACGTCCGCCGAGACGCCGGCCCGCCGCATCACCGCCCCGAAGGCCTCCGGGTCCGGCAGCGGGTGCCGCCCGCCCGACCCGGCCGGACCTGCCAGTTCACGGTCCAGGTCGACGTACACCGCGCCGGGCAGGTGCCCGGCCTCGTACGCGGGCCGCTGGTCGGGGCCACCCAGCTGCCAGCGGACGTCCAGCAGCACCGGGGGCCGGGAACCGGCCAGCTCGCTCTTCAGTTCGGCGGCGGAGAGGATCGCAGATGTCACAGTCATGTCCGCCATCTTCCTCCCCGCCCGGCGCCGCCGTGACAAGCCCGTGACCGGCGGGGCGCAGCGATCCGGTCAACTCCGTGCCGGGGGCCCGCGATGCGGCCCGGTCGGGGCGCGCCGAGCCCTCCGTAGTGGAAGCATCAGCACCGGTAAGCGGCACGACGGAGGAGACGGCTGACATGACCGAGGCAGCGCAAGCAACCCGGCGACGCACGCCCGGCACCCCGTGCTGGGTGAGCCTCATGGTGCACGGCCTCGGGACCACCGAGGACTTCTACGCCGATCTCTTCGGCTGGGAGTACGTACCGGGGCCCGAGCAGCTCGGCCCGTACGTCCGGGCCCTGCTGGACGGCCGCGAGGTGGCCGGGATCGGTCAGATGCCGCCGGACCGGCATCTTCCGGTCGCCTGGACCACGTACCTCGCCACGGACGACGCCGACGCGACGGCCGAGACGGTCCGTTCGTGCGGCGGCACGGTCGCGGTGGGGCCGCTGGACGCCGGTGTCGCCGGACGGGTGGCGATCTGCTCCGACCCGCTGGGCGCGATCTTCGGGCTGTGGCAGGCGCAGAGCCACATGGGCACCCGGCTGCACGGCGCGCCGGGCACCCCGGTCTGGAACGAGCTGGTCACGCAGGACACCTCGACGGTCGGCAAGTTCTACGAGCACGTCTTCGGCCACGAGGCGAAGACGCACTCCACGGCCTCCGACGACTTCGACTACCTCACCCTCCGGCTGGAGGGCCGCCCGGTGGCCTCCGTGCACGGCGTCGGCCGCTCCCTGCCGCACGACCGGGGCCCGCACTGGATGGCGTACTTCGAGGTGGAGGACACCGACGCGGCCGCGGCCCGGGTCGCCGAGCTCGGCGGGCGCGTCGTCGACCCGCCGCGCGAGGGCCTGCGGGGCCGGCAGGCCACGGTCGCGGACCCGGAGGGCGCGGTCTTCGCCCTCGTGCGGTCACGGCCCGACACCCCCTAGGGTCGCCGCCTCATCCGCTCCGGAGCCCGGTCACTCGGCCGGGACGGGCACGGGGACGGGAACGGGAACGGGGTGGAGGGTGGCCTCGCCGGTGACCTGGATCCCGGTTCGCCCTCCAGGGGCCACGGGCGCCCGGCCGGGGACGCGGACGTCGACCGGTTGCTCCATTCCGTCGACGGCGACGGTGACCATGGCGTCGTGGCCGTAGAAGCGGACGTCCGTCACGGTGCCCCGGGCCTGCGCCGAGTCGGCGTCGCTCAGCCGGAGCTGCTCCGGCCTCAGCAGCACCATGCCCTCGCCCCGCACGCCCGGTTGACGGTCCGTCAACGCGACCCGGCCGAGCGGGGTGGTCGCCGTGTCCCGCTCCGCGGTGCCGCAGACCATCACGGCGTCACCGACGAAGGCGGCCACCCAGGGGTCGGCGGGGCGGTGGTAGACCTCCTGGGGGCTGGCGCACTGGGCCACGCGGCCGTCGCGGACGACCGCGACGAGGTCCGCCGTGGACAGGGCCTCCTGCTGGTCGTGGGTGACCATGACGGCGGTGGCCCCGGTGGCCCGCAGGGCCGCGCGCACGTCGGCGCGTACGCCCGTGCGCAGGGCGCTGTCGAGGGCGTTGAACGGCTCGTCGAGCAGCACCAGTTGCGGCCGCGGGGCGAGGGCGCGGGCCAGTGCGACGCGCTGCTGCTGGCCGCCGGAGAGTTCGTGCGGCATCCGGTCGCCGTAGCCGGCGAGTCCGACCAGCTCCAGCATCTCCTCGACGCGGGCCCGGCGCGCGGCCCGGTCCGTGCCGGTGAGGCCGAAGGCGATGTTGCGCGCCACGCCGAGGTGCGGGAACAGCGCGCCTTCCTGGGGGACGATGCCGATGCGGCGCCGCTCGGGCGGGAGGTGGACGCCGGGGCCGCCGAGGGTGCGGCCGCCGATGGTGACGCTGCCCGCGTCGGCGCGCAGGAATCCGGCGATGACGCGCAGCAGTGTGGTCTTGCCGCAGCCGGAGGGGCCGAGGACGGCCGCCAGGGCGCCGCCGGGGACGGTGAGGTCGAGCCCGTCGAGGACGGTGGCACCGGAGCCGTAGGCCTTGGCCAGTCCCGTGATCTTCAGGTCGGTCATGTGCGGTGCCTTCCGAGGAGGTACGAGGGCACGGCGGCCAGCAGGATCAGCGCCGCGGCGTAGGGGGCCGCGGCGGCGAACGATCCGGTGCCCGTCTCCGTCCAGAGACGGGTGGCCAGGGTGTCCATGCCGGTGGGGCGCAGCAGGAGGGTCGCGGGCAGTTCCTTCATGCAGACCACGAAGGTCAGGGCGGCTCCGGCGGCGACGCCGGGGGCGGCCAGCGGCACGGTCACCTCGCGCAGCACCCGCAGCGGGGAGCGGCCGAGCGAGCGGGCGACGTCCTCCAGGACCGGCGGGGACTGGAGGACGGCGGCGCGGGTGGCGCCCACCGCCACGGGCAGGAAGAGCACGGCGTAGGCGCAGACCAGCAGCGGGAGTTCCTGGTAGAGCGGTTCGGCGTAGCGGACCGCGAAGAAGACCAGGGACAGGGCGACGGTGATGCCGGGCAGGGCGTGCCCCGCGTAGGCGGACTGCTCCAGGAGGTGTGCGGTGCGGCCGCGGTGGCGGGCGGCGATCACGCCGACGGGCAGCGCGAGCAGCGTGGTGAGGGCGGCGCCCGCGGCGGCGGCGCCGAGGGTGGTGCCGGCGGTGTCGAGGAGCCGGGCGGGGTCCCAGGTCGCGGAGTTGCCCACGGCGAGCCAGTACCCGAGGGTGCCCAGCGGGGTGAGGACGGCGACGGCGGTGACCGCCGCGCACCATGCCAGGGCGGGTATGCGCCAGCGGCCCAGCGGTGCGGGGACGGCGGGGCGCGCGGTGCCGGCTCCCGTCCTGGCGTGGCCGGCGCGGCCCCGGGTGCGCGCCTCGGCGGCCACGAGCAGGATGGTCATCACCACCAGGACGACGCTCAGCGCGGCGGCCGGGGTGCGGTCGAAGCTGGCGCGGTAGGAGGTGTAGATGCCGCGGGTGAAGGTGTCGTACCGCATCAGGGAGACGGCGCCGAAGTCGGAGAACACGTACAGCGCGACCAGTACGGCGCCGCCCGCGGCCGCGGGGCGCACCTGCGGCAGCGTGACGCGCAGGAAGGTCTTCAGCGGTCCGTGGCCGAGCGAGCGGGCGACCTCCTCCTGTGCCGGGTCGGTGCCGCGCAGCGCGGCCGTGACGGGCAGGTAGACGTACGGGAAGCTCACCAGGGTCAGGGCCAGGGCCGCGCCGGTGAAGCCGACGAGCTGGGGGAAGGCGGACAGCCAGGCGAAGGCGGCGACGTAGCTGGGCACGGCCAGCGGCAGGGTCACGAGCACCGACCAGGCCCGGGCGCCGGGCAGCGCGGTCCGTACGGTCAGCCAGGCCAGCGACACGCCCAGCAGCAGACTGGCGGTCATGACGACCGCGGCGAGGGTCAGGCTGCGGCCGAGCAGTTGGGCGGTGCGCTCGTTGGCGATGACGTCCCAGGCGAAGGCGGGGCCGCGCTCCAGGGAGCGGACCGCGAGGTAGCCGAGGGGCAGCAGCGCGAACACCGCGGCGACGGCCGCGGGCACCAGCAGGACGGCCGGCGGGCGGGCCCCGGCACGCAGCCGCCCGGCCGGCGTGGTGACACCGGTCGGGCGGGCGGCCGGATCCGCCTGTGGGAGGGGATCCGTGGACGGCATGACGGCTCAGACCATCCCGGCGTCCTGCAGCATCTTCAGGGTCTCCTGAAGGGATTCGAGCTTGCCGAGGTCGATCTTCGGAGCGTCGAGGGAGGCCAGCGGCGGCAGATCCTTGACCGTGCTGGTGACGCCGGCGGCCAGCGGATATTCCTTGGTGTCCTCGGCGAAGTACTTCTGCGCCTTTTCGGACAGCAGGAAATCGACGGCCTTCTGGGCTGCCGCGGACTGGGAACTGCCCTTGACGATGCCGACTCCGGCCGCGTTGACGAGGGAGCCCGGGTCGCCGCCCGGCAGGAAATGGATCTTCGACTTGACCTTGGCCTCGCCCTTTTCGGCGACCTGCTCGTACCAGTAGTAGTGGTTGACGAGGCCGAGCGCGACCTCGCCCTTTCCGACGCCGTCGAGCACCTTGAGGTTGTTGTCGTACACCTTCGGTTCGTTGGCCTTGAGGCCCTTGAGCCAGGCGCGGGTCGCGTCGTCGCCTTCGAGTACGCGCATGCCGGTGACGAAGGCCTGGAAGGAGGCGTTGGTCGGGACGTAGCCGATCTTGCCCTTCCACTCCGGCTTGACCAGGTCGTGCACGCTGTCGGGAACCTTGGCGACCTGGCCGGGGTGGTACGCGAGGACGCGTACGCGCCCGGAGGTACCCACCCAGTCGCCCGCGCCGCCGCGGAACGCCGGGTCGACCTTGTCGAGCGACTCCTGGGGCAGCTTCTCCAGCAGGCCCTTGGTGGACAGGGCGCCGAGGGCTCCCGCGTCCTGCGAGAAGAACAGGCCCGCCTTGGTCTTGGCGCCCTCTTCCTGGATCTGGGCCGCGAGTTCGGCGCTCTCGCCGTAGCGGACGGCGACCGTGGTGCCGACGGCCTTCTCCAGGTCGTCCAGGAGCGGCTTGACCAGCTTCTCGTTGCGGCCCGAGTAGATGACGAGCCCTGCGTCGTCCTCGTCGACGCCACAACCGGCGGCAGCGGGGAGGAGGAGCGCTGCCGCGAGGAGCGCGGTCAGACGTCGGACAGAGGGGCGTCGCATGGAAAGCCTTCCTGCATGTGCAGCGGAGAACCTTTAACGCCCAATAAGTAAGGTAAAGCTAACCTAAAGGTCAAGAGTGACGCAGGCAACGTTTTGATCGCGTCGGCGAGGCGGCGGAGCCGACCCTACCGGTGATTTTCCTGTGGATCTTTAATGAGCAGGATGTGACTTTCCTGTGACTATCCAATGAGGTAAGGCTTTCCTAAGATTCGCACGTGACGCCCCCTTCCGCCCTGCTCCCAGGTATCAAAACCGTCCCGTTCGCCCGTGCCCTCGGGGCCCACGGCGACCGCGCCGCGGTGATCACGGCCGACGGTCCGGTGACCTACCGCGAGCTCGCCGCACGCGTGGACGCGACGGCCCGCCGCCTCGGCCGGGAGCGCCGGCTGATCCTGCTGTTCGGCGCCAACACCCTCGACGCGCTCGTCATCCACCTCGCGGCGCTCGCGGCGGGGCACCCCGTGCTGCTCGTACCCGGCGACCACCCGGAGGCCGTGCAGCCCCTGATCGACGCGTACGACCCGGACGTCGTGGCCCGCCCGGACGGCGGTCAGTGGGTGCTCGACGAACGGCGCCCGGTCTCCGCCCACACCCTGCACCCGGACCTCGCGCTGCTGCTGAGCACCTCCGGGTCCACCGGATCGCCCAAGCTCGTCCGGCTCTCGCACGAGAACCTCCAGTCCAACGCCGAGTCGATCGCGCAGTACCTCGACATCCGGGACACGGACCGGGCCGCGACCACCCTGCCCATGCACTACTGCTACGGCCTTTCCGTCATCCACAGCCACCTGCTGCGCGGCGCCGGGCTGATCCTCACCGACCTCTCCGTCGCCGACTCCTGCTTCTGGGAGCTGTTCCGCACCGGCCGCGGCACGACCTTCGCGGGGGTCCCGTACACCTTCGACCTGCTGGACCGGGTCGGATTCGCCTCGATGGAACTGCCCCATCTGCGCTACGTGACCCAGGCGGGCGGGCGGCTGGCCCCCGACCGGGTCAGGGAGTACGCCGCGCTGGGCCGCGCCGCCGGCTGGGAGCTGTTCGTGATGTACGGCCAGACCGAGGCCACGGCCCGCATGGCCTACCTGCCCCCGGCCCTCGCCGAGACCCGCCCCGAAGCGGCCGGAGTCGCCGTCCCCGGCGGCTCGTTCCGGCTCCGGCCGCTGCCGGACTGGCCCGGGGAGGACACCGGCGAGCTGGTGTACGCGGGCCCCAACGTCATGCTCGGCTACGCCCACACCCCGCAGGACCTCGCGCTGGGCCGGACCACGGCGGAGCTGCACACCGGCGACATCGCGCGGCTCACCCCCGGGGGGCTCTACGAGATCGTGGGCCGCCACAGCCGGTTCGTGAAGATACTCGGCCTGCGCATCGACCCCGCGCAGGTCGAGGCGATGCTCGCACGGCACGGCGTCACCGCCCTGTGCGCGGGCGACGACGAAGCCCTCGCCGTCGCCGCCACCGGTACGCGCGCCTCCGACGCCCGGCGGATCCGGAGGCTGGTGAGCGACGAGTGCGGTCTGCCGGCGCGCGCGGTACGGGTCCGCGTCGTGCCCGAACTGCCGCGCCTGGCCACCGGCAAGCCCGACTACCGGGCGGTCCGCGAACTGGGCCGAGCCGTCGCCGAGGACGCGTCCGGTACGGGGACCGGCCGGGGCGCGGACCCCGAGGACCTGCGCGCCCTCTACGCGGCGATCCTGGACAAGCCCCTGGCGGAGGTGACGCGGGACAGCTCCTTCGTCACCCTGGGGGGCGATTCCCTCTCGTACGTCGAGATGTCGCTCCACCTGGAGGAGCGGCTCGGCCACCTGCCGGTCAACTGGCACACGACGCCGATCCGGGACCTGCGGCCGCCCGAGCGGGGGCTCCCCTCCCACCGGCGCGCCCTGGAGACCGGCGTCGCCCTGCGCGCCATGGCGATCTTCTGCATCGTCGGTTCTCACATCCACGTGTTCGGGATCAAGGGCGGGGCGCACCTGCTGCTCGCCCTCGCGGGATTCAACTTCGCGCGCTTCCACCTGACCGGCGCCGAGCGCCGCGAGCGCGTGCGCCGCATCGGGACCAGCATCGCCCGCATCGCGGTGCCGAGCATGGTGTGGATCGGCTTCGTGCTGCTCCTCAACGACGACTACACCCTCGCCAACCTCGCCCTGCTCGACAGCGTCTTCGGTCCGCAGGACAGCAAGACGGGCATGCAGTTCTGGTTCATCGAGGCCCTGGTCTACATCCTGGTGGCCGCCGTCGCCGTGCTGAGCGTCCCCTGGGTGGACCGGGCCGAGCGCCGCTTCCCCTACGCCCTGCCCCTGACGATCGCGGCCGTGGGCCTGCTCACCCGCTACGACCTCCTCGGCCTCCCGGACCGGACCCGGATCCCGGACGCGATCACGGTCTTCTGGCTGTTCGCGCTGGGCTGGGCGGCCGCGAAGGCGACCACCTGGCGCCGGCGGCTGGTGGTCACCGCGGCGGCGGTGGCCACGGTGCCCGGCTTCTTCCCCGGCGACCCCGGACGGGAGGCGATCGTCGTCGCCGCCTTCGCCCTGCTGGTGTGGGTCCCCACCCTGCCCGGCCGGGAGCGCGTCAACCAGCTGGCCGGCCTCCTGGCGACGAGCTCGCTCTACATCTACCTGACGCACTGGCAGATCTTCCCCCTCATCGAGGGGTTCTCCCGGCACCTGGCGTTCCTCGCCTCGCTCCTCTTCGGCATCGCCTACGCCGCGGCCGCGAACCGCCTGATGAGGGCGCTGCCTTCGGTGAGCGGGCGGTGGCCGCGGCGCGGCGGCTCGCGGCCCGCCTGACGGAGCCGCTCACCAGCCTCCCGTGCGCACCGGCCGCGCGTCGTCCCCGGGCGCCTTGGCGGTGACCATCAGGCCGGCGATCAGGGCCGCGAGCAGCATGCTGCCCGCGGCCCAGAGGAGGTTGGTGAGGTGGTTCCCCATCAGGCCGGTGAGCAAGGCCCCGCCCATCGCGCCGCCCACGTGCTGGGCGGCGATGACGGTCGCGGAGGTCGCCCCGGAGCGCTCCGGGGCGATGGCGGCGGTCGCGGTGGCGAAGACCGGTACGAAGGCGATACCGAGGCCGAGGCCCGTGAGGACCATGCCGGGCAGGACGCCGACCGCGTACCCGCCGTCGATATCGAGAGCGGCCAGGAGCAGCAGCCCGCCCGCCGCGACCACCAGGCCGGCCACCATCAGGGTGCGGGGCGCGACACGGTGGAGCAGGCGGGCGGAGAGCTGGGTGGAGCCGATGACCGCCGCGGCGGCCATGGGCAGCAGGGCCACTCCCGTCTCGGACGGGCTGTAGCCGTGGACGTGCTGGAGGGAGAGGGAGACGGTCACGGACAAGGCGACGACGCCGACGCCGGCCAGGAGCAGGGCCAGGACGGCGCCGAGGCGGTCGCGGGCACGGACGCCCGCCGGATCGGGGAAGCGGCTCGACATCCTGGTGTGCCACCACAGGAAGACCACGAACAGGATGACGCCGGTCACCGACGTGACCAGGATCAGCGGGCTGATCGCGCCGCTCAGCTCGGCCTCGGTGAGGGCGTAGGTGAGGGCGAGGAATGCGCCGGTGCCGAGCACCGCGCCCAGCGAGTCGAAGCGGACGCCGGTGCCGGCCGGGGCGTCGTGCAGCAGGGTGAGCGCGCCGATCAGGGCGATCACGGCGAGGGTGACGGTGGCGTACAGGACCCCGCGCCAGGACAGGAGCTCCGCGATCCAGCCGCCCGTGAACAGGCCGAGGGCGGAACCGCCGCCGACGACCGCGGCGTAGACACCGAAGGCCTTGTTCCGTTCCTTCGGGTCGGTGAAGCCGGTGGTCACGAGGGCCAGCGCGGCCGGGGTCAGCAGCGCGGCGAAGACGCCCTGGAGGGCGCGGGCCCAGACCAGCAGGGTGGGATCGCCGGCCAGGCCGCCGAGCGCGGCGGCCACCGCGCTGCCGCCCAGGCCGGTGATCAGCATCGTCCTGCGCCCCACCAGGTCCGCGAGGTGCCCGCCGAGCAGCACCAGGCCGCCGAGGGTGAGCACATAGACCTTGAACATCAGGGCCAGGTCGTCGCCCCGAAGGCCGAAGTCGGCCTGGACGGAGGGCACCATGGTGTTGAAGGTGGCCACGTCGAACAGCACCATCAGCTGCGCCAGGGCGATCACCGCCAGGCCCCACCAGCGCCGGGGGTGGGGTGGGGCAGGGGGTGAGGGCGCGGACCAGGCGCCCGGGGCAGGGCCCGGGGGCGGTCCGAATCCCTGGGCGGGGCCGAAGTGTGCCGGGGCCGTCGGGGCGTACGCGGGCGGTGGGGGCAGCGGATTGTTCTGGAGCTGGAGCTGGGGCTGCGCGGACGGCATCCGGGGGTCCGGCTGCGCGGCGGGCGTCCCGGCGGGCGTCCCCGCGGGCGTCCCGGCCGGGGCTTCGGGTCGGGCTTCGGGGGCGTAGTCCAGCAACCGGGCGGCATGACGGCCCAGTTGCGCCAGCACCGCGCCCGGCAGCCATTCCTCGGCCTGGTCCGTCGCCGTGCGTGCGGCCACCTCGTGCGGAGTGGGCCTCTTGGCCGGGTCCTTGTCCAGACACGCGCGTACGAGATCGACGAGTGCCTCCGGCACGCCGGTCAGGTCCGCCTCCTCCTCGGCGATCCGGAAGAGGTGGGCGTTCAGGCCGGTGTCCCTGGCGCCGAAGAGGAGGCGTCCGGTGGCGGCGTAGACGAGGACGGCGCCCAGGCAGAAGACGTCGCTGGCGGGGGTGAGTTCGAGACCGCGGACCTGTTCCGGCGACATGAAGCCGGCGGAGCCGATCAGCATGCCGGTGTGGGTGTGCAGGCTGTCCCCGGCGAGGCTGTCCATCGCCCGCGCGATGCCGAAGTCGATGACGCGGGGGCCGTCGACCGTGACGAGGACGTTTGAGGGCTTGAGGTCACGATGGATCAGACCCGCCTCGTGGACGGCCTGCAAGGCGAGGGCCAGGCGGTTGGCGAGGGTGTGGACCGAGTGCTCCGGCAGCGGCCCGAAGTCCTCGGCGACCACGGTGTGCAGGTCGGGCCCCGGGATGTACTGGGTCGCCACCCAGGGCACGGCGGCCTCGGGGTCGGCATCGAGCACGTCCGCCGTCCAACTTCCGCCCACCCGCCGTGCGGCGGCCACCTCACGGGCGAAGCGCTTGCGGAACTCGGGGTGGCCGGCGTACTCCGCCTGCACGACCTTGACGGCCACGGTACGTCCGCCCTCGGAACGCCCCAGATAGACCAGGCCCATACCGCCCGCGCCCAGCCGGGCGATCAGACGGTACGGGCCTATGCGGGTCGGGTCTTCGGTGATCAGCTGGTCCACATGGCCAAGATAGTCCAACTATCCAACGGAGGTGGGGTCATCACCCGGATCGTAGGGCGGCTGGCCGGTGAGGGAATCCGCTCGTGGACGCGGCCGTCAACTGCCACCCTGGACGGATGCTGTTGAAGCTGACCGGGTCCAGTTGTTCCGGCAAGTCCACCCTGGCCTTCGCCGTAGCCGACCGGCTGCCCGGTGTCGCCGTGCACGACTTCGACGAGCTCGGCGTTCCGGGGGGCGCCGATCGGCAGTGGCGCCATCGGATGACAGAGCTGTGGGGGCGACGTGCAAGGGAGTGCCAGGACCGGGGGATCGACCTCCTGCTGACGGGGCAGTCGCCGTTGGGGGAGGTACTGGCCGCTCCCTCCGCCCCGCTCCTGGACGGGATCGCGGTATGCCTGGTCGACGTCGCCGACGACGTCCGGCGGGACCGGCTCGCCGCCCGCGACCCCGGCGCATGGGACACGGCGGCGGTCGACGCCTTCGTCGGCTGGGCCGCCTGGCACCGCGGGCACGCCCGCGACCCCCGGCACCGGCCCGACGTCCTCGCCGACGGCGCCTGGCCGGACATGGCCTGGCAGCGCTGGGCGGGGTGGACGGCGGCCGACCCCCGATGGCAGGTCCACGTGCTCGACACCACGGACCAGCCGGTCGCGGCTGCCGTCGGCCGGGTCGAGCGGTGGGTGAGCGCGCAACGCGATGCGCTCAGGACCGGCAGGCTCCCGCTGAGCCGGGGCTGGGCGGAGCGGACGCCCGCGTAGCAGGGCGCCGCGTCCCGGCTCCTCCCGCCCCCGGCGCTACCTGGCGGTCAGGTCCCTCAGGGCGATGTTCAGTTCGAGGACGTTCACTCGCGGCTCCCCCATGAAGCCGAGGGTGCGGCCGTCGGTGTGGTCCCTCACGAGCTTCTCGACCTGCGCGACGTCGAGCCGGTTCCGCTCGGCGACCCGGTGGACCTGGAGCTTCGCGTACGCCGGGGAGATGTGCGGGTCCAGACCGGATCCGGAGGAGGTGACGGCCTCGGCCGGTACGTCCTCGGGCCTGACCTGGTGGTCCGCGGTGGAGTTGTCGGCCACGACGGCTTCCTTGGCCTGCGTCACCGCCTTGATCAGGCCCTCGTCGTCCCCGGCCTTGTTGGTCGCACCCGAGACGATCAACGAGTACCGCGTGTTCACGCTGTTGCTGCCCAGCCCGTGGGAGGGACGCGGCTGGAACCACCTGAGGTCCGGCTCGGCCGGCTCTTCGGCGTCGTGCGGGTCCCGCTTCGGCAGGTCGTACCTCTGCCCGATGAGGGAGGAGCCGACGACCCGGCCGCTCGCGTCCTTGATCTCGGAGCCGTTGGCCTTGTCGTGGAAGGCCGCTTGGGCGATCCCGGTGACCGCGAGCGGGTAGAGGACGCCGCAGATCGCGGTCAGGACGAGGAGGGCGCGCAGGCCCGCTCCCAGCAGGCGTGCGGTGTTGGCTACGGAGTTGTTCATGGCGGGTCACCCAATGCCGGGGATGAGGGAGATGAGCAGGTCGATGAGCTTGATGCCGATGAACGGGGCGATCAGGCCGCCGAGTCCGTAGAGGCCCAGGTTGCGGCGGAGCATCCTGTCGGCGCTGGTCGGCCGGTACTGGACGCCCTTCAGGGCGAGCGGGACCAGGGCGATGATGATCAGCGCGTTGAAGACGACGGCGGAGAGGATCGCGGTCTCGGGCGAGTGCAGGCCCATGATGTTGAGCTTGTCGAGGCCCGGGTAGACCACCGCGAACATGGCCGGGATGATCGCGAAGTACTTCGCGACGTCGTTGGCGATGGAGAAGGTGGTCAGCGCGCCCCGGGTGATGAGGAGCTGCTTGCCGATCTCGACGATCTCGATGAGCTTGGTGGGGTCGGAGTCCAGGTCCACCATGTTCCCGGCCTCCTTGGCGGCCGAGGTGCCCGTGTTCATCGCCACGCCGACATCGGCCTGGGCCAGGGCGGGGGCGTCGTTCGTACCGTCACCCGTCATCGCGACCAGCTTGCCGCCCGCCTGCTCGCGCTTGATGAGGGCCATCTTGTCCTCGGGCGTCGCCTCGGCGAGGAAGTCGTCGACCCCGGCCTCGTCCGCGATGGCCTTCGCGGTCAGCGGATTGTCACCCGTGATCATGATGGTCCTGATGCCCATCCGGCGCAGCTCGTCGAACCGCTCCCGCATGCCCTCCTTGACCACGTCCTTGAGGTGGACGACGCCGAGGACGCGGGCACCCCCGTCGTCCTCGACGGCGACGAGCAGCGGCGTGCCGCCGGCCTGGGAGATGGTGTCGGTGAGCGCCTGGACGTCGTCGGACACGGCGCCACCCCGTTCGGTGACCCACGCGACGACCGAACCGGCCGCGCCCTTGCGGACCTTGCGGGCCCGGCCGTTCTCGCTCATGTCCACACCCGACATACGGGTCTGGGCGGTGAAGGCGATCCACTCGGCCTGCGCGAGCTCGCCCCGGTGGCGTTCGCGCAGCCCGTACCCCTCCTTGGCGAGGACCACGATCGAGCGGCCCTCGGGGGTCTCGTCGGCGAGGGAGGAGAGCTGGGCGGCGTCCGCGAGTTCGGCCGCGGTGGCGCCCTCGACCGGGACGAACTCGGCCGCCCGGCGGTTGCCCAAGGTGATGGTTCCGGTCTTGTCGAGCAGCAGCGTGGACACGTCGCCCGCGGCCTCGACGGCCCGTCCGGACATGGCGAGGACGTTGCGCTGGACGAGCCGGTCCATGCCCGCGATGCCGATGGCGGAGAGCAGCGCACCGATCGTCGTCGGGATCAGGCAGACCAGCAGTGCGACCAGGACGATCATCGACTGCTCGGCGCCCGCGTAGATCGCGAAGGGCTGCAGGGTGACCACGGCCAGCAGGAAGACGATCGTCAGGGACGCCAGCAGGATGTTGAGGGCGATCTCGTTCGGCGTCTTCTGCCGGGCCGCGCCTTCGACCAGGTTGATCATGCGGTCGATGAAGGTCTCGCCGGGCTTCGTCGTGATCTTGATGACGATCCGGTCCGAGAGCACCTTCGTACCGCCCGTGACGGCGCTGCGGTCGCCGCCGGACTCGCGGATCACCGGGGCGGATTCGCCCGTGATCGCGGACTCGTCGACGGAGGCGACGCCCTCGACGACGTCACCGTCGCCCGGGATGATGTCGCCCGCCTCGCAGACCACCAGGTCGCCGATCTTCAGATCGGTGCCGGGCACCCGCTCTTCGGCCTTGCCGGCCAGCCGCCGGGCGACCGTGTCGGTCTTGGCCTTGCGCAGGGTGTCCGCCTGGGCCTTGCCGCGGCCCTCGGCCACCGCCTCGGCCAGGTTCGCGAAGAGCGTGGTCAGCCACAGCCAGGCGGTGATCGCCCAGCCGAACCAGTCCGTCGGATCCTTGACCGCCAGCACGGTCGTCACGACCGATCCCACGAGGACGACGAACATCACCGGGGACTTCGCCATCACCCGCGGGTCGAGCTTGCGCACCGCGTCCGGGAAGGACGTGACCAGCTGCTTGGGGTCGAACAGTCCTCCGCCGACCCGGCCCCCCTCGGGCTCGTGCCCGGTCGGCGCGTCCTGGTGGGGTGCGCGGGCGGGAGCGGACGTGGTGGGAGTGGGCGCAGGGGCACTCGACGCGGTGGGAGTCGACGTGGTGGGAGTGGACATCTCGTCCTCGTGCTTCTTCATGTCGGTGGTCACGACGCCAGCCCTTCGGCGAGCGGACCCAGCGCGAGGGCCGGGAAGTAGGTCAGACCGGCGATGATCATGATCGTGCCGACCAGCAGGCCGGCGAAGAGCGGCTTGTCGGTCCGCAGAGTGCCCGCCGTCGCCGGGACGGGCTGCTGCTCGGCGAGCGAGCCGGCCAGCGCGAGGACGAACACCATCGGCAGGAAGCGGCCCAGCAACATCGCGAGACCGATGGTGCTGTTGAACCACTGGGTGTCGGCGTTCAGGCCGGCGAAGGCCGAGCCGTTGTTGTTCGCGCCGGAGGTGTAGGCGTAGAGGATCTCGGAGAAGCCGTGCGCCCCGCTGTTGGCCATGGACCCGGCCGGGGTCCCCAGCGCCATCGCGGCGGCGGTGAAGGAGAGCGCCAGGGCCGGGGTGACGAGGATGTAGCAGGCCGCGAACTTGATCTCGCGGGTGCCGATCTTCTTGCCGAGGTACTCGGGCGTGCGGCCGACCATCAGCCCGGCCAGGAACACCGCGATGACCGCCATGACGAGCATCCCGTAGAGGCCGGACCCGACCCCGCCGGGTGCGATCTCGCCGAGCTGCATGCCGAGCAGCTGGATGCCGCCGCCCAGTCCCGTGTAGGAGGAGTGGAAGGAGTTGACGGCGCCGGTGGAGGTGAGGGTGGTGGCGACGGAGAAGATCGCCGATCCGCCGATCCCGAAACGGGTCTCCTTGCCTTCCATCGCCCCGCCGGCGATGTCGAAGGCGGGGCCGTGGTGGGCGGACTCGGTCCACATCATCAGCGCGGTGAAGCCGAGCCAGATGGCGGCCATCGTCGCCAGGACCGCGTACCCCTGCTTCAGCGAGCCGGCCATGCGCCCGAAGGTGCGGGTCAGCGAGAGCGGGATGACGAGGATCAGGAAGATCTCGAAGAGGTTGGACAGCGGGTTCGGGTTCTCGAAGGGGTGGGCGGAGTTGGCGTTGAAGTAGCCGCCGCCGTTGGTGCCCAGCTCCTTGATGACCTCCTGCGAGGCCACGGCCCCGCCGTTCCACTGCTGCGTCCCGCCCGGGCCGTGTCCGTTCAAGAACTGGCCGACCTCGTGGATTCCGGCGAAGTTCTGGATCGCGCCGCACGCGACCAGGACCAGTGCGCCGACCACCGAGATCGGCAGCAGGATCCGTACGACGCCCCGTACGAGGTCGGCCCAGAAGTTGCCGAGCTCGCCGGTCCGGGAGCGCGCGAAGCCCCGTACGAGGGCCACCGCGACGGCCATGCCGACGGCCGCCGAGACGAAGTTCTGCACCGCGAGGCCGCCGGTCTGCACGACGTGGCCCATGGCCTGCTCGCCGGCGTACGACTGCCAGTTGGTGTTCGCCACGAAGGACGCGGCGGTGTTGAACGCCTGGTCGGGGTCTATGGACCGGAAGCCGAGGGACCCCGGCAGGGAACCCTGCAGGCGCTGGAGGCCGTACAGGAACAGGACGCTCACCGCGGAGAAGGCGAGCACGCCGCGCAGGTAGGCAGGCCAGCGCATCTCGGCGTCCGGGTTGGCGCCGATCGCCTTGTAGATCCACTTCTCCGGCTTGTAGTGCTTCTCGGAGGCGTACACCCGGGCCATGTGGTCCCCGAGCGGACGGTGGGCGAGCGCCAGCACCGCGACGAGCGCCAGCAGCTGGAGCACGCCGGCAAGAACAGGACTCATCGGGGCTAGAACCTCTCCGGGAACACCAGGGCGAGGACGAGGTAGCCCAGGAGAGAGGCGGCGACCAGCAGACCGATCACGTTTTCGGCGGTCACAGCCTGGTCACCCCCTTGGCGACGAGTGCGACCAGCGCGAAGACCGCGAGGATGGTGGCGACGAAGGCCAGATCGGCCATCGTGAGCTCCCGAAGAGGTTCGGAGGTATTCGGACAGCTCGAGAGAACACCCCCGTCAGGCCCGCGAAGACTCCCTTGACGGGGCCCATACGCCTCCGGTGGCGACTTTGACGCCCCTCTAACGGCGCCGCGCTCCGCCTGCGTCCCCGGGGGATTCCAGCCAGCCGGACCTCCGGTCAGGACATGGGCGAGGCCAGGTTCGGCTTGCGCTCCACCTCGGTGACCTTCACGTCCTCCCTCTCCGAAGCCCCGAACGCTTCGACGATCACCCCGCTGCTGGTGCCGGTGACTTCCAGGGCCAGGTGGCTGCCCATCATGCGCAGGTCGAGCCGCGCCCGGGGCGCACCCGCATGGTCAGGCATCGCGTGGGTCACGGACGCCGGATAGTCCAGGCCCTCCAGCTTCTTCCGCATCGCCTGGAAGCTGGTGGTCTCGGTGCCCTTGAACGCCTCGCTGATGCGCTTCGCGTGCTCATCGCCGCTGCACTTCTCGATACCGGTCAGTGGCACTTCCTTGACCGGCTTGGGCTGTGCGGAGGAAGGGGTCGACGTCGGCGGCGCGGGAGCGTCCGAAGGAAGCGGAACCGGAATCTCTCCCCCGGCGCCCGGCCTGCCCGGCGCGCTCGGCGGGGTCCGGCCCGGGCCGTAGCTGGGCGTGGAAGAGCCCTCCCAGCCGGGCAGGTCCTCGGGCCTGGGCGGCTCACCGTTCGCGCCGCCCTGGGGTGCGTCGGGGTCGCAGCTTCGCATGATGCTGGCCATCAGCTGAAGGAGGCGCAGCTCCGGATCGTTCTCGATCGAGGGGGCGTCCGGAGGGGTCGTCGCCTGGACGGCGCCGCCCGCGGGGGCATGCTCGGCGATGGCGTTGTGGGCGGCGCAGCCGGACAGCGCGATGCAGGCGAGTGCGGCCACCAGCACGGCCTTGGGGAGGGGTTTCGGTCGCATGCCCGCATCATGCAGCGTACCGATCGCGGCGTACATGAGTACGTGTACTCATCTCGATCATTTTGAGCCAACCCGCAGGTGGGAGGCCTCTTTTGACTACCTCTCAGTAACCGTTGCGCACCGGCGTCCGCACTCCTATGGTCCATGATCATCGATCACCACGGGTCGACCTGATGGAGGGAAAACCGTGCGCAGAACTGCGCTCCCCGTCGTTGCCGCCGTGTCCATGGCCCTGCTGATTCCCCAGCAGTCGGCCTCGGCTACCGAGCTGCCCACGCAGCCCCTCGCCCAGGGCGAGATCCAGTACATAGGCCCCGGCATGTACCTGTCCGCGAGCGACAGTTACCAGATCTCCGAGAACGATGTTCCGGCTGGTCTGATGAGCCGGTCCCACACCGTCGCCGGCCAGGCGCAGGGCGTCTCGCAGGCGCAGGACGCCCCCACCACGCGCTCCGACCTCGGTGTGTTCGGCCCGAGTTGGGAAGCCGAATTCCTCGGCGGGCAGCTCAACCGGAAGCTGGTTCCGGGCTCCGGTGCGATCACCACCACGGACCTGGACACCAACGAATCCACCCGCTACGACCTGACCGATTCCGTCGCCGCTCCCAACGGCGGCAGCGTCAACACCTACAAGGCGTCCGACGGCTCCACCGTGGTCGAGAGCATCACGTGGGACGACCTCGCGGGTCAGCTGAAGACCACCGTCGTGGAGACCCTGAACCTCGACCTGACCAAGGCCGACGCGGGCGACAACACCCCCACCGACCAGTTGGGCAACCCGATCTCGGCGGCCGACCTCAAGCCTTCCTACACGTGGAAGCAGGTCGGCGGCACGGGCGACACCTGGCGCGTCACCGCCGTGGGCAACAAGGCGTACAAGCAGTCCACGGTCTCCTACGACAGCGTGGGCCGCGTGTCCACCGTCAAGGAGCCGGCCCGGGGCGAGGCCCCGGCGCAGTCCCTCAAGGTCAACTACGCCACCGCGACCACCGCGTCCGGTGAGACCCTCGGCGACGTGGCCGGCCAGGTGAAGGACATCACCCTCACCGCCGGAGAGACCGTACAGACGCTGGCCCGTTACTCCTACGACGGCTCCGGGCTGCTGCGGAAGGTCGCCAACCCCGCCGAGGGCACCGACCTGAACGCCTATACCTACGACAGCAACGACCGCGTCGCCACCGCCACCGCTGACGACGGTGCCCGCTGGGAGCTGACGTTCGCCGGTGACGCCGCCGCCCCGCAGGCGCAGGAGACCACCGGCACCCGCCCCGCGCCGGACAGCTCGCTCGAGGGTGCCCCCAGCATCTCCGAGGCTGACGGCGTCACCCCGGCTGCCGCGGACTTCACCGGCGGGGAGATCACCGACCCGCAGGCGTACCCGCGCTACTGCTCCACCCCTGCGACCTGGATGTGGTACCAGTACTCCGGTTGTGCCACGAAGGTCGCGCACTACGGCTGGCGCAGCCCGTACTTCAAGTGGACCCCCACCGGCGCCCGTGTGGTCGGCGTCAACCACGACCACTGCACCAAGCCGGGTCCGGACCGGCCCATGGGCTGGGACTTCCGCGCCGCGTGCGACTCGCATGACTACGGCTACGGAACCATCGGCAACACCTACAAGGGTTACCGCTACTACCTGGACCGCAACAAGGGCATCGCTGTCGACGTCACGTTCTACAACCAGCTCTACTACAACACCTGCCCGGCCTACTTCTTCAGGAGCGCCTGCCGGTCCACGGCCTACACGTACTACACGGCCGTCTTCTACGGCGGACGCCCGAAGAACGGCGCTGACGCCACCTGATCCACCAGCTGTCCCGGCCCGTTGAACGCGAGGGGGCCGGGCGGCGAGAACACCTCGCTGCCCGGCCCCCCTTTTGCGCGCCCGAACGCCCTTTCCTCGATGGAGTAGCAAGTGAAGAGACCCGTATGGGCCTTGGTCACCGCCACGGCGGCCGCCATGGTGCTCACCGCGATACCGGCGAACACGAACCCCCTGCTCGGCACCAGCCCCGCCTTCGCGACGGAGACCGGACCCGTTGACCCGCCGCTGCTCGACGAGACCGCGACCGGCGGCACCGTCCGCGTCAACGTCGTCACCGACCAGCGCACGGACCTGTCCTCCGCCTCCGAAGCGGGCGAAACCCTCGTCTCGTACGACACCCTGCCCCTGGTCACCCTCCGCGTGGACAACGCGGGCCTCCAGCAGCTGAACAGCAAGCCCGGCGTCATCAGCGTCACCAAGGACGTCCCGGTCGCACCCACGCTGAACGAATCCACCGTCAAGATCGGCAGCGCCGCCGCCACCACCGCCGGAAAGACCGGCACCGGCACCACCGTCGCGATCCTCGACACCGGCGTCGCCGCCAAGCACCCCTTCTTCACGGGCCGCGTCAAGGCCGAGGCGTGCTTCTCCGTCAACGACGAAAGCTACGGCGCGACCAGCCTGTGCCCCAACGGCACCGCCCAGCAGGAAGGCGCCGGCAGCGCCGACGCCGAAGCCGGCCCGTGCGCCACCATGAGCGCCGCGTGCTCCCACGGAACCCACGTCGCCGGTATCGCCGCCGGTAACGGAGCCGGTATCAGCGGCGCGCCCACGCGCGGTGTCGCCCCCGGCGCGGACCTCGTCGCCGTCCAGGTGTTCTCCAAGTTCGACTCCGACGACTACTGCGGAGCCGGGGCCAGCCCGTGCGTGCTCAGCTTCACCAGCTCCCAGATCAAGGGGCTGGAGAAGGTCCACGCGCTGAAGAAGGCCGGAACGAACATCGTCGCCGCCAACATGAGCCTGGGCGGCGGACGCTGGACCAGCGCCTGCGCCACCGACCCGCGCAAGGCGATCATCGACAGCCTGCTCACCGAGGGTGTCGCCACGGTCGTCGCGGCCGGCAACAACGGCTACACCGACGCGGTCAGCGCTCCCGGCTGCGTGTCCTCCGCCGTCACGGTGGGCTCCACCACCGACGACGACCAGCTCTCCGCGTTCACCAACCGCGGCCCGCTGCTCGACCTGTTCGCCCCCGGCACCTCCATCGTCTCCTCCGTGCCCGGCAACACCTACGGCAGCAAGAACGGCACCTCCATGGCCGCGCCCCACGTGGCCGGCGCCCTCGCCGTACTGAAGCAGGCCTACCCGACCGAGGGCATCACCAGCCTGGTATCGCTCCTCGCCACCAGCGGCACCCCGATCGCCTACACCGGGGCGAGCACGCCGCGCATCGATGTCGGCAAGGCCGTCACCGCGATCGAACCGAAGCCCGAAGAGGACAAGAAGCCCCGCGCCTTCCACGTCGACAACGACAAGGACGTGGTCATCCCCGACGGCGTGGGCTCCCCGGCCCCCGGCCCGGCCGCCAACTCGCCGGTCACCGTCAGCGAGTACCCGGGCAACGCGTCGAGCAAGACCACCGCCTACGTCAACATCACCCACACCTACCGGGGCGACATCAAGCTCGAACTCGTCTCCCCGACCGGCAAGGTCTTCCTGCTCAAGGCGTCCAGCGGTTCCGACGGCGCGGACAACATCGTCGGCGAGTTCACGGTCGACGCCTCCGACCAGCCGGCCAACGGCCAGTGGAACCTGCGGATGACCGACGTGGACGACGTGGACACGGGCAAGCTCACCACCTGGTCGCTGATCTTCCCGACCCCGTTCGAGAAGACCGTCACCGAGCCCGTACCGGACACCGGCACCCTCGCCTCCACCATCACGGTGGCCAATATCGACGGCAACGCCGCCGGGCCGCTCCAGGTCTACACGAACATCACCCACACCAAGATCGGTGACCTGCGGCTCATCCTCACGAGCCCGGACAGCAAGTCCTACACGCTCAAGCCCTACGGCTCCGAGCCCGGCGGCACCCTCGCCACCACCTACGGTGTGGACGCCACCAACGCGGTCGCCAACGGCGTCTGGACCCTGAAGGTCACCGATTCCACCGGCGGCTCCACCGGCGAGCTGAAGGGCTGGTCGCTGGGCTTCCCGGCGTACGAGAACCAGACCGTCAAGCCCGTGCCGGACAAGAACTACGACGAGATCTGGACCAAGGTCGACGGCCTGTCCGGAACCGGCTCCAGCAAGCTCCAGGTGTACGTGCACGTCGAGCATCAGAAGCTGTCCGACCTGAAGCTCGACCTGATCGCCCCGAACGGCTCCTTCCACCTGCTCAAGGCGGCCGGTACGTCCGGTACGACCACGGGGACGGGAACCTTCAAGAAGGTCTACACGGTCGACGTGACCGACCTGCCGGTCAACGGCTGGTGGAAGCTCCGCGTCGATGACGTGATGACCGGCAACACCGGCACGGTCAACAACTTCGTCGTCAGGTTCTAGCCCCCGACCGACGGCGAACCGGCGCGCCCCCGCACCTGTCCCGTGCGGGGGCGCGCCCCTGAAACGAAAGGCCCACCCGCGCTACATGAAGAACAAGACCCGCACCCGCACGGGCACCGTGCTCGCCGCCGTGGCCGCTGCCACGGCCCTGGTCGCGACCACCGCCACCAGCGCGCACGCGGCCGAATACAAGGTCACCTCGAACTGCGACGTGCCCTGGATCAACTGCGCCAACGAGCCGCTCCTGATGCTCTTCTACAACTCCAAGGAGCTGGCGGTGAAGGACGGTTACTACACCTCCAGCTGGTCCTCGTTCTACGGCAACGTCTACGACTACCACGGGTCCAGCCAGTACCAGGGCTCGACGCTCAGCACCTACCGGTACGTCTTCAACGGCAACGGCACCGGGTCCTGGCAGTACATGAAGAACAACGCCGCCTCGGTGCAGAACTGCTCCGGCACCGACGCCTACCGCGTGTACTACAACTCCGGATACGGCGGCACCTCTCAGTACTTCCAGAAGCGGGAGCCTTGGGGGAACTGCCCGTGGTCGAACCTGATCACAGCGCTGAAGAACGAGAACGCCTCCCAGCACTTCGCCTGACCCCGAAAGGAAGCCGAGCCCGTGAAGTTTCACCAGCGCGTATCCGCCGCCACGGTGGTGGTGGTCGCGACCACCGGCATGCTCACCGCCTGCACCAGCGGCAGCACGCCGCCCGTCACGCCGGCGAAGCCGGTGGCCGGGGACCAGCCGATGGTCGACAAGGAGAAGTGGCCCAAGCCCACCCCGGAGCGCGGCCTGGCCAAGGGCATGACGCTGCCGCTCGAGGCGTACATGCAGACCTACCAGGAGACCGTCGTCCTCGACGGGGCCATGCGGCGCCTCCAGGAGCGGTGCATGGCGGACTACGGTCTTCCGGTCCAGTTGCCGGTGGAGGGCACGAACCCGCCGCCGAACGACAACGACGCGAACATGGAACGCCGCTACGGTCTGACCGACCGGGAAGCGGCAGCCGCGTACGGATACGGTCTGCCCGGAGAGGCCACCGGGCCCGTGCGGCAGAAGCTCCCGGAGCTGGAGCCGGTCGCGATCGAGGTCCTCACCGGCCGGAAACCGGCCGCCGCCGCGAAGAACATGCCGCAGCAGCAGGCCGAGCCCGCCCGCGACTCCCACAACGGCAAGAAGCTCCATGACGGCGGGTGCACTGGCTGGGCGGCCCGGCAGATCGACGAACCCACGCAGGACGAGCTGACCTTCATCGCCGAGGTGAACGGCACCTCCTTCACGCGGTCGATGCAGCTCCCGGCCGTCAAGAAGGCCCTGACCCAGTGGTCGCAGTGCATGGACGGCAAGGGGCACAAGGGTCTCGCGACCCCGTTCGACGCGGCCAACCAGGTGCCTCACGTGGAGGGCAAGCCCTCCACGGAGGAGAGGGACATCGCGGTGGCGGAGGTCGACTGCAAGACGCAGACCGGCCTGGTCGAGGTGTGGTTCAAGGAGGAGTCCAAGCTCCAGACCGCGCTGATCGCCGAGCACGGCAGCACGCTGGACACCATCCGGTCGCGCAACGCCGCCGCGGTGCGCGCGGCCGGTGAGAAGACCGGCCACTGACGAGCCGACTCCGGCGCGCACGGGTCGAGCCACGGCCGGTCGTTCGGGTCAGCCTCGCCTCCTGCCGACGGCGTAGGCGAGGCCCCAGGCTGCTGCCGCCGCGACGACGAGGCCCAACAGGGAGAGCCCTTCCGTATCGCTCTGGGCACCCCACCATGCCTTGGCCGGGAAGAAGGGGTCGACCTCCATCATGTCGCCGATGGCAGCAGGCGTTTCGCGATCGGCGAGGATGAGCGGAATCGCGTTGGTGTAACCGAAGAAGGCGCCGAGCGGGGCCACGATGGCCGCGCCGATCCGGGCACCGTTGCTGCGCCGGCCCACCAGGCCCGCCAGGGCGCCGACAGCCACTCCGTTGAGGAGGGCATGGACCATGTAAAGGGTGTGCGCCTGGTTTTCCGACTGGTCTTCGTATGTGGCCAAGAGGATGCCGGTGTAGAGCACCGAGACGACGACCGAGGCGAGCAGCCCGAGGAAGAACGCCCCGACCGGGTGGCCCGGGTTCGGCCGCTGTCCGGAGGGGGCGGGGTGGGGGTACGGCTGGCCGGGCGGCTGCTGCATCGGCCAGCCCGGCTGCGCCGGTGCCTGCCCCGGCACGGGCGGCGGGCCACCGTAGCCCAAGGACTCCTGGGACACGGCAGGTTGGTGGTACGGGTTGTGCTGCGGCGGCTGGTGCTGGCTCATGATCCCCCATTGAAAGAAGAAGGTAGGGGAAGCAAGCTATCAACGAGTTCAGGCGTGGTTGACCGGGAGGACGTCCGGGGAAGCGAGGACAGCTTGCCCTCCCCCGCCCGGTCGTCCCGCGTGGCTGGGACCGGGCTCAGGAACGCTTCGTGGCGGTGAAGAGGTACCGATTCAGACTGAAGAAATAGTCGTGGCCGAGTCCACGCAGGTCGTTCGACCAGGCGGCGGCCTCGTCATCGGTCAGTCCGCTGCGCCCGACGACGTACGAGGCGACGATGTCGATCAGGCCGGCGCTGTACGTGTCGCGCCGGTAGCCGACGTTGAGCAGCGGTATGACGAGCGGTGGGGACGTCTCGAAACCGGCCCGGCGCAAAGCCGGGAGAAGGGTGCGGGGGAGGTGCGGATCGGCGAGATGCTGATCCCATGCGGCGAGCATCCGCGTCATCCGCGGCTGGTCGGTGCAGTGCCACACGAGGGAGTCCCAGTCGGTGTCCAGCACCGCGACCCGCCCACCCGGCACGAGCACCCGGTGGATCTCGGCGAGCGCGCCCGCCACGTCCGGGACGTATTCCAGGACTTGCGTCGACACCGCCACGTCGACGCTCGCATCGGCGCACGGCAAGTGATCTGCCGCCGCGGGTCGCAGGTCGACCTTGGCCCCGCCCGGCACAACAGCCCGGGAGCGGGCCAGCGCCAGCATGCTTTCGCTCACGTCGACGCCGATGACGTGACCGTGTGTGCCGACGGCCGCGGCCATCTCCGCGGCCAGGAGACCCGGTCCGCACCCGATGTCGAGCACGCGCTCGCCGGGCCGCAGCGCGAGGGTGTCGAGGACGGTGCGGCGCTGCGCGACGACGTCCGGTGTGCGGTAGGTCCGCTCGATCCTGCGTGCCGCTTCCGCGTTGAAGGTGAGCATGTCGGTCATGATGTGCTCCTCGGGTGGGTGGTCTCGCCGGGCTCCGCGAGCTCGGCGAGATAGTCCTGGGCTGAGTCGTAGGCAAAGGTCAGGATCCGTGTGCCGGGACGGCAGGTCCGCGCACAGGCGAGTGCGGCGACGACGTTGGCCGCGGAGGACAAACCGACCGCAAGGCCTTCGACCCGCATCAGCGTCCGCATCATCGTCGCGGCCTCGTCCTCGGTGACGACGATCTCCTCGTCGATGAGCGCGACGTCGAGGTTGGCGGGCACCAGTCCGACGGCCAGACCTTGCAATCGGTGTGTGGTGAACCGGTTTTGGGTGAACGAGCATCCCGGAGGCGTGACCGCGGCGATCCGCAGATCCGGTCGGTGTCGGCGCAGAGTCCGGCCGATTCCGGTGAGATGCCCGCCGGTCCCGACGCCAGCGATCATCACGTCCGGCAGTTCGCCGGCGAATGCGTCCAACAGCTCGATGGCGGTGGTCCGGTCGTGCATGGCTGGGTTCGCGGGGTTGGCCTGCTGGTTGAGCAGGATCCAGTCCGGGTGCTCGAACTGCAGTTCCATCGCCTTCTCGCCGTGCGAGTTGCCGCCCAGACGGTGATCGGACAACACGATCTCGGCACCGAACGCTCGGAGGAGCCGCTGCTTGGCCGGGCTGTAGTTGTCCGGGATGACGAGGACCAGGCGGTATCCGAGCGATGCGGCGACCATCGCGAGCCCGATGCCGGTGTTCCCACCGGTGGGTTCGAGGATGGTCTGCCCGGAGCCGCGTACGAGGAGCCCCTCCTGCTCGGCGGCCAGCACCATGTTGAGCGCGATCCGTGCCTTGTGGCTTCCGCCCGGGTTCAGCATCTCCAGTTTCAGGTACACGGTCCGGTCCAGGCCGGCGGTCAGCCGCCGCATTTCGAGCAGCGGCGTGCGGCCGATGAGATCCAGCACCGAGGAGGCGATCACGGGCGTGGCCATGTCCATCACCCCGCCCCGGCCCGTGACGCGGCGGAGCCGGCTCCACCGCCACGCGTTCGCCGGACACCGGCGGCACGGGGTACCAGGATCGACGTACTGGTGCCGTCGGGCACGGTCAGCCGGACATGCGCAGGGGGCCTGCCGGCCGCTCCGTCCAGCCCGAGCAGCAGATGCCGGTTGCCGCGGTCGAGAACCACCACCGGCGTGGCGTTCTGGCGGCGGCCGGACAGTCCCTCCACGCGGAGGCCGGGATGGGCCAGACCGCTGCCGCGCACCAGGAGGAGGCCTTCGCCGATCACTTCGATAGCGGTGATGCCGATGGTGGCTGCGCCCCGGATCTCCTGATAGTGGTTCAACACGCTCACCCGGGCACCTGCCTGGATGTCGCGCTGCACGAGGGCATGGCATCCGATCACGACGTCGTCACCGACCTTCACCGGGCCGAGAATGCGTGCGAACGCACCGATCTCGACTCGCGAGCCGATGGCCGGGTGCCGCCGGCCTCGCGGATTGTCCGCGATTCCCCTCGATCCCAGGACGACACCCTGCAGGACGTAGCAGTCGTCGCCCAGGGTCGCTGTCTCGCCGATGACCGTCCCCATGCCGTGGTCGACGACGAATCGCCTGCCGATCACGGCCGCCGGGTGGATTTCGACCCCCGTCTCCACCGTGGCCTGCTCGGCGATGGAGCGCGCGAGCATCCGCAGGTGACTGCTGTCGGCATCGGAGCGCGGGGGCGTGCCGAGGATCGAATGCGCCAGTCGATGGCTCAGCACTGCCCGGAAGCATCGGTAGGAGCCCACGACCTCACGCCATGAGCCGTGGGCCGCGGGATCTCGCTGCGTGAAGGCGAGCAGGTCGCCTTCCACCAGGTCGACGAGCTCAGGTGAGCACGGTTTCCACGCCCCGAGCACCGAGCGGATCTGGCGCATCCGCGGACGCGCGACGTCCCACAGCACGGCAGCCAGCGCCGCGTGCCGCTCCCGGGCCTCCGCATCGCCCACGGCGATCAGGTGCGAACGGCTACGTTTCATCGAACAACCTCCCCAGTTCACGTTGGTATGCCGCTTCCTCCTCCGGATCGCCGCAGACGATCACATACAGGAATCCGCCCTTCCCGGATGCCGGCGAGACGGGCATCGTCATGAGCACGCCGCGCCCTCGATCACGGTCGAACAGGAGGCCGGCATCGGCCACGGTCTCCAGGAAGCCCGCAGTGGAGATCGGCTTCCAGGTCGCGGGGGTGAGCCGCTGGCTGAGCACCGTCATCTCGTCGGGCAACAGGCCCGCCATGGTGTCGTAGAGGTGAGTGGATGTCGTCGTCCGGGCGTTGACCTCGGTGAAGGCGATCCGCCCGTCCCCGGTGGCCACCGCGTCGGCGCAGAGCTGCCCTCGGTATCCGATGCCGTGGTAGGCACGGGCCAGGGTCTCGGCCCCGGAGACCAGCTCCCGACGTTGTGACTCGGTCAGCGAGCGCGCCGGGAACGTCTCGAAGGCAAGCCTCCGGTCGATGAAGGACAGGTGGCCGACGCCTCCCAGCTCGACCCCGGCATCGGTCAGGGCGTACTCGGCGTAGTAACTGGCGGTGGCATCGAGCAGCTGCTCGACCACGACGGCGTACCTGCCGTCCGCGGATGCCCAGTCCCACCGGTCACGCCAGTACCGCGACACGGCGTCCTGCCGTCCGTCCAGCTCGTGTACCGTCCGGCCGCCGACGTGATGGGGTGCGTCCCTGCCTGGCCGCAGGACCATCTCGTTGCCCGCCCCGGCCCCGTGGTGCGCCATCTTCACCATCACGTCGTGGCCCGCGTCCAGCAGCCACTGGGTCGCCGCAGTCGCCTCAAGGGGGTTGCGGCACACCGACCCCGCCGCGACGCGCACGCCGCCACCTGCGGCCAGGGCTCGGAAGGTCGCCTTACTGTTGGCCAGCTCACCTCCGCCCTGGGCGATGAAGTCGGCTCCCGGCAGGCGATCCCGGATGCCGAGTCGTGATGCGAACTCGCTCAACTGGGCGGACGGGAACAGGCTGAACACCTCGGTGACGCGGGCGACGTCCCGGGCGATCGAGTCGAGGAACCGCCGGTCGAACAGCGCGAGGAAGTCGATCCGTCGCCCGCCGTGCAGGCCCTCGGGACACAGACGGACGTCCACCCGGGACATGTCGGTTCCTTTGACCCTGCCGACGTGCCGGACGAAGGCCGGATCCGGCGTGTCGGAGACGAGGACGAGATCGCCTTCCTCCGCGAACCAGAACACGCGTTGCGCCCAGGCTCGGGGGTCCGGCCGGAGAAAGAGGGTGTCGTCGATGTCGTTCGCAATCAAGAGTCTCATCGCATCCCCATCGCCGGTGCCCCGTGCGTGAGGCGCAGGGGCGCGCCGACCGAAGCGACTTCGCTCCTGGCCTGGAGTGCGGCGCGGCCGCGCTCGTCGTGGATCGCTCGTACCCGGGCCACGACCTCGGTCATGACGTGCCGGCACTCGGCTTCGTCCGCCGCGGCGACGGTCGCGTACCCGATCCCGGCGGACGAGGTCTCGGACATGTCCCGCATCGGCACGCCCAGGGGCACGAGAACGACGCCGTCGACACCCGGGACCGCCTTGATGTCGGCCTCGTGCACGGTGTTCGGGAACCCGGCCACCGACGGCAGGTGAACCCATCCGTGGACCTTGTCCGGCGACGCCGTGAGCGTTTCCACCTCGTCTCCCGTGAACAGCTGCGTGGCGGCGGCGAACAGGTCGAGGCCGATCGTCTTCTCAGCCACCGTCCACAACCCGCTGCCGCCGGGTCGGCAGGCGAGTTCATTGGCGACGAACCCGCCCGGGTGGCCGAACGCCTCGAAGTGGAAAACGCCGGTCTCCAGTCCGAGCGCCCTGAGCGCGCGCGTCGCGAACTCGTTCGCGGCGGCGTACGCGCCGCGATGCCTGGCGGGAGGCAGGCCCATCGACCGGGTCGGCTCGCCCCGCTTGGTGCACAGCAATGGTTCGCCGTACCGGGAGACCATCAGCCTGCCGATCGCTCCGTTCCGGACGAAGCCGTCGAAGTGCCATTCCGGGCCGTCTATGAACTCCTCCACGAGAACCCTGCGCAGCTGGGGGTTGTGCCGCGCGACCCGCACGATGTCGTGGACGGTCTCCGCGACGGACACCGACTCCGCGCCGCCGGCGGCCGGCGGCTTGACGACGACCGGGAACACCAGGCCGGCCGCGGCCAGCAGCGTGCGCACGGCGTCGACGGACTGCGCCGCCGCCTCCGGCAGGACCGCGAACTTCGCCGTCGGGACGTCTGCCTCGCGCCACTTGGTCTTCTGCAGGGCCTTGTCCCGGCAGGCGAGTGCGACGGCGGGGTCCAGAGCGATGGCGCCGAGCTGCTTGCCGAGGATGGCGGAACCGACGACGCCGTACTCGTTGGTCGTCAGCACGGCGTCCACCTTCGGTATCGGTCCGAGGTGGTGCAGAGCCGACCACAGCGCTTCCACATGGCGGTAGGAATCGACCGCGCAGGCGCGCGTCGCGAGTTCCCTGAGCCCGGGGGTGCGGTACATCCGGTCCCCGTCCGCCGCCTCGTACAGCACCGTGATCTCGTGGCCGCCGCGGTGGAGCCCGCGGATCGCTTTGGGATGTGCGCCGATGTGCAGAACGTGCATGGTCTTCCTCCTTCAAGAGTGGGTGATCGGGCCGTGGTGGATTCGGACGCCCGGGTCGGGGCCGGGTGCGCGCCGCGGGGGGCGATCCGGAACGGCGAAGTACTCCTGGCACTCGCCGGTCCGGCGGACGTCCCAGGTCGCGCAGTGCAGCGAGCCGCCGAACTCGTAGACATTGCGGAACGGGACCGTGAGGACCTCGAACCCCAGCCCGCGCAGCAGCTCGTGCAGGTTCTTCTCGCTCGCTTCGCAGACGACCACGTCCGGAGCGACGCTCAGCAGGTTCATCGACAGCCATTTGGAGGACTGGCAGTAGCGGGGCATCTCGTCATTGCCGTACGCCGGCGTCGGCGCGTCGACGAGTCGCCATCCGTTGCGGAGGAAGAACTCCCGCTCGTCGGCCTTGAGCGGCCGGTCCGGGTTCGTGAGCACCAGCCCTGGTCGCAGCGGGACGAACGTGCAGTCGATATGGGAGGGAAAGAAATCGAGCGGGAAATGCAGGACATGGACGCGGAAACCGCGAGGTTCGAGCTCTCTTCGCAGCCAGCGGATACCCGCCCGGTTGGTCGTCATGGATTCCTGGACGAAGATGTCACGGCCCGCCCTCGTGATGTCAGCCGCGTCGAAGACCACTTCGTCCTGCGTGACGCAGAACTCGAAGTCGTGCATCCTCGCGTGCCGCTCATCCAGGGTCAGCCCCCAGAATTCCGGGCGGTACATCGTGTCGCCCATGGAGGGCTTCGGAGCCGCGGTCCACACCACGCGCTCGTCGGCGGTCCAGTAGTCGTAGACGAGGCTCCGGTACGGCAGGTACTCGAAGAACCTGGCTCTCCGCGACATCGTGGCCTCGATGATCTGGTTCCCCACCGTGATGAGGACGTCGCGAGGACAGACGGAGCAGTACTGGTTCGCGACCTCGAAGGACGGCGTCTTCACGGCCGTGGTGAAATCAGCGGCGCCGGGACGGCGAACCGTCACCCCGAGCGTGCGCAGGAGCTCGGCGAGCCCTTCGAGCTCGTCGTTCGCGCGGGCTATCACGTCGGGCGACTTCGGCCCGGTGGGAAAGCTCCGACCGCTGGGGGTCCCGCGGAGTTGGGGGCGGTATCCGGATTCGGTGGGTTCGAAGCAGGCTCCGTCCGCGCGGCCGATGAGGATCTCCTCAAGCGGGTCCCATTCGTTCCACGAATTGACGATCGGGCCGGCAAGCGCTCCGGGCCGGGTCACCCTTGACGCGTCGGCGTCGATGTCCGCCTGCTGCGGGGAAGCAATCTCCAAAGTCATGTCAATCCCTCTCTGAGTCGGCATATGCCTTGATTTCAGACGGCTCCCTGGCGAGTTCCTTGGTGGCCGCCCGGTCCGAGGACTCGGATTCCCATCGGGTGAACTTCGGCAGGGCAACGGCCAGCAACGCTGCCGCGAGAACGGATGTCGCGCCGCCGATGACGGCGGACAGGCCGGGTGAGGTGATCGCGCCGAGCGCCCCGGCACGCATACCGCCGAGCTGTGGACCTCCGGCGCCCACGACGAATTCGACCGCGCTCACCCTGCTCCGGTAGCTGTCGTCCACCGTGGTCTGGACGATCGTCGTGAGGAAGACGACGCTGACGACGTCCGCCATACCCGCGACCACCAGGAGCGCGATCGCGAGTACCGGAACCTGCACCAGCCCGAAGACCGCGATGCAGGTTCCCCATGCGGCACCCGCGAGCAGCATGCCCCGGCCCTTGTGGGCGACTCGACCGGCCCGCCCGGAGAACAGCGATCCCAGGACGCCTCCGACGGCCGGCGCCGCCATCAGCATGCCGAGCGTCTCGGCACTGCCACCCAGATTCAGGTCATTGATCGCCGGAAGCAGCGCGGTCGGGGTCGCGAGCAGCGTCAGGCTGAGGTCGGCGAGGAATGCACCCCTGAGGACGTCGTTCACGCGGATGTAGCGCAGGGCGGCGACGATGGCCTTGGCACCGGGGCGGGCGATCGATCCTTTCGGCGGCATGGCCGGGAGTTTCGCGACGACGTAGATCGCGGCGATGAAACTGAGAGCGTCCACGGCGTAACAGACCTGCAGTCCCCAGACACCGGCGACCGCACCGGCGAGGAGCGGACCTGCGATCCCGGCGACATGCATGGTGAGCATGGTGAGGGCGGCGCCTGCCGGGATCTGGTCCTTGGGCAGCAGGTGCGCCATGAAGGTGCGTTTGGCCGGGACGCTGATGGCACCGAGGGTCGACTGGGCGGTGCAGAGGACATACAGCAGCCAGAGCCGGTCGCTTCCGGCGATGGCCTGCACGGCGAATGCCAGCGACACCGCCACCTGACCGATGCCGGCGAAAAGGACGATCTTCCTGCGGTCATACGTGTCGCCGAGCGTGCCTCCGACGAGCGCTACGGACAGCATGGGAATCACGGTGCACAAACCGATGACGCCGACCGCCAGAGTGCTCTTCGTAAGCAGATAGACCTGGAGCGCCACGGCGAAAACGGTCATCTGTCCGCCCACGCCGGAAACGGCTTGCCCGATCCAGAGCAGGCGGAATGCCGGCGACTGCCGCAGTGGCGTCACGTCGAGCATCAGTTTCCCGGCCATGCCATCCAGATCCTTCCTCGCTCGCGCATCAATGGCGAAGGCTCACGGGCAGCGCTTCCAGATTGCGAAGCGTCGCGGAGCGCATGTATCTGGGCTCGCCGGCCAAGGTCAATGCCGACGGCCGCTCGTTCAGGAAGTCGATGAGCTCGTACAGCCAGTCCGTTGCGAGTTGCGCGCCGGCGCAGATGTGCGGACCCCATCCGAATCCCAGATGCTGGTTGGGCGAACGGTCGAGAATGAGCTCGTCCGGCCGGTCGAAGTACTCCGGATCCCGGTTGGCAGCGGCGAAAAGGGTCACGACGGCCTCACCCCGCTCGATCGTGGTGTCGCCGATCCTCGTTCGCTCGGTCGCCACCCGGCTCGTGCCTTGCGCCGGGCTGCAGAAGCGGATCAGCTCCGCCACCCCCGTAGCCGTCAGGCTGCGATCGCGCAGCTGATCGAGCACGTGTGGATGCTGCAGCAGAGTCAGGACGACGGCTCCGGTCGAGGCATAGACCGTGCTGTAACTGGCGTTGAAAACCGCACTCACCGTGTTCCGGACGTATGTGTCCGGCATCGTTTTCGTGTGCGGGCTCTCCCGCAGGCTCGCGATCATTCCCGGAAGCCGGGTCTCCGCGAACCAGGTCTTCATCATCGCGTGAAGTTCGAGTCCCACTTCCTCCCCGGGCTCGCTGTGGCTCGGCTCGAGCCCGCTGTCCATCCGCCTGGTCAGCCCTTCGAAGATCCTCACGTATGTTTCCAGCGGCGGCGGTTCCACGCCGACCAGGTCACAGGTGATCTGCAGCGCCAGCGGGGCCGCGATCTCGCTCATGAGGTCGAACTCGTCGCGATCGCGGAGCCGTTCGAAATGCCCCTCGAGATCGGGTCGGGCGCGCCGACAGATGTCCCGCATCTCCGGTGCCCGCATGGCGTTGACGATCAGAGCACGCAACCTCGCCTGCTCCGGCGGGTCCTGGTACTGGATGTTCAGTCGCTCATCGGGAACGTCGGCGCCGACTCGGCGCAAGTCCCGAGCCCACAACGCGTGGTTGCGCAACACGTCGCGGCAATCGCGGTATCGAGTGAGCACCCAGGACTGCATCTGCTCGTGCCAGAACACCGGCGCACGGGCACGCAACTCGGCATAGACCGGATACGGGTCGACAATCGTTGACCAGTCCAGCGGGTTGTAGCTGATGGATGTCGTCATTGCCCTTCGTTCCCTTTTCGGTCTCGGCGGATCATGTGTGAAGTGAAGTGAAGTGAAGAGAAGTGAGGTCGGGCCCGGCATCTCCCGGGCCCGACCTGCTTGAACTAAAGGCAATGGTCATACCGCATGGCGACCCCTCCTTTCCCCGTGAGAAATATCGGCCGCGGACTCTTAAGCCATGCGGCAGGCGACGGACGGAACCGCCTTGGTGTGTACTGTCGGCGATGCGAAGGCCGTGGCCGGGACCAGCACGACGGTGCCGACCAGAGCCAGGGTGGCCGTGGCCGCCGACAGACGACGCGTCCAGAAATGCCCATTCATCGGATCCTCCTCAGGAGGTGAAAGCTCGGCCTCGTATTTCGTTATGGGTAGGAGTTGGGATGAGGCCGTGACGTCAAATAAACCCGACCGCCCCATACGCGTCATGTCACTGGAGAACGTGACTTGACGTCCTTACGTAATTCGGTAGGAGCCATGCCGACGGCATGCCGGGAACGGTAAGTGGCCGGCATATCACTGTCCGAACATGAAGATGGACGTCGTCCGGTCAGGCGGGGACGTGAGTGTTCGCCTTGTCCCGCGGGGCACGGACGATCAAGGGTTCGGGTTCCCGTATCCGCTGGTCACGTGCGCTTCTTCGGCCAGTCGTAGCTGCTGGGCACGTCGACCTTCAGGTCTACGGGTCCGTATACGAGCGCGATCTCGTCGTGGTCCCGGAGCTCGATCGCGGCCGGGTCGCCGGGGCGCTCCTTGCCGTTCACGTAGGCGCGGAATTCGTTGGCGCCGTCGGCCTTGAGCCCGCCGATGGAGTCCTCGGTGAGGGCGACGTCCCATTCGGTCATGAACTGGCCGAGGGAGAAGACGGCCTTGACCGGGGACTCGACGTGGACGACCCCGTTCTCCGCGTGTGTGTGCAGCGGGCTGATCTGCTGCGTCTTCTGGTCTATGCCGATGTTCCCGGGGACGACCACCGGTTTACCGTTCACGATGATGTCCAAGTGGACGTGGATGTGCTCGACTTGGCCCTCGGCCCCGAGCATCGGCAGCCCGGCTGCCGCGACCCGCGCAGAAGGATCACTCGGCGCCGGCCACGGCGGGCTGGTCGTACGGCCCGAGGCGGTCATCATCGGAGTGGCCGGTATGCCGGCCTCGGGAGCCGTGGAACGGGACGGCCCGCCGCTCATGGAGAGCCCCGCGATCGTGAGCCCGGCGATGACCACGGCCACCACGATGCTCACGATCAGTGTGAACCGCAGTCGGCGGCGGCGTTCGGCACGCGCCTGTTCACGCAGCGCGGCAGCTCGGGCACTGCGGCCCTGCGACGGTCTCCTGTCGGGCATGGGAGGCATGAGACGGTCACTGTTCCTCGGCAGTCGGGCGACCACACCCTGCGCGTAAACCGGACAATCAGACGAGCCCTACCTCAAGGCTACGCGTCGGCGACACTCCGGGCTTCCCGGCTCGCCGCGGCAGCACGGGTCAGCCCGACGTGACCGGCAGTACGTCAGGCGACAGCGCGCCCGCATGGGCCGCGGCGCTCGTCATCCGCTTGCGGTGGTGGCGGCGGCACAGGACCTCGTAGCCGATCTCCTCGGCCGGGCGATTCACGTCGCCGACGACGACCTGGGCGCCCTCGACGACCATTTCGCCGCCCACCGTACGGGCGTTGTGCGTGGCGCGGGCGCCGCACCAGCACAGGGCCTCGACCTGGAGCTGTTCGATCCGGTCCGCCAGCTCGATCAGCCGCTGCGAGCCCGGGAAGAGCTTGGTGCGGAAGTCCGTCGTGATGCCGAAGGCGAAGACGTCCATGTCGAGGTCGTCCACGATCCGCGCGAGCTGGTCGATCTGGTCGGGGGCCAGGAACTGCGCCTCGTCCACGATCACGTAATCGGCCTTCCCGCCCTTGGACAGCTGGTCCACGAGGTACGCGTACAGGTCCATGCCCTCGGTCGCCTCGACCGCCTCCGTCACCAGGCCGAGGCGCGAGGACAGCTTGCCCTCCCCCGCCCGGTCGTCCCGCGTGAAGATCACACCCTGGAGCCCACGAGCAGACCGGTTGTGGCCGATCTGGAGCGCCAGGGTGCTCTTTCCGCAGTCCATCGTTCCGGAGAAGAACACCAGCTCGGGCATGGGAAGTACGGGACCTTTCGGGTCGTGGGCAGGGGCTGCGGAGGGCCGACGGGATCAGGTGCGGATCTCGAGCAGCGGGACGAGCTGCTCCGCCGCGGTCAAGGAGCCGTGCATCCCGACGAGCCCGGACTCGTTCGGCTCGTTGCGCGAAGCGGTGATGGCGACATCGGCCTGCGCGGCCGCGACCACGTCGCCGATGCGTCCGAACACGCGCTCGTCGCACTCCCCCGGCGGGCCGAACCAGCCCAGTTCCAGGGCTTCTTCGCGGCTCGCGACCCAGAACCGGTCGCCGAGCACCTCGCGCCACACGGTCAGCACGTCGGCCTGCGCGCCCGGCACCGCGTACACGTGCCGGGCCCGGCCCTCGCCGCCCAGCAGGGCCACACCGGCGCCCAGTTCCCAGTCCTCGTCGAAGTCGAACCGCGAGTCCTCGTCGAAGGGGACGTCGACCATGCCGTGGTCCGCGGTCACGTACAGCGCGGTGCGCGGCGGCAGCTGCTCGGCGAGCCGCTGGACGAGCCGGTCGACGTACATCAGCTGGCCGCGCCAGGCGTCGGAGTCCACGCCGTGGCGGTGGCCGGCCCCGTCGAGCTCGCTGTAGTACGTGTAGACGAGCGAGCGGTCACCGGCCGCGAGGCGCTCGGCCGCGAGGTCCATGCGCTCCTCGCCGGTCATCCGGCCGAGGAAGGTGCCGCCGCTCAGCGCGACCTTGGTGAGCGGGGTGGTCTGGAACGCGGGCGAGGACACCTGCGCGGTCGCCACCCCGGCCTTGTCGGCCTGCTGGAAGACGGTCGGGTACGGCTGCCAGGACTTGGGCTCGGTCCACGGGTGCCAGCGGAGCTGGTTCATCAGCCCGCCGGTGGCCGGGTTGCGGACGGCGTAGCCGGGCAGGCCGTGGCGGGCGGGCGGCAGGCCGGTGCCGACGGAGGCCAGCGAGGTGGCCGTGGTCGCGGGGAAGCCCGCCGTGATCGGGCGGCCGGTGCCGCCGCGCGAGCTGCCGAGCAGGGAGGTGAGGTACGGGGCCTCGTCCGGGTGGGCCCTGATCTGGTCCCAGCCCATGCCGTCGACCAGGAACACGCAGTTCCGGTCGGCCGGGGTCAGCTCGGCGATGCCGGCGGTGAAGCCGGGCACGCCCTGGCCGGCCACGAGCGTGGGCAGCAGGTCGGCGAGCGACCCGGCGCCGTACTCCGGGACGGGGGCGCCGGCCAGGTCCAGCAGCTCCGGCTCGGGCCAGCCCTGCGCCGCGGAGTACGCCATCAGCGGGCGGAAGGGGAGGTCGCAGCAGTCGCCTCGGAGAGTGCCTGCGCGAAGAGCAGGGTCTGGCGCACCGCCTCCGGGCCGTCGCCGGCCTCGCTGACCCGCAGGCTGAGGTCGTCGGCGGTGGAGTTGCCGGTGTAGCCGTGGTCGGAGTCGCAGTTCGGGTCGCCGCAGGCGGCCGGCTCCAGGTCGATCCGGGAGACCGCGCCCCAGCCGATGGTCAGGACGACCTCGCGGGGCAGGGTGCCCGGCGTGTAGGACTCCGGGTTCGCGACGACACGGCTGAGCACCACGGAGGAGATGCTGGACAGCTTGACCGACTCGGTGGAGGTGGTCGCGTACGGGGACGGCGATCCGGCGTCGGCGGCCTGCTCGTCGGTGTGGCTGACGATGAAGCGGTTGCCGGTCAGGACCAGCACGGTGACGTGGCGGCGCACCTCGTTGGAGTCGAAGGTCGTCTCCTGGTGGACCAGGTACGACGAAATCGGCTCGCCGCCCACCGCGGCCTCCACGGCCTCGGCCACGAGGGCCGGGTAGTAGCCGCTGCGCTCGATCGCCGTGCGCAGCCCCTGGGTCGTCGTACCGGATTTCGCCATGAGGTCCATCCTAAGGCCCTTACGGGACCCTCAGGCCGCGCCGTACCCCGTCAGTAACTGGGCAGGGTCCGCGGGCCGAGGTCGCCCCGGGCCGGCGGGTGGGCGACGCGGACGGTGGCGCTGAGTACGGAGATCCCCTCGGCGGCGACCACGACGGGCTCCAGCGAGACCCCGATCACCTCGGGGTGGTCGTCCACGAGGCGGGACACCCGCAGGATCAGCTCCTCCAGTGCGGGGGTGTCGACGGGGTCGCTGCCGCGCCAGCCGAAGAGGAGCGGGGCGGCCCGGATGGAGCGGATCAGGTCGGCGGCGTCCCGGTCGGTGGCCGGCACGAGACGGTGGGCGGTGTCGCCGAGCAGCTCGGAGGGGACGCCGGCGAGCCCGAAGGAGACGACCGCGCCCGCGGCCGGGTCGATGACGGAGCGCACGACGGTGTCGACCCCGCGGGGCACCATCGCCTGGACCACGGGCTGGAGCTCCGAGGGCTTGCCGAGCAGGGCGGTGAGGTCGTCGTACGAGCGCCTCAGCTCGGCCTCGTCCCTGAGGTCGAGCCGTACGCCGCCCAGGTCCGCGCGGTGGCGCAGGTGCGGGGCGGTGGTCTTGAGGGCGACGGGGTAGCCCAGGATCCCGGCGGCCCGGACCGCCGCGTCGGGGCTCGGCGCGGGCAGGGTGGACAGGACGCGGATCCCGTACCGGGCGAGCAGCTCGCGGCCGTCCCAGTCGGCCAGGGTCACCGCTGCCCCGTCCTCGACGTCCGCCAGCAGTGCGGCGAGCTGGGCGGCGGCCCCGGCCTCGTCCATGTCCTCGAATTCGGGGACCTGCCCGGCCACGGCGGTGGCCCGCCGCCACTGTCCGTAGCGCACGGCCTCCGCCACGGCCTTCACGGCCCGCTCGGCGGCCGGGTAGCTGGGGATCCGGTCCGGGTCGGCGTGCACGGCCGCGGCGGCGGCCGCGAGGGCGGCCGGGGTCCAGGCGACGTCCGGGGCGGGCGGGGCGGGCGTGGTGGAGGCCGGGTCGGCGGGACCGCGGGCCGCGGACAGCGCCTGCACCAGTTCGCCGAGTTCCACGTGCACGACCGCCACCGGCTTGCCCGGCGCTTCGGCCACGGCCTCCCGCAGCGCGTCGGCCAGGTCGTCGGCCGGCGCGTGCTCGCTCACCCACGGAATGGCCGTGACCACCACCGCGTCGCAGTCGTCGGAGGCGAGCGCGGCGGCCAGGGCGGCGCGGAAGTCCGCCGGGGAAGCCGCCGTCGTCAGGTCCAGCGGCGGCAGCGGCCGCAGGCCCTGGGTCAGGCAGGCGTCGTAGGTGAGCACTCCGAGGGACTCGGAGTTGCCGAGAATCGCGATCCGGGGCCCGGCGGGCAGCGGCTGCGCGGCCAGCAGCAGGCCGACGTCCACCAACTCCGTGACCGTGTCGACCCGGATGACGCCCGCCTGCCGCAGCAGCTCGGAGACGGTGGCCTCCGGCAGCCTGGTGTCGGGGACGACGTGCCCGGCGGGGGTGTGGCGGCCGCCCTTGGCGACGACCACCGGCTTCGCGGCCGCCGTCCGGCGCGCGAGGCGGGTGAACTTGCGCGGGTTGCCAAGGGTTTCGAGGTACATCAGGGCGACGTCGGTCGCCTCGTCGTCGTACCAGTACTGGAGGATGTCGTTGCCGGAGACGTCGGCCCGGTTCCCGGCCGAGACGAAGGAGGACAGTCCCTCGCCGCGCCGGAGCAGGGCGGAGAGCAGGGCGATCCCGATCGCCCCGGACTGCGTGAACAGGCCGATCCGGCCGCGCATCGGCATCGGGGCGGGCGTCAGCGAGGCGTTGAGCTCCACCTCCGGCGCGGTGTTGATCACCCCGTAGGCGTTCGGCCCGATCAGCCGCATCCCGTACGAGCGCACCTGCCGCACCAGTTCGCGCTGGCGGGCGAGTCCCTCCGGGCCGCTCTCCCCGTATCCGGCGGACAGCACGACGAGCCCCTGCACCCCGTGCTCGCCGCAGGCGGCCACCGCGTCGGGGACCCGGTCGGCCGGCACCGCGATCACCGCGAGGTCGACCGGGGCGCCGATCGCCTCGATCGTGCGGTAGGCCCGTACGCCGTCGAGCAGGTCGCGCGTGACGGCCTCGTTGACGGCGTAGAGGTGGCCGTGGAAGCCGCTGTCCCGCAGGTTGCGCAGCGCGGCGGCGCCCACGCCCGCGCCGGAGCGGCTGACTCCGATCACCGCGACCGAGCCGGGGGCCAGCAGCCTCTGCACCGAGCGGGCCTCGGCGCGCTGTTCGCGGGCGCGCTGGACGGCGAGGGACTCGGCGGTGGGTTCGAGGTCGAGGGTGAGGTGGACGGAGCCGTCCTCGAAGCTGCGCTTCTGCTGGTACCCGACGTCCGTGAACACTTTGATCATCTTGTTGTTGGCGGGCAGCACTTCGGCGGCGAACCGGCGGATGCCGCGCTCCCGGGCCACCGCGCCGATGTGTTCGAGGAGCGCGGAGGCGACTCCGCGGCCCTGGTGGGCGTCCTGGACGAGGAAGGCGACCTCGGCCTCGTCGGCGGGCGCGGAGGCCGGCCGGCCGTCGGGGCCGATGCGGTCGTAGCGCACGGTGCCGATGAACTCCCCGCCGATGGTCGCGGCGAGGCCGACCCGGTCCACGTAGTCGTGGTGCGTGAAGCGGTGCACGTCGCGGTCGGAGAGCCGGGGGTAGGGGGCGAAGAAGCGGTAGTACTTCGACTCGTCCGAGACCTGCTCGTAGAAGCTGACGAGCCGGCCCGCGTCCTCGGTGGTGATGGGCCTGATCCGGGCGGTGCCGCCGTCGCGCAGGACGACATCGGCTTCCCAGTGGGCCGGGTAGGAGGGGTCCGACTCGATGGTCATGGGCCTACCTTAAGGCCGGATCGGGCCGGGCAGCGCTCGCGCGGCGCATTAGGCGGGATGGGACAAATCAGTGCAAGCTGGGGAAGGTCGAGCGGCGGAGGATTCGGGCCGAAGATCGGTCGGAGCATTCAGGGCGTCGTGAGAGACTGGTCTAGACAACCGTAAGAACCTGAAGGGCATCACCATGGCAGAGCGCCGCGTCAACGTCGGTTGGGCCGAGGGCCTGCACGCTCGTCCCGCCTCGATCTTCGTCCGTGCGACGACCGCTTCCGGCGTCCCGGTGACCATCGCGAAGTCCGGCGGCGACCCCGTCAACGCCGCCTCCATGCTGGCGGTTCTGGGCCTGGGCGCCCAGGGCGGCGAGGAGATCGTCCTCTCCTCCGAGGCCGAGGGTGCGGAGGTCGCACTGGACCGCCTCGCGAAGCTGGTCGCCGAGGGTCTCGAGGAGCTCCCCGAGACCGTCTGACCCTTCGGGTTCGACATCACGCGAAGCCGCGGCCCCGCACGCTCCGGGGGGCCGCGGCTTCGCCGTTTCCGTTCTTCCCGCCCCTCCGGTTCGACTTCCGTGGCGCGGGAATTCAGCTCCGCAGGATTTCGGCACGGCGGCACGAGGGAAATGGCGACACCGTGTCGCGGCGGAATTCACCCGCGCCGCAAATCCGGCCGCCCAGCTAATGCGCACCGGTCCGGAATTCAGGCAGCGGTGCGCGATACCGCCCTTTGTATACGCCTCCTGTTAATGCCGGCCGCTCGACATGTTTACGGCAGGTTGCGAAGTCCTCACCGCCGGCCGGAGCCGCGGCCGGTGGGCCGCCGCCGCCCGGTCGGCGTGGACCGCGGTCAGCGCCCGCGCCCGTTCGGCGTCCCCGCGCGCCACCGCGTCCACGATCGCGCCGTGCTCCGCCCAGGACTCCACGGGCCGGGCCGGTGCCTCCACCACGTACATCCAGGCGACCTTGTGCCGCATCTGGGTGAGAAGTGCGATCAGCCCCGGGCTGCCGGAGGCCTGCGCGAGCGTCTCGTGGAACCAGCCGCCCAGGGACCGCAGATCCTCCCCCTGACCCCGCCTGGCCCGCTCCTGCCCCAGCCTGGCCAGCCCGCGCAACACCTTGAGGTGCGCCTCGGTGCGCCGCCGGGCGGCCCTGGCGGCCGCCAGGGGCTCCAGCAGCATCCGCACCTCCAGCAGGTCCGTCGCCTCCTGCTCGGTCGGCTCGGCCACACAGGCCCCCGCATGGCGGCGCGTGGTCACGAACCCCTCCGACTCCAGGGTCCGCAGCGCCTCGCGGACCGGGACGCGCGAGACTCCGTACCGGCGGGCCAGCACCTCCTCGGTCAGCCGACTGCCCGGTTCGAACACCCCGGAGACGATGTCGTCGCGGATTGCTGTGCATACCGCGTGCGCGGGAATACGCAAGACCGAACCTCCGCCTATTTCCGACTGCCAGCCTCATTGCACGCACCTGCGCGCCCTGCGACTCTATTGCAGCACACGATAATTTCCGAGAGCGGCCGGAAATACGAAACATTTGCCCGGGAACGCAACACGAAGGCCCCGGCTCGGGGAGCCGGGGCCTTCGGTGAAGCGATGGTGCGGCGGTGCGTTGGGCGCGGGGACGGAATCAGAGGCTGACGCCGTGCGAGCGCAGGTACGCGACCGGGTCGATGTCCGAGCCGTAGGAGGCGCCGGTGCGGGCCTCGAAGTGCAGGTGCGGGCCACTGGAGTTGCCGGTGGAGCCCGACAGGCCGATCTGCTGGCCGGCGGCCACCTGCTGGCCGACGGAGACGCTCAGCGAGGAGAGGTGCCCGTACTGCGTGTACGTACCGTCGTGGTGCTTGATGACGACGTTGTTGCCGTACGCGCCACCCCAGCCGGCCTCGACGACGGTGCCGACGCCCACCGCGCGGACCGAGGTGCCGGAGGAGGCGTGGATGTCGATGCCGGTGTGGCTGCCGGAGGACCACATGCCGCCGCCCGCGTGGTACTGCGTGCTGACGTACGAGCCCTCGACCGGGGCGACGAAGGTGTTGAGGCGCTTGCGCTCCTCCTCGCGGGCGGCGCGCTCGGCGGCGTCGCGCTCGGCCTTCGCCTTGGCCTCGGCGAGGCGCTTGGCCTCGGCGGCCCGCTGCTTCGCCTCCGCCTCGGCCTGCGCCTTGGCGGCGGCCTCGTCGGCCGCGCGCTGCTGGGACTCGGCCTGGTCGGCGATGTCGCCCGCGAGGTCCTCGGCGACGACCACGGCGCCCAGCCCGTTGTCCTGGGCGGAGTTGCTGCTGTGGTTGTCCGCGGCGAAGGCCGGGGCGGCGAGGGAACCGACGACGCCGGTGGTGGCGAGTGCGGCGATGCCGGCGTAACCGGCGGTCTTGCGGCTCAGACGGCTGGAACCACGGTGCTTACCGGAACCAGCGGGACGACTGCCAAACGCCATGAAGGGTTTGATCCTTTCCTTCCTTCTCGCCTACCGGGTTAGCTGACGGGTTCGGAGCAGGAAGGTCTCCTACGGGCCTCCTCTTGCGAGGGGGTCCGATTCACCCCAGGGACTCATGTGGGTCCCCGGCTCCCCAGGCTCGCGCCTGACGGGGACTCGGCGATCGCTGTCCGGTGCCGCGGGTGCGGCGGGCACAACTGACGGACAGCACGGCCGACGCTAGGCGGATCATCAGTCAATCGCCAAACAGACACGCCTTTTTGTTGCGTACGCCACACCACATAAAAGCAACCTCACCACCAAACGGACAAAAGGGGCCCCGGCGGATAAACCGCCGGGGCCCCTTGCCGTTCACGCCGATGGGCCGTCAGTTGGCCATGGCCGCGCCGTCCGTTGGCCCATGGCCGCGCCGTCAGTTGCTGACGACCGTGACCTCACCGATCCCGAGGGCCCGCACGGGCTCCTCGATCTGCGCCGCGTCGCCCACCAGGACGGTGACCAGCCGGTCCGCCGGGAAGGCCTTCACGACCGCGGAAGTCGCCTCCACCGTGCCCGTTTCGGCGAGCCGCGCGTACAACTGCGCCTGGTAGTCGTCCGGCAGCTCCTGCTCGACCTGGTCGGCGAGGGTGCCGGCGACCGAGGCCGCCGTCTCGAACTTCAGCGGGGCCACGCCCACCAAGTTCTGTACGGCCACGTCGCGTTCGGCGTCGGTCAGACCGCCCTCCGCGAGGGTGCGCAGCACCTTCCAGAGGTCCTCCAGCGCCGGACCGGTGTTCGGGGTGTCCACCGAGCCGCTGATGGCGAGCATCGAGGCGCCCTTCCCGTCGGCGGTGGAGCGCAGCACCTGCCCGAAGGCGCGCACGCCGTAGGTGTACCCCTTCTCCTCGCGCAGCACCTTGTCCAGGCGGGAGGTGAGGGTGCCGCCCAGGCAGTACGTGCCCAGCACCTGGGCCGCCCACACCCGGTCGTGACGGTCCGGCCCGATCCGGCCGATCAGCAGCTGCGTCTGGACGGCGCCGGGCCGGTCCACGATGACCACGCGGCCGGTGTCGTCGGCGGTCACCGGCGGCACCGGAAGGGCCTCGGCGGTCCCGCCCGTCCACGCGCCCAGGGTGTCCGCCAGCACGGCGTCCAGGTCGATGCCGGTCAGGTCGCCGACGACCACCGCGGTGGCGGTGGCGGGGCGCACGTGGGCCTCGTAGAAGGCGCGTACGGCGGCGGAGTCGATCCGGGCGACCGTCTCCTCGGTGCCCTGGCGCGGCCGGGACATCCGCAGGGACGCCGGGAAGAGCTCCTTGGAGAGCTGCTTGGCGGCGCGGCGCTGCGGGTTGGCCAGCTCGTGCGGGATCTCGTCGAGCCGGTTGCGCACCAGCCGGTCGACCTCGGCGTCGGCGAAGGCGGGGGCGCGCAGCGCCTCGGCGAGCAGGCCCAGCGCCTTGGGCAGCCGGGAGGCCGGGACCTCCAGGGAGACCCGGATGCCCGGGTGGTCGGCGTGCGCGTCGAGGGTGGCGCCGCAGCGCTCCAGCTCCGCCGCGAACTCCTCGGCGGAGTGCTTGTCGGTGCCCTCGGAGAGAGCGCGCGCCATGATGGTCGCCACGCCGTCCAGGCCCTCGGGCTCGGCGTCGAGCGGGGCGGCGAGGTTGACCTCGACCGCGATCACCTGCTGGCCCGGCCGGTGGCAGCGCAGCAGGGTCAGTCCGTTGGACAGCTGCGCCCTGTCGGGGGCCGGGAAGGCCCACGGCTGCGGCTCGCCGGCCTGCGGGCGCGGGTGGAAGGTCATCGTGACGGCTGCGGTGTCGCTCACTGCTCCGCCCCTTCGTTCTCGTCGTGCCCGTCGGTCTCGTCGCTCTCATCGGACCCGTCCGCCGCGATCGGCTCGTAGACGAGCACCGCGCGGTTGTCCGGGCGCAGTCGGGCCGCGGCCACGGCCCGCACCTCGTCGGCGGTGATGTCGAGGACGCGCTGGACGGCGGTCAGCGCCAGCTGCGGGTCGCCGAACAGCACCGCGAAGCGGCACAGTTCGTCGGCGCGGCCGGCCACCGTGCTCAGCCGGTCCAGCCATTCGCGCTCCAGCTGCGCCTGGGCGCGCTCCATCTCCTCGGCCGTCGGGCCCTCGGCGGCGAACCGCGCGAGCTCCTCGTCCACGGCCGCCTCGATGGCGGGGACCTCGACCCCGCTGGAGATCTTGACGTCGAGCCAGCCCAGCGAGGGCGCCCCGGCCAGGCGCAGCATGCCGAAGCCCGCCGCGACGGCCGTCTGGTCGCGGCGTACCAGCCGGTTGTGCAGCAGCGAGGACTCGCCGCCGCCCAGGATGGTCAGCGCCACGTCGGCGGCGTCGCACTCGCGGGTGCCGTCGTGCGGCAGCCGGTAGGCGGCCATCAGCGCGCGCGCCGGGACCTCCTCGACGATCTCCTCGCGCAGCTGCTTACCCATGATGTCGGGCAGCGAGCCGTCGCGGGGCGGCTGCTTGCCGTCGTGCGCGGGAATGGTGCCGAAGTACTTCTCGACCCAGGCGAGCGTCTGCTCGGGGTCGATGTCGCCGACGACCGAGAGCACCGCGTTGTTGGGCGCGTAGTACGTACGGAAGAAGGCGCGCGCGTCCTCCAGGGAGGCGGCGTCGAGATCGGCCATGGAACCGATCGGAGTGTGGTGGTACGGGTGGCCCTCGGGGTACGCCAGGGCGGTGAGCTTCTCGAAGGCCGTGCCGTACGGGACGTTGTCGTACCGCTGGCGGCGTTCGTTCTTGACGACGTCGCGCTGGTTCTCCATGGATTCGTCGTCCAGGGCGGCCAGCAGGGACCCCATCCGGTCCGCCTCCAGCCACAGCGCGAGCTCCAGCTGGTGGGTCGGCATCGTCTCGAAGTAGTTGGTGCGCTCGAAGCTGGTGGTGCCGTTGAGGGAGCCGCCGGCGCCCTGGACCAGCTCGAAGTGCCCGTTGCCCGGTACGCTCGCCGACCCCTGGAACATCAGGTGCTCGAAGAGGTGAGCCAGGCCGGTACGCCCCTTGACTTCGTGGCGCGAGCCGACGTCGTACCAGAGGCAGACCGCGGCGACCGGGGTCAGGTGGTCCTCGGAGAGCACCACGCGCAGGCCGTTGGCCAGCCGGTGCTCGGTCGCTGTCAGGCCGCCGGAGCCGGCCTGCGCTGTGGCCGTGTGACCCATGGGCATGTGGTCCCTTCGATCGCGATGCAGAGATTTCTGTCAGACCTGCCACTGTATGCAAGCGCGTCGGCAGCCGGATAAGTTCCCGGGTCACTCCCCCGGGGTCGGAGTCGGCGTTGTCGGAGCCTCGGGCCACAATGGTCCGCGTCGTACCCAGCCGGACACCCGCAAGACCAGACCCAGCCAGACCAGCCAGACCCACACGACCCACAAGATCCACACGACCCAGCCCACAGCCAGCCACACACCCAGCACACCCCATTCTTGGTTAAGGAGCCGCGCAGCGATGGCCCGCCGCAGCACGAAGACCCCGCCGCCGGAGGATTTCGAGGAGAAGATCCTCGACATCGACGTCGTCGACGAAATGCAGGGCTCCTTCCTCGAGTACGCGTACTCGGTGATCTACTCCCGTGCCCTGCCCGACGCCCGGGACGGCATGAAGCCGGTGCACCGCCGCATCGTGTACCAGATGAACGAGATGGGTCTGCGCCCCGACCGCGGCTACGTGAAGTGCGCCCGTGTCGTCGGCGAGGTCATGGGCAAGCTCCACCCGCACGGTGACGCGTCGATCTACGACGCCCTCGTGCGCATGGCCCAGCCCTTCTCGATGCGGCTGCCGCTGGTCGACGGACACGGCAACTTCGGCTCGCTCGGCAACGACGACCCGCCCGCCGCGATGCGTTACACCGAGTGCAAGATGGCCGACGCCACGTCACTGATGACGGAGTCGATCGACGAGGACACCGTCGACTTCACCGCCAACTACGACGGCCAGGAGCGCGAGCCCGTCGCACTGCCCGCCGCCTACCCGAACCTGCTGGTCAACGGCGCGTCCGGAATCGCGGTCGGCATGGCGACCAACATGCCCCCGCACAACCTGGGCGAGGTCATCGCGGCCGCCCGGCACCTGATCCGCCACCCGCACGCGGACCTGGAGGCGCTGATGCGCTTCGTGCCGGGTCCCGACCTGCCCACGGGCGGCCGGATCGTCGGCCTCTCGGGGATCAAGGACGCGTACGAGAACGGCCGCGGCACCTTCAAGATCCGCGCGACGGTGGCCGTGGAGAACGTGACGGCGCGCCGCAAGGGCCTGGTCGTCACGGAACTGCCCTTCACGGTGGGCCCCGAGAAGGTCATCGCGAAGATCAAGGACCTGGTGGGCTCGAAGAAGCTCCAGGGCATCGCCGACGTCAAGGACCTCACCGACCGCTCGCACGGTCTGCGCCTGGTCATCGAGATCAAGAACGGCTTCCACCCGGAGGCCGTGCTGGAGCAGCTCTACAAGCTGACGCCGATGGAGGAGTCCTTCGGCATCAACAACGTCGCGCTGGTGGACGGGCAGCCGCTGACGCTGGGCCTCAAGGAGCTGCTGGAGGTCTACCTCGACCACCGCTTCGAGGTCGTCCGGCGGCGCAGCGAGTTCCGCCGCACCAAGCGCCGCGACCGGCTCCACCTCGTCGAGGGCCTGCTGGTGGCCCTCATCGACATCGACGAGGTCATCCGGCTCATCCGGGACAGCGAGAACTCCGCCCAGGCCAAGGCCCGGCTGATGGAACGGTTCTCGCTGAGCGAGATCCAGACCCAGTACATCCTGGACACCCCGCTGCGCCGGCTCACCAAGTTCGACCGCATCGAGCTGGAGTCCGAGCGCGACCGGCTGACCGGCGAGATCGACGAGCTGACCGGGATCCTGGAGTCCGACAGCGAGCTGCGCAAGCTGGTCTCCTCGGAACTGGCGGCGGTCGCGAAGAAGTTCGGCACCGAGCGCCGTACGGTCCTGCTGGAGTCGGCGGGCACCACGGTGGCGGCGGTTCCGCTGGAGGTCGCGGACGATCCCTGCCGGGTGCTGCTCTCGTCGACGGGCCTGCTCGCGCGGACCGTGACCGGCGAGCCGCTGGCGGAGGCCGACGGCAAGCGCGCCAAGCACGACCTGATCGTCTCGCAGGTCCTGGCGACGGCCCGGGCCGAGGTCGGCGTGGTGACGTCGGCGGGGCGCCTGCTGCGCCTGTCCGTGATCGACCTGCCACAGCTGCCGGACACGGCGGCCGCGCCGACCCTGGCGGGAGGCGCGCCCGTCACCGAGTTCCTCTCCACCCTGGAGCCGGACGAGAAGGTGATCTGCCTGATCTCGCTGGACGAGTCCTCGCAGGGGCTGGCGCTGGGCACCGAACAGGGCGTGGTCAAGCGCGTCGTGCCGGACTACCCGGCCAACAAGGACGAGCTGGAGGTCATCACCCTCAAGGACGGTGACCGGATCGTCGGCGCGGTCGAGCTGAGCACGGGCGAGGAGGACCTGGTCTTCATCACCGACGACGCCCAGCTGCTGCGCTACCCGGCGGCCCAGGTCCGCCCGCAGGGCCGCCCTGCGGGCGGCATGGCGGGCATCAAGCTCGCCGACGGAGCCAAGGTGATCCACTTCTCGGCGGTCGACCCCGGCCGGGACGCCATGGTGTTCACGGTGGCGGGCTCGCACGGAACCCTGGACGACTCGGTGCTGTCCGGGAAGCTGACCCCCTTCGACCAGTACCCGCGCAAGGGCCGTGCCACCGGTGGCGTGCGCTGCCAGCGGTTCCTGAAGGGCGAGGACGTGCTGGTGCTGGCCTGGGCCGGGAACGCCCCGGTCCGCGCGGCGGCGGCGAACGGCACTCCGGCCGAGCTGCCGCCCGTGGACCCGCGCCGGGACGGCTCGGGGGCGGCGCTGCCGTCGGCCGTCGCGGCCCTGGCGGGAGCCGCGCTGTAGGACGTACGACGACGTTCAGGTGGTACGCCCGACGGGGACGTCCCACCTGAACGGCGACTAGTGTTTTCCCTCTTGGCACTGGCGGGTGGGGGAGAACAGAGCTGATGAGTCGTCGCGCGGGCGGAGTGATCGGGGACTGGGCCGAGGCCCAGCGCCGGACGCAGCAGACGCAGTTGATCCAGCAGCGCCAGGCGGAGCGTCGGCGGCGGGAGCAGCAGGCCGCCGACCGGCAGCAGCGCGAGGCCGAGGCCCGGCGGCGTACGGAGCAGATCGAGGCGGAAGTCGCCGCCCTGCAGGGCCTGCTGGCCGCGGGGTGCCGGGCACCGGCGTTCCGGATGGCCGGGCTGGTCCGGTCCGAGCAGCTCGAAGCCTTCGACCCGGGCACGCTGGCGCACCCCGTGCCGATGCCGCAGCTGCACCAGTTCCAGCAGCAGAGCACGGGCTGGACGCTCGGCTCGAACCGGCGGGCGCAGGCGGAGCGCGAGGCACACGCCCGGTACACGCAGGCCTGGCAGGCCGCGCACGCCGCGGAGGCGCGACGACAGCAGCAGCTGGCGGCGTACCGGCAGCAGTACGACCGGTGGGCGGCGGAGCAGCTCGCCGGGATCCGGGCGCACAACAGCGGGCTCGCCGAGCTGGCCGTGGCGCTGCGCGCGGGCGACGCGGAGGCGGTGGTGGAGTACTTCTCGGCGGCCCTGTACGCCTCGACGGCCTGGCCCGAGGCGCTGCCGCGGCAGGTGGCGGCCGCGTACGACCCGGGGGCGCGCCAGCTGGTCCTGGACTGGGAGCTGCCGGGGTACGCGGTGGTGCCGGAGGCCAAGTCGGTGCGGTACGTGCCCAGTACGGGCCAGGACAAGGAGACGGCCCGACCGGCCACGCAGCGGCGGGCGCTGTACCGGGACCTGCTGGCGCAGTGCGTGCTGTTGGTGGTGCGGGAGCTGTACGCGGCGGACGAGTTCGGCGTGCTCGACTCGGTGGTGGTCAACGGCTTCGTGGACGCCCACGATCCGGTGACGGGCCTGGAGGCGCAACTCGTGCTGGCCACGGTGTCGGTGGCCCGGTCCCCCTTCGCGGGGCTGCGGCTGGAGCAGGTCAGCGCGGTGGACTGCCTGGTGGAGGGGTTGCGCGGGCAGCTCTCGGCGCGGCCCGACCAGCTGACCGCGGTACGTCCCGGCCGCAGGCCCGACGAGGTCGGCGGAGGGGTCGTCAGCCACGGCGGGCACACGGGCGGAGACCAGGACGAGCCCGACCTCTTCGCGATGGACCCGATCGACTTCGAGCGGCTCGTGGCGGACCTCTTCCGGGCGATGGGCATGGAGGCGGTGACCACGCAGCGGTCGGGCGACGGCGGTGTGGACATCGAGGCGCGCGACCCGGCCCCGCTGCGGGGCGGGCGGATCGTGGTGCAGGTCAAGCGCTACCGGCACCGGCTCAATCCCGACGTGGTGCGGGAGCTGTACGGCACGGTCCAGGCGACGGGCGCGAACAAGGGTGTGCTGGTCACCACCGCGTCCTTCGGAGCCGGGTCGTACGAGTTCGCCGAGGGCAAGCCGCTGGAGTTGGTGCCCGGCGTCAAGCTCGTGGAACTGCTGCACGAGTACGGGCTGCGCGGCCGCCTGGGCGGCGGCCCGGCGGCCGGGGTCCCGGCGCAGCGGACGACGGGGCCCGGCCGCTCCGCCCGGTCCGCCCGGTCCGCTGAGCACAACGTGCTCGGGATGTCCTGGTCGGGCCCGGTCGCGCTCGACGTGTGCGCGCTGGTCTGCACGGGCAACCGGGTGCTGAGCGAGGACCACTTCGTCTTCTTCAACAACCCGCGCACCCCGGACGGTTCGGTACGGGCGCGCGCGCACGCGGCCCCGGACAAGGCCGCGGTGGAGGTCGCCTTCGAAGCCCTGCCGCAGGAGGCCGACCGCCTGGTCCTGGTCGCCGCGGTCGACCCGGAGGCCGATCCGCACGCCGACCTGGCCGGTTTCACGGACGCCCGGATCCGGCTCCTGGACGCGGCGGGCGCTGAGGCCGGGCAGCTCGAGGTCTCCGACGGCCGGGCCGGTGAGACGGCGCTGGTGCTGGGCTCCTTCCGGCGCCGGGCGAACGGCGACTGGGACTTCGTGGTCGGCGGCAAGGGCTACCGGGGCGGGCTGGAGGATCTGCTGCGGGAGTACGGGGTCGAGGTCGCCTAGGCGTCGAGGCCCTCGGGGTCGCGGTCCGCGGGCTCGGGGGCGAGCTCGGGCGCCGCGGGCTGGGCCACGTACCGCAGCACGCCCCACATGCTCTCGGGGCGCGCGTCCTCGGGGGACTCCTCGCGGCATCGCGCCAGCTCCCGCAGGAGTTCCGCGCCGTCTGTGCCGGAGCCGATCAGGACCAGCCGCGTCAGGCGCGCTTCGCCCCGCCCCCAGGGCTGCGGGGCGAAGCGGAGGAAGCGGCCGACCGCGTGGACCTCGTAGCGTTCCTCGTGCCCGGGGACGCCGAAGTAGACGAAGCCCTTGATCCGGTAGAGTCCGGCCGGGCGGCGGTCGAGGAAGTCGATGAACCGGCGCGGGGACAGGGCCTGGTCGGAGGTGAACTCCGTGCTCTCGTAGGCCGCGTGTGCGTGGGTGCGGTGGTCATGGCCGTCGGCCTCCCGGAGCAGGTCCTCGAAGGAGAGCTGCCCCCGGGTCTCGGTCCAGGGCCGGCGGTCGAAGAGCAGTTCCGGATCGATCCGCCCGTGGTCGGCGCCCACGACCGGGATGCCGGGGGCGCAGAGCGCGGCGAGCTCCTTCTCGATCCGGGCCCGTTCGCCGGCGTCGACCCGGTCGGTCTTGTTGAGCACCACCAGGTCCGCGACGGCGAGGTGCCGGTCGGTCTCCGGGTGCCTGGCGCGGGTCGCGTCGAATTCGGCCGCGTCCACGACCTCCACCATTCCGCCGTACCGGATGGCGGGATTCTCGCTGGCCATGAGCATCCGGATCATCTCCTGGGGCTCGGCCAGCCCGCTCGCCTCGATGACGATCACGTCGATCCGGTGGGCGGGAGCGGAGAGCTTCTCCAGGTACGTGTCCAGCTCGCTGCCGTCGACCGCGCAGCACAGGCAGCCGCCGCCGAGGGAGACCATCGAGTCCCCGACCTGGCCGGCCACCGACATCGCGTCGACCTCGATCGATCCGAAGTCGTTGACGACGACCCCGATCCGGGTGCCCCCGCGGCTGGCGAGGAGGTGGTTCAGCACGGTGGTCTTGCCGGATCCGAGGAAACCGGCGAGGACGACGACGGGGATGGGCTGCCTGCTGTTCACCCGGCGATCGTAGCCAGGCTCCGTCAGTCGAGGAGCGGCACCGGCTGGGGCGGCGTGGGGCCGGTGTACCGGGCGGCCGGGCGGATGATCTTCGAATCGGCGGCCTGCTCCAGGACGTTCGCGCTCCAGCCGACCACCCGCGCGGCGCAGAAGGTCGGGGTGAACATCTCGCGCGGCAGCCCGCACAGCTCCATGACCACGCCCGCGTAGAACTCCACGTTGGTGTGCAGCTCCCGGCCCGGCTTCAGTTCGGCGAGGATCTCCTCGACCTGGCGCTCGACCTCGACGGCGAAGTCCACGAGCGGTCCGCCGAACTGGACGGCGATGTCCCTCAGCATGCGCGAGCGGGGGTCCTCGGTGCGGTAGACGGGGTGGCCGAAGCCCATGATCCGGTCGCCCGCCAGGACCCGTTCGCGGATCCACGGCCCGATCCGGTCCACGGTGCCGATGGCGTCGAGGGTGTCCAGGGCCCTGCTGGGGGCGCCGCCGTGCAGCGGTCCGGAGAGCGCGCCGATCGCCCCGGTCAGGCAGGCCGCGACGTCGGCGCCGGTGGAGGCGATCACGCGGGCGGTGAAGGTCGAGGCGTTGAAGCCGTGGTCCACGGTGGATATCAGGTACCGCTCGACCGCGCGGGCCACGACCGGGTCGGGCTCCTGGCCGGTCAGCATGTAGAGGTAATTGGCGGCGTACGGGAGGTCGTCGCGCGGTTCCACCGGCTCCAGACCCTGTCCCAGCCGGTGCAGGGCGGTCAGCAGGGTCGGTACGGCGGCGCAGGCGGCCAGCGCGTCGGCGGCCCGGCGGCCGGGGTCCAGGTCGTACACCGGGCGGAAGCCGGCGGCAGCGCCGAGCAGCGAGAGCGCGGTGCGCAGCCCGGCGAGCGGGCCGGAGAGCCGGCTGGCCCGGGCCAGGCCCGGCAGGGCGTCCCGTACCTCCTCGGGCAGCCGGCGCAGCGGGGCGATCTCGGCGGCGAAGGCGGCCCGCTCGGCGGCGTCCGCGGGCAGTGCGCCGCGGAACATCAGGTGCCACACGTCTTCGAAGCTGCGGCCGGCGGCGAGCTCGACGGCGGAGTACTGGCGGTAGTGGTAGAAGCCCTCACGGCCCCGGACGTCGCCCAGCTCGGTTTCGGTGACCACCACTCCCGCGAGGCCGCGGGGTCCGTCGACGGTGCTGTCGTTGGTTTTCATGGATCGACCATCCATGATGGATTGAATCCTTGTCAATATTGATTGAATCAACATCTCTGTCCATCTGTAGGGTATGCGTCATGAGCGATCAGAGCGACCAGAGAGACGCCGGGCGCAGGCTCAGCACCCTGGAGGCGGCGCGGGTACTCGGGGTGAAACCGGCGACGGTGTACGCGTACGTCAGCCGGGGCCAGCTCGCCAGCCGCCGTGATCCGGCCGGGCGCGGCAGCACCTTCGACGCGGCCGAGGTGGAGGCGCTGGCCGCGCGCAGCCGGCGCGAGGCGGCGGCCCCCGCCGGGGAACTGGCCGTCCGCACGGCGCTCACCCTCATCGAGCCCGACCGGTACTGCTTCCGGGGCGTGGACGCCGTGGCGCTGGCCTCGCGGTACCGCTACGAGGAGGTCGCCGAGTGGCTCTGGACGGGGACCGTCGCGCACGGGGCCCGGTTCACCGCTCCGCCGCAGGCGCTGGCGGCGGCCCGGCGGGCGGTGGCGGCACTGCCGGAACACAGCGGTCCCATCGACCGGCTGCGGGTGGCGGTCGCCGCCGCCGCGGTGGCGGATCCGCTGCGCTTCGACCTGTCCGAGGAGGCGGTACTCGGCTCCGCGCGCTGTCTGATTCCCACGCTGGTCGGCGCGCTGCCCGCGGTGGGCCCGGCCCAGTGGGCCGGGGACGGCCGGATCGCCCGGAACCTCTGGTCGCGGTTGACGGCGCGGGAGCCGGACCCGGACGCGCTGGCCGTGCTGGACCTCGCGCTGGCACTGCTGGTCGACCACGATCTGGCCGCCTCGACCCTGGCCGTACGGGTGGCCGCTTCGGCGCGGGCCCATCCGTACGCGGCGGTCTCGGCCGGGCTCGGCGCCCTCGAAGGTCCGCTCCACGGCGCGGCCGGGCGGCTCGCGCACCGGATGCTGGTGGAGGTACTGGAACAGGGCGGGGCCGCGCCGGTGGTGGCGGAGTACCTGCGGGCGGGCCGCCGGGTCCCGGGGCTGGGCCACCGGCTCTACCAGGGCGAGGACCCGCGGGCGCGGGCGCTCTTCGCCCGGCTGGAAGGACTGGAGCAGGCCGGTCCCGCCCTGCGTGCGGCGCGCGAGGTGGCCGCGGTGATGGCTCGCCAGGGCGGGCTGCACCCCAATGTGGACCTGGCGCTGGCGGTGCTGACGGTGTCGTGCGGGATGGCGCCCGAGGCCGGGGAGACGGTCTTCGCGGTGGCCCGTACGGCGGGCTGGATCGCGCACGCCCTGGAGGAGTACCAGGAGCGGCCGCTGCGCATGCGGCCGAGCGGTCAGTACCACGGCCCCCGCCCGCCCCAGCCGATGCCGTAAGGGGCCGGACCGGCCCCGTCACTCCCGGTGGACCGGAGTGGGGTATCCGACAAGCCGGGCGAAAACATTCCGCTTGTGCCCGGGCCGACCTACCGTTGCTGCCCATGCGGTTCCCCCTCATGAGCGCTCGGCGGCTCGGGCTGCCCAGACGGGCCGTCTCCCAGATCCTCCTGACCCAGCTGGCCATCGCCGCCGGGGTCCTCTTCCTGGCCACCGGACTGTTCCTCGCACCGCTGAGCGCGCAGCTCGACGACCAGGCCATGCGGCGGGCCCTGGCCATCGCGCAGAGCGCCGCGGCCGACCCCTCGCTGGCCGCCGGCCTCCTGGACTCCGGGCCCTCGGCGGACAGCCCGGTACAGGCCTCGGCCGAGCGGATCCGCCGGGCCACCGGCGCCGAGTACGTGGTCGTCCTCGACCTGGACGGCATCCGCCGCTCGCACCCCAGCCCCGACCGGATCGGGCTGCCCGTCTCCACGGACCCGAGCGACGCCCTGGCGGGCCGCGAGGTCATGGAGATCGACGAGGGCACCCTGGGCCGCTCCGCCCGCGGCAAGGTCCCGCTCCTCGCGGCCGACGGCGAGATCGTCGGCGCCGTCTCGGTCGGCATCGCCTACGACAGCGTCCGCGACCGGCTGCTCGGTGCCATCCCCGGCCTGCTCGCCTACGCGGGCGGCGCCCTGGCGGCGGGCGCCCTCGCCGCTTATCTGCTGTCCCGCAGGATCCAGCGCCAGACCCGGGACCTGGCCTTCTCCGACATCGCCGGCCTGCTCGCCGAGCGCGAGGCGATGCTGCACTCCATCCGCGAAGGCGTGATCGCCCTCGCCCCGGACGGCCGGGTCCGGCTGGTCAACGACGAGGCCGCCCGCCTGCTGGGCCTCACACCGGACTCCACCGCCGCCCTCACGGGACGCCCGCTGGACGAGGTACTCGGTGCGGGCCGCACCGCCGACGTCCTGTCGGGCCGCGTCGCCGGCCAGGACCTGCTCACCGTCCAGGGCCCCCGCGTGCTGGTCGCCAACCGGATGCCCACCGAGGACGGCGGCGCCGTCGCCACCCTGCGCGACCGCACCGAGCTGGAACACCTGGGCCGCGAGCTCGACTCCACCCGGGGCCTCATCGATGCCCTGCGCGCCCAGGACCACGAGCACGCCAACCGCCTCCACACCCTCCTCGGCCTCCTGGAGCTGGGCCTGCACGAGGAGGCGGTGGAGTTCGTGACGGAGGTCGTCGGGGTGCACCGTACGACCGCCGAACAGGTCACCGAGAAGGTCCACGACCCGCTGCTGGCCGCCCTTCTGGTGGGCAAGGCGACCGTCGCGGCCGAGCGCGGCGTCCCCCTGCGCCTGGCCGGGAACACCCTCCTCCCCGACCGCCTGGTGGACCCGGGCGGCCTCGTCACGATCGTCGGCAATCTGGTGGACAACGCCCTGGACGCCGCCGCCGGTTCGACGTCGCCCCTGGTCGAAGTGGAGCTGCGCGCGCAGGGCCGTACCGCCGTGCTGCGGGTGCGCGACAGCGGCCCCGGGGTACCTGCCGCGCGCCGCGAGGAGATCTTCACGGAGGGCTGGTCGACCAAGCAGCCCAGGGCCCACCGCGAGCGCGGGCTGGGCCTCGCCCTCGTACGCCGCCTCGCGGAGCGGCAGGGCGGCAGCGCCCGGGCCGGTGAAGCAGCGGACGGAGGGGCGGAGTTCTCCGTCGTACTCCCGGAGGCCCTGCGATGAACGAGACCCCGATCCACGTATTGGTCGTCGACGACGACATGCGTGTTGCCCGGATCAACGCGGCGTACGTGGCGAAGGTTCCCGGTTTCCGGGTGACGGCGCAGGCCCATTCGGCGGCCGAGGCCCTGGAGTTCCTCACCGCGCATCCGGTGGACCTCGTCCTCCTGGACCACTACCTCCCCGACGAGAACGGCCTGGACCTGGTCCGCCGGCTGCGCCAGCTCGGCCACAGCACCGATGTGATCATGGTCACCGCCGCCCGCGACCTCGCCACCGTCCAGGCCGCCATGCGCCTCGGCGCCCTCCAGTACCTGGTCAAACCCTTCACCTTCGCCGGGCTGCGCACCCGGCTGGAGGCGTACGGATCCCTGCGCCGCGCCCTGAACACGGGCGGGGAGGCCGAACAGGCCGAGGTGGACCGGATCTTCGGCGCCCTCGCCGCCGCGGGTCCTGTGAACGAGCTCCCCAAGGGCCACTCTCCCACCACCGCGGAACTGGTCCGCCAGGTCCTGCGCTCCGCCGACGGCCCCTTGTCCACCCAGCAGATCGCCGACCGCGCGGGCATCAGCCGCCAGACCGCCCAGCGCTACCTGAAGCTCCTCGAACGCACCGCCCGCGTCACCCTGGCGCTGCGTTACGGCGAGACCGGCCGCCCGGAGCACCGCTACACCTGGCTCCCGTCGGAGGGGCCTGCCTGACAGGCTCAGACCGCTCCGGCGCCGGTCAGGGAGCGGACCTCGGTCTCCGCGTGCTTCGCCTCGTCCGGCTCCTCGCGGGAGGTGACCGTGCCCAGCCAGCCCGCCAGGAAGCCCAGCGGAATCGAGACGATCCCCGGGTTCTGGAGCGGGAAGTACTGGAAGTCCACTCCCGGGAAGAGCGACTCCGCGCTGCCCGAGACCACCGGCGAGACCAGTACCAGCAGCACCGCCGGCACCAGGCCGCCGTACACGGACCAGATGGCTCCGCGCGTGGTGAAGCCCCGCCAGAAGAGCGAGTACAGCAGCACCGGCAGATTGGCCGAGGCCGCCACCGCGAAGGCCAGCCCCACCAGGAAGGCCACGTTGAGGTTCTGGGCGAGCAGCCCGAGGGCGATCGCCACCGCCCCGATGCCCACCGCCGCCACCCGGGCCACCGAGACCTCGCTGCGCTGCCTGGCGCGGCGGCGCTTGAGGGAGGCGTACAGGTCGTGGGCGACGGAGGCCGAGGAGGCCAGGGTGATCCCGGCCACCACCGCCAGGATGGTGGCGAAGGCGATGGCGGCGACGAAGGCGAACAGCACCGCGCCCCCGGTGGATCCGGCGCCCCCGCCGAGGAAGGCCGCGAGCAGCGGAACGGCCGTGTTCCCGGAGGCGTTGGAGGCCCGTACCGCGTCCGGGCCCACGAGCGCGGCCGCCCCGAAGCCGAGCACGATGGTCATCAGGTAGAAGCCGCCGATCAGCGCGATCGCCCACACCACCGAGCGGCGGGCCGCCCGCGCGGTGGGCACGGTGTAGAAGCGCGACAGGATGTGCGGCAGCCCGGCGGTCCCGAGGACCAGCGCGAGGCCGAGGCTGATGAAGTCGAAGCGGGCGGTCCAGTCCCCGCCGTACTTGAGGCCTGGGCTCAGGAATCCGAGCCCGTGCCCGCTGCGGTCGGCGGCGCTGGTGAGCAACTGGTCGACGTTCCCGTGGAAGCGCAGCAGCACGAGCACGGTCAGGGTGATCGCCCCGCCCATCAGCAGCACGGCCTTCACGATCTGGATCCACGTGGTGGCCCGCATCCCGCCGAAGGACACGTAGACCACCATCAGCGCGCCCACCCCGACCACGGCCAGGGTCCGGGCCGAGGCGCTCGGACTCCCGAGCAGCAGGCCGACCAGGCTGCCGGCGCCGACCATCTGCGCGACGAGGTAGAGCACGGAGACGACGACCGAGGAGGTGCCGGCCGCGATCCGTACCGGACGCTCGCTCATGCGGGCGGCGACCACGTCGGCGAGGGTGAAGCGCCCGCAGTTGCGGACCAGTTCGGCGACGAGGAACAGCACCACCAGCCAGGCGACGAGGAAGCCCACCGAGTAGAGCATGCCGTCGTAGCCGAAGAGCGCGATCAGGCCGGAGATTCCGAGGAACGAGGCGGCGGACATGTAGTCGCCCGCGATGGCGAAACCGTTCTCCATGGGCGAGAACAACCGCCCGCCCGCGTAGAACTCCTCGGCCGACCCGTGCCGGTTGCGGCTGACCCAGGTGGTGATGCCCAGGGTGACCGCGATGAAGACGCTGAACAGGATCAGCGCGAGGGCCTGGTGCTCGGTGGTCACCGGCCGGCCCCCCTCGCCCGGGTCCGCTCCTGGTCGCGTTCCTGCTCGAAGACGGTCCAGCGCAGGTCGAGCGCCGCCCGGTCCCGGCGCAGCCGCGCGTGCCGGGCGTACGCCCAGGTCAGCAGGAAGGTGCTGAGGAACTGGCCGAGCCCCGCGAGCATGGCCACGTTGACCGCGCCCGCCACGGGCCGGGCCATCAGCCCGGGCGCGGCGGTGGCGGCGACCACGTAGGCGACGTACCAGAGGAAGAAGCCGGCGGTCGCGGGAACGACGAACCCGCGGTAGCGGCTGCGGACCTCCTGGAAGGCGGCGCTGCGCTGCACTTCGAGGTAGATGTCGGATGCGCCGGGCGCGGGGAGGCCGCCGGGCGCCGGGCGCGGCGGGGAGGTTTCCGTACCCTCGCCCCAGCCGACGGCCAGCGCGTCGTACCAGGGGTCGTCCAGCCGGATCGTTCCGGCATCACGACCTTCGTGCTTGTCCACCGAACTCTCCTTGTCCGCCGCCGCATTGGCTGCGTGCTCACAAGGATGTGCGGAATGGACGCTTCCGGACTGGTGTCCCGGCGCTCTTCACTCCAACAGGTGATGGAGCGAAGAGCGCCGGTATGCCGTGGCGCCACGTCGGTGTCAGCCGGCGCCGGCCACCGGTACCACGGGTACCACCGGCGCCACCCGGGATCAGGCGTCGATGCGCGAGCGGTCCAGGGTCGCCGCGGAGCTCGTGATGAACTCCTTGCGCGGGGCCACCTCATTGCCCATGAGCAGGTCGAAGACCTGCTCGGCCGAGTCCAGGTCGCCGATGTTGATCCGGCGCAGGGTGCGGAAGCGGGGGTCCATGGTGGTCTCCGCCAGCTGGTCCGCGTCCATCTCGCCGAGGCCCTTGTAACGCTGGATCGAGTCCTTGTACCGGATGTTCTTGCGCTGGTACTCCAAAAGGGTCTGGCGCAGCTCGTTGTCCGAATACGTGTAGACGTACTTGTCCTGGCCCTTCTTCGGCTGGACCAGCTCGATCCGGTGCAGCGGCGGCACGGCCGCGAAGACCCGGCCGGCTTCGACCATCGGCCGCATGTACCGCTGGAAGAGCGTGAGCAGCAGGCAGCGGATGTGCGCGCCGTCCACATCGGCGTCGACGAGGAGCACGATCTTGCCGTAGCGGGCGGCGTCGATGTCGAAGGTCCGGCCCGAGCCGGCTCCTATGACCTGGATGATCGCCCCGCACTCGGCGTTCTTGAGCATGTCCGAGATCGAGGACTTCTGGACGTTGAGGATCTTGCCGCGGATGGGCAGGAGCGCCTGGAATTCGGAGTTCCGGGCGAGCTTCGCGGTGCCGAGGGCGGAGTCCCCCTCGACGATGAAGAGCTCGCTGCGCTCCACGTCGTCGCTGCGGCAGTCGGCCAGCTTGGCGGGGAGCGAGGAGGTCTCCAGCGCGGTCTTGCGGCGCTGCGCCTCCTTGTGCTGACGGGCCGCGATCCGGGTCCGGGCGGCCGCGACGATCTTCTCCATCACGGCGCGGGCCTGCTGCTTGTCGTCGCGCTTGGTGGAGGTCAGGAAGGCCTTGAGCTCCTTGGCGACCACGGCGGCGACGATCCGGGTGGCCGCCGAGGTGCCGAGCACCTCCTTGGTCTGGCCCTCGAACTGCGGCTCGGCGAGGCGGACGGTGACGACGGCCGTCATGCCCTCCATCGCGTCGTCCTTGACCACGTCGTCCTCGGCGACGCGCAGCAGCTTGGCCGAGCGCAGCACCTCGTTCACGGTCTTGGTGACCGAGCGTTCGAATCCGGAGACGTGGGTGCCGCCCTTGGGAGTGGCGATGATGTTCACGAAGGACTTGACGTTGGTCTCGTACCCCGTGCCCCAGCGCAGGGCGATGTCCACGCCGAGCTCGCGGGTGACCTCGGTGGGGGTCATGTGGCCGCGGTCGTCGAGGACCGGGACGGTCTCCTTGAAGGTGCCCGTGCCGGTCAGGCGCAGCACGTCGCAGACGGCCTTGTCCTGGGTGAGGTACTCGCAGAATTCGCTGATGCCGCCGTCGAAGCGGAAGCTCTCCTCGGTCTTGCCCGCGCCGTCGATGCCCCGCTCGTCGCGGACGACCAGGGTCAGGCCGGGGACGAGGAAGGCGGTCTGGCGGGCCCGCTGGTAGAGCGTCTCCAGATTGAGCCGGGCGTCCTTGAGGAAGATCTGGCGGTCGGCCCAGTAGCGGACCCTGGTGCCCGTGCGTCCCTTGGGCACCCGCTTGACCTTGCGCAGGCCGTTGGCGGGGTCGAAGGGACTGTCGGCGCCCTGCTCGGTGAACATCCCGGGGACGCCGCGGCGGAAGCTGATGGCGTGGGTCGCGCTGTTGCGGTCGACCTCGACGTCCAGACGGGCGGAGAGGGCGTTGACCACGGAGGCGCCGACGCCGTGCAGGCCGCCGGAGGCCGCGTACGAGCCGCCGCCGAACTTGCCGCCGGCGTGCAGCTTGGTCATGACGACCTCGACGCCGGACAGGCCGGTCTTGGGCTCGACGTCCACGGGAATGCCGCGGCCGTTGTCCCGGACCTCGACGGAGGCGTCCTCGTGGAGGATCACCTCGATGTGGTCGCAGTAGCCGCCCAGGGCCTCATCGACGGAATTGTCGATGATCTCCCAGAGGCAGTGCATGAGGCCCCGGCTGTCGGTCGAGCCGATATACATGCCGGGGCGCTTGCGGACGGCCTCCAGCCCTTCGAGGACGAGCAGGTGCCGCGCGGTGTAGTTGGAACCGTCCCGGTCTGCTCCGGACAGCAGCGCGCTGGAAGGCACGGACGTGTCGGCGGTCACGCAGTTCGCTCCTCGCTGAATTTCTTTTCCGGCCCGGTCGGGCTCAGAGGTGGCTCGGGTGCCGGTCGAAGGGTACCGAGGCCAGGTAGAGCCGATGCAACGCCACCCTCGCCCCTTCCTCAGCCTAGTCCAGATCCGCACGGATGTTCGATCCCCCGGGCGGGTGAAGGAAACATCACGTTCCCTTCCGCGCATGAACCATTTAGGGTTCGGGCACGTCCTCATGAACAACCTGGCACTGACGCCGGGGAGGATGGAACTGCGACAAGCGCACGACTGACAACGCGAAACCGTAAAGCAACGCAATACGGCTCCTTCGCCGCCAACCGGCAACAGCCGGCCAGCTTCGGAAGGAAGTTTCGAGGAAAAGCCGCGAGCGGGAACGTTTTCGGCCTGGTTGGATGTTGACCCTGGTACGACAGCTCGTCGAGCTAGAGAAGAGGCGACGTGACTACTGTTCTGACACCCGCGACCCCGCTGACGGCCGCTGACCGATGCGACCGTTGCGGCGCCCAGGCATATCTGCGCGTCGTCCTGCTGAGCGGCGGTGAACTGCTCTTCTGCGCCCACCACGGTCGCAAGTTCGAGCCGGAACTCAAGAAGATCGCCGCAGAAATACAGGATGAGACCGAGCGGCTCACGTCCGCTCCGGCTGCCAATGCCGAACCCGAGGACCGCTGACACAGGCCTGCACCTCGCATCCGACGAGCCAGGACCGGCCAGGCCGGTCGACGGGCGGCACCCCTGCGACCCAGGGATGCCGCCCGTCCTCGTATCCACACGTCCACGGCCGACCGTCCCCCAGGGACCGGCGGCCGCCGTACGGACGCTAGCCCGTGCGATGCCCCTGTACGGGCCCTGCGCCGGGTCCCGAGACCCTCGGAGCATGCCACGGGACCTCCGGGCCCCCTCTGGGCTGTGCGCCCTTGTCCGGGGCCCTCACGAAGCCGGCCAGCGGGGCGACGCGCGTATAGACCCCCGGGCTGTCGGCGCGCCCGCAGCCACGCCCCCACGAGACCAGCCCGATGAGCCGCCCCTGCGCCACCAGGGGCCCGCCGCTGTCGCCCTGGCAGGCGTCCTTGCCGCCCCCGCTGTCCCCCGCGCACACCATGGAGTCGGCGCGGTACTGCCCGTCCGCGTCCCCCGGGTAGGCGCGCGCACAGACGTCGTCCGCCAGGACCGTCACGGGCGCGGCCCGCAACGCGTACGCATAGTCACCGAAGCCGCTCGTGTCGCCCCAGCCGTACACCGCCGCTTCGGTCCCCGCGCCGTAGGCGGGATGACCCGCCTCCGCGATGGGGAGCACGTAAGGGGCCGGCACGGACTCGGCCAGTTCCAGGACGGCGAGGTCCCCGGCGTTGCTCGCCGGGTCGTAGGCCGGATTCACCCGGGCCCCGCGCACCGCGATCTCCTGGCCCTCGGCCGCCCCGAGCTCCGTACGCCCGGCGATCACCCGGAAATCGGACACGGACTCCACCGGGCCGCCCAGGACCTCGCGGCCCAGGCAGTGCGCCGCTGTCAGCACCTTGGTCGGGGCCACGATGACGCCCCCGCAGAACTGTCCGCCCCTCGTACCCCCGAACCGGTCACGGCTGGCGAGGGCCACGACCCACGGACTGTCGGCCACCTTCACCGGCTTCCCGCCGATCACCACGCTGTCCGCGGCCGCCTGCGGCACCTGGGCGAGCGGCGCCGCGGCCGCTCCCGCCGCCAGGGTCAGCGCGCCCGCCAGGGCATGGGCAAAGGGACGACGCATGAGGCCTCCTGACTCCGAGTGTGCATGACTCCACCCAGAGTGGGATGCCCGGTGGCCGAGCGCACCCGCGCGGCCACCGTCGCCCTGTTCGTCACCACGCCGTGGCCGGGCCGGCGGCGCCCTGACCGGTCAGTCCAGGTAGTCGCGCAGCACCTGGGAACGGGACGGGTGTCGCAGCTTCGACATCGTCTTCGACTCGATCTGGCGGATCCGCTCACGCGTGACCCCGTAGACCTTGCCGATCTCGTCGAGCGTCTTGGGCTGGCCGTCCGTGAGGCCGAAGCGCATCGAGACCACGCCGGCCTCGCGCTCGCTCAGGGTGTCGAGCACCGAGTGCAGCTGCTCCTGCAGGAGCGTGAAGCTCACGGCATCGGCCGGGACCACGGCCTCGGAGTCCTCGATCAGGTCGCCGAACTCGCTGTCGCCGTCCTCGCCGAGCGGCGTGTGCAGGGAGATCGGCTCGCGGCCGTACTTCTGCACCTCGATGACCTTCTCGGGGGTCATGTCGAGTTCCTTGGCCAGCTCCTCCGGGGTGGGCTCACGGCCCAGGTCCTGGAGCATCTGGCGCTGCACGCGGGCCAGCTTGTTGATGACCTCGACCATGTGCACCGGGATGCGGATGGTGCGGGCCTGGTCGGCCATGGCGCGCGTGATCGCCTGCCTGATCCACCACGTGGCGTACGTGGAGAACTTGTAGCCCTTGGTGTAGTCGAACTTCTCGACCGCGCGGATCAGGCCCAGGTTGCCCTCCTGGATCAGGTCCAGGAAGAGCATGCCGCGGCCGGTGTAGCGCTTGGCCAGGGAGACCACGAGGCGGAGGTTGGCCTCCAGCAGGTGGTTCTTCGCGCGGCGGCCGTCCTCCGCGATGATCTCCAGCTCGCGCTTGAGCTTGGGCGCCAGCTTGTCGGAGTTCGCCAGCTTGTCCTCGGCGAACAGGCCCGCCTCGATGCGCTTGGCGAGCTCCACCTCCTGCTCGGCGTTGAGGAGGGGGACCTTGCCGATCTGCTTGAGGTAGTCCTTGACCGGGTCTGCCGTGGCGCCGGCCACGACGACCTGCTGGGCGGGGGCGTCGTCCTCGTCGTCCGAGATCACGAAGCCCTTGTTCTCGCCGCCCTCCTCCTCTTCGTCGGCCTCGGCCTTCGCGGCTTCGGGACCCTCGTCCGGGGTCTCGTCGTCGCCGGCCTCGTCGGCGGACTTCTTGGAGGCGGTCTTCTTCGCCGCCGTCTTCTTGGCAGCGGTCTTCTTGGCGGGCGCGGCCTTCTTGGCCGCCGTCTTCTTCGCCGCCGCCTTCTTGGGGGCGGGCTCCGTTCCGGGCTCCTCCGCGAGGGCGTCCATGATCTCCGGGTCCACGGCCTCGGCTGCCGGAACCGCGGTGGCCGTGGTGGCCTCGGGCTGCGCCGTCGTCGTCTTGGCCGTCGACTTCTTGACGGGCTCGGTGGCTGTCCGCTTGGCCGGGCTCTTCGCTGCGACGCTCTTGCGGGTGGCGCGCTTGGGCGACTCCGCGGCACTGACCATCAGCGTCACACCCTCTTCCTCGAGGATCTGGTTGAGGCTGCGCAGAACATTCTTCCACTGGGTCGCAGGAATCTGGTCAGCCTCGAAGGCCCGACGCACGTCATCGCCGGCGATCTGCCCCTCGGCCTTGCCCCGCTCGATGAGCGCCATCACAGACTCGGAATCGGCGATCTCCGGCGGGAGCGTACGGGATGTGCTGGCCGACACGAACAACCTCTCGGAACGATGGAAACGGCTTCCGACCCCGGGCCTGGTGGTGCTGGACCGGAGCCGACGACCACCGACCGGGGTTGGGCCGGCGGCGCGGGCAGGGGCCGGGGAGCTGCACAGCACCCCCAAGGGCTGCTGTGTTCCCTCCGTCGGCCATCACCTCTTAGGTCATCGCGTGACCTCGCGGAGCGTTACGCCCAATCTTCGTGGCCCGAATCACACCCCGCATGCACGAATGCTGACCATAGGGGCATATCCGACTTTTCGACGAGGCCGAAACGCCGCGACAGAGCCCCCACATCGGTGTCGCCGGACCCGACCGGGCCCGGCGACATGTCCTGCACCCCCGCGCCCCGCGCGTCCGCCCGTCAGTGCTCGCGCGGGGCGGGGACCACGCGCTCGACCTCGGGGTGAACCGTCAGGAGCTGGCGCATGGCGTTCTCGGCGCCCGTCGCGTCCCCCGCGGCGAGGGCTTCGACCATCCGTGCGTGGTGCGCGACACAGGTCTCGCTCGGGCGGTCGCAGGCGGTGATCGGGCTGCCGGAGACCTGGAGGGCCGCCGAGACGATGCCGGAGAGGTGCTCCAGCATGCGGTTGCCGGCCACCTGGATGAGGAGCGCGTGGAACTCGTGGTCGGCCCGCGCGAAGGTGATCGAGTCGCCCTGGCCGAGGGCGTGGCCCATGATCTCGACCATGTCCGCGAGGCGCTGCTGGATGTCCGGTCGGCCGTGGCCGGCGGCGAGGCGGGCGGCGAGCGGTTCGATGGTCCAGCGGAGCTCGCCCAGCTCGCGGCGCTGATCGTCGCGCTGGGGCCCGAAGGCCCGCCACTCGATGATGTCGGGATCGAGCAGGTTCCAGTCGGCGACGGGGCGGACCCGGGTGCCGACGTTGGGCCGGGCACTGACGAGGCCCTTGGCCTCCAGGACGCGCAGCGATTCGCGGACGACCGTACGGGAGACCTCGAAGCGCTGGCCGATCTCCTCGGGGACCAGTGGGCGGTCCGCGCCGAGGTCGCCGGAGACGATCATCTGGCCGAGCTGCTGGACGAGTTGGCCGTGCAGTCCGCGGCCGCGGCTGCCTGCCGCGCGGCGGCCCACACGGCTCAACTCGACGTCGGCGCCGTCCCAGTGGGGCGCTCCGACGCGGTCGGACCCGGGGGCCTCCGCGTAGGGGTAGCGGTCGAGTTCGCCCGGGCCGGCGAGGCCGGAGTCTGCGTGGCGGGCGGCGGTCATCATGGTGTGCGCAAGGGTACTCACGAATCCTTTGTCGGCCGTGCCTCCATGACCCTTGAGGTCTTTGGTGAAAAGCACACGAAAGGGTGATCGGTGCCACCTACGCAATTGACGACTTATCGTAAAGAACCGGGCCTTTTGCGGGGAGTTGCGGTCCGCTTGACGCGACACGGACCGCAACGGTCCCGTCCATGACTTCTACGGCACCGGAATGATCACCAACGGACCCGGCTGCGCAGTCCGGTGAACCCATAGGCGCACAACAGGACCATCAGCGACAACACCAATGCCGTCCCGACGGGTTGAGCCATCACCCGTAGGGCCCCTACGAGCAGGCGGTCCGCCTCCGGCGGCCACTGCACCCAGCTCAGGCCCCGCAGGCGCGGTCCGAGCCCGGTCATCGGGTACGCGGACGAGCCCTCCAGAGCCTTGCGCACCAGCGGAACCACCATCACCGGTACCGCGAGCACCGCGGCCAGGCCCGCGGTGGCGGACCGGAAGACACCGGAGGCCAGTACGCCGGCCCAGGCGCAGCCGATGAGCAGTCCGGCCCAGCTCGCCGCCGGGGACAGCCACTGCGCCGGGGTGCGCAGCGGCCCGCTGTCGAAGACGAGCGCCAGGGCGGCGGCGTCGGCCGTCACGGCCAGGGCGCCCAGCAGCAGGGCGAGGACGGCGCAGATGCCGAGCTTGGCGGTGAGCAGCCCCATCCGGCGGGGCACGGTGCCACGGTCGGCGGCGAGTGCGGGGTAGCGGTACTCCTCGCCGAAGGCCAGCGCGCCGAGCAGTCCGGCGCCCAGGGCGGCGGGCGGCAGCGGCAGCAGCTCCGGCCAGGCGGCGAGCATCCGGCTCTGCGGGGTGTGCCCGGCCCGGGCCAGCACCAGGGCGGTGAGGACGGAGACCGCGACGACGAGGACGGCGGTGAGGACGGGGGTGGCGGTGCCGAAGACCCGGAGCAACTCGTAGCGCAGCGGCCGCAGCGGCCCCCCGACGCGGCGCACGGCCGAGGCGGGTCGCCGGTAGCGGGCGTGCCGGGCGAAGCCTCCGGAGGTCTCGGCGATGGCCTCGCCGGACTCCGGGGGCGTCCCGGACGCGGCGCGGGCATGCGGGACCGGCGCCGCCGGTGCGCCGGCGTCACCCGTCTCGTCGGCGAGCTGGTGGACCAGCACGCCGTGCCGGAACGCCGCCTCGCCGACCTCGGCGCAGTTGCTGCCGTACACCGACAGGCGACTGCCACTCTCCGCGACGATCTCCACCGAACGCTGGGCGGCCCGGGCCTCCCGGCCCAGTACGTCGGCCAGCCGGGCCGCGTGCGGGGTGCGCACCGCGACCCGCGGGCGCAGCCGGGTCCGGGCGAACTCGGCGGCGTCCTGGTCGGCGACGAGCCGGCCCGCCGCGATGCTGACGACCCGATCGGCGCTACGGGCCGCCTCCTTGGCGTCGGCGGTGGTGAAGAGCACCGCTCCGCCCAGGGAGGCGTGGCCGCGCAGCAACCCGTGCAGCCAGCCGCGTTCGCGGGGGGAGAGTCCGGCGGCGGGCTCGTCCAGCAGCAGGGTGCACGGATCGGCGAGCAGCGCCGAGGCCAGGGCGACCCGGCGTTCCATGCCGAGCGAGAGCGAGCCGAGCCGCTGGTCCCGCAAGCCCGCGATGCCGACGACCTCCAGCATCGTGTCGGCCCGGGAGGCCGGCACGCCGGCGGCGGCGCAGAGCATCCGCAGCTGGTTACGGACGGTCCGCGCGGGATGGCCGGGAACGTCGCCGAGCAGCACGCCGACCTCACGGCCGGGGTGGGGGATCCGGTGCAGCGGGCGGCCGCGGAAGTAGGTGACGCCGCGGCCCGGTTCGAGTTCGAGCATGAGCCGCAGCGCGGTGGTCTTGCCCGATCCCGGCTCGCCGAGCAGGGCGGTCACGCTCCCCGGGCGGGCCTCGAATGTGAGGTCGTCCACGAGGGGCGGGGCGTCGGGGCGGGGGTTGCTGGTGAGTCCGATGGCCTGGAGCATCGCTTCTCTCGCGGGGGGTGAGACCGCTCTGCGGCAGGGTGAATACCGCAAGCAAGATAACGCGATATGTCCGATTTTCGGCGCAACCGGTCCGATGGAATGTCGATATCGCCGTCAGGCTCGGTACGGATGGCGGGCTCGGGCCCCGGCCCGGCGCCGTTAAGCGCCCCGCTCTCGGCGCGCATGTCGCGGTGTCAGACTTCTGGGCGCAGCATCGGCGGGTTGAGGAGGGTGGCCCCACCCGCGCGGAACAGCTGGGCCGGCCGCCCGCCCTGACGGGTCGTCGTCCCTCCGGCCGGCACCAGGAACCCGGGGGTTCCGGTGACCTTGCGGTGGAAGTTGCGCGGGTCGAGGGCCACACCCCAGACGGCCTCGTACACCCGGCGCAGCTCGCCGACGGTGAACTCGGGCGGGCAGAAGGCAGTGGCCAGCGAGGAGTACTCGATCTTCGAGCGGGCCCGCTCCACACCGTCGGCGAGGATCCGGGCATGGTCGAAGGCGAGCCCCGTGGAGGCCTCGTCGGTGGCGGCCAGCAGCTCGTCGACGGGGGCCCAGCGCGCGCTGTTGGCATCGCCCCCGGCGCGCGGAGCCGGCAGGTCCGGAGCCAGCACCAGATGCGCCACGCTGACGACCCGCATCCGCGGATCCCGTTTCGGATCGCCGTAGGTGGCCAGCTGTTCGAGGTGCGCTCCGTTGCCCGCGCCGGGCAGGCCGGGGTCGTGCGCGCACAGGCCGGTCTCCTCGGAGAGCTCCCTGGCGGCGGCCGCCGCCAGGTCCTCGTCCCCGCGGACGAATCCGCCGGGCAGCGCCCAGCGTCCCTGGAACGGCTGCTCACCCCGGCGGACGACCAGCGCGCAGAGCGCGTGGCGCCGCACGGTGAGCACGACCAGGTCGACGGTGACGGCAAAGGGCGGATAGGCCGACGGGTCGTAGGGCGACATGACGCGATCATAGTCGTCTGCCTGACGATAAACAGCGCTTTGGTGACCTTGAAGACACGGTTCCGGAGGCTGAGCGTCCCTGGTCGTTCCGGCTGTCCGGTTTGATCGGCAAGGCGGTCACAGCACTAGCCTCCCAATTGGAGCGCATCGGCTGCCTCCTCCACCATGCCGAGGCCGAGCCGGCTGATCCGGACGGCGAAGGGCTCCCCCGACACGCGCAGGCCGGAGAGCCGGAGAGCGCCGAGGGGCGCGCCGGGCAGGGGGACGAGGGCGACCGTGCCCGCGGGGGCGTCGGGGCGGATCCCGGCGAGGGCGGTCAGGACGTGGACCCCTGCGGCCGCGGCCACGGCGGCCGGACGGCAGGCCGCCGGATGCGGGACGGGGGCGCTGGCGGCGGTGCGCTGCTCGGCCGCGAACATCTCCGGCAGCCGGTACCCGAAGGTCTCCGCCGCGTCCAGCAGCCCTCTGATCAAGCCCGCGGCCTCCTTGTCGAAGCCTGCCTGGGCCAGGCCCGCCACGGCCACGGCGCTCTCGTACGCCCGCACCGCGCCCGAGCGGTGGCCGTACGGGTTGTACCCCGGCTCCCGGGCGGCCATGCTCCGCAGGCCCCATCCGGAATCCATGGCGGGGGCTCCGAGCAGCCGGGCCAGCTGCTCGGCGCGGGCCCGGTCCAGGAGCCCTGGTGCGAGCCGGCCACCACCGAGCAATCCGGTGTCGAGCAGGTGGGCGGCAGCCCCCGTCAACCGCGGCAGTGGCCGTCCGTCGGGATGCAGGGCCGAAGCGGGCCGGCCGCCGTCCGGCCCGTCGATCCAGAACCCGGTCCGGAAGCGCTCCCGCAACGCGGCCGCCCACTCCCGCCACTCCTCGGCGCCGGGCCGCCCGCCCGCGTCGAGGAGGTCCGCGCCGAGCACGGCGGCCCGGTGGGCGTGGGCCTGGGTCTCGCAGCGCCGCGGACCCGGGTCGGGATCGGCCAGGAAGCCGTCCTCCCCCAGAGCGCCGCGCAGCCAGTCGAGGCACCGCTCGGCGGCCGGGAGCAGTCGGGCCACCTCCTCTTCCGGCATGCCCCAGAGCCGGGCTTCGGCGAGGACCGCGGGGAAGGCCAGGGTCGCCTCCGTGCCCGTGCACCCGGGCGGAAGCTGCGGGCCCGCTCCGCGCAGCGGCCCCGGGATCTTTCCGGCGTCGGCCCCGCGTCCGCCGGTCTGGGCCCGGGCCAGGACGCGCAAGGTGGCCGCCGCGAGCCCGGTGCCGAGCGGCAGCGCCATCCGGGCGGCCCAGATCGACTCCGCCGGGGCCAGTCCCAGCCGCCATGGCACGCCCGCTCCCGCGAAGGCGTCGCCCGGCTCCTCGGGGTCCCTCAGGAGCAGTGCGCCCAGGTCTTCGAGGCTGGTCCGGAACCATGCCTCGGCTCTCGGGTCGTCCCCTTCCGCCCGGGCATCGGCCAGCGGGTTGGCCACCTGCCCGGCGCAGGCCCGCACCACCCGGTCCTGCGTGGTCCGCAGCTCGATGGTGCGGGATTCCCCGGGGCCCAGCTCGAGTTGCCAGCGCAGCAGCCCCGCCGAGGCCAGCGCGTCGTCCGGCGGCGGCTCGGCGGCGGTGACGGCCTGCGCCTCGCCGGTGCTCCAGCGCAGCCCGGCCGCGTGCACTCCGGCGGGCAGCTCCGGCCCGGCCCGGCCGGCGGCGACGGCGGCCAGCTCGGCCAGGTCGGTGCCGAGCAGTACCTCCACGGGGAGGCGTACCGGCCGGGCGGAGAAGCTGCGCAGGGTGATCCGCTCGGTGCCGTCCGCGTGCCGGACCCGTTCCACGCCGATGTCCGGGTCGGGGCCGGGCTCGGCCCCGGTGCGCACCGTCGCCGTGAAGGCGGCCCGGTCGGCGCCGAGGCTGCGTCCCTGGACGGCGACCGGGTCCCGGCCGCCGACGCGCAGCACGCAGCGGGAGAGCAGCCGGCGCCCGGACCGGTAGATCCCGTCGATCCCCCGCCCGGTCAGCTGGCCGTGCTCCGGCGAGATGACCAGACAGGGCGCGGCGACGCAGATGACGGCGCCGTGCACGGGCGGCAGTTCGGGCCTGCGGGCGGCGGGCACGCCGGGTGGGCGGGGAGGTGCGGGGTGAGACATGTGTCGCCTTGTCTGCGCTCCGGTCGGTTGAGCTGGGCGGCGGCGTGGCCGGACCCCCACCACCCCCCAGCTGAACGCCCCCACCCCCGCCCGGGTCACGGGCCCGGGCGCCGACCGGGCGAGCCCGGGACGAAGCCCGCGCCGCGGGTTCGGGACCAAAACGCTCGGGAGCAGGCGCATCGGACCACCGCGCGAGGGCCGGCGCGCGTTCACTGCTCACTCCCCGCCGTGCGGCGGGACCCGCGACGGGTCGCCGTCCGGCCCTTGCGGCCGGGGGGACGCGTACCGGCCGCGGAGCGGCCCCTGCAGGGCTCGCGGCGGCGCCGCTCCTCGCGCAGGCACTGCCGGAGCCCCTCGGGGTCGATTCCCTCGTTGCACGCGTGGTGGAGCAGCTGGGCGAAGCGGTACTCGGCGTCCGCCCGCAGGGCCAGACCGAAGGCGATCCGGGCGGTCGGTTCGTCACCGGTGGACCAGGAGACCCAGCCGGCGAGGGTGAGGGGGGCCGCGGCGTGCTCCCCGTAGGCCCCGACGCAGCGGCGGGCGAGGGCCCGCCACAGCCGCAGGGCGGGGGCCGCCTCCTCGTCCTCCATCCACTCGGCCGCGATGTCCCGGATCTCGCGGTCCTGGAGGCCGAGGATCAGAGAGGCGGCCTCGTCGTGGCCGAGCAGCGCGTCGTCCCAGTCGTCGGCGTGGGAACCGCCTTCGAGGGGCGGGGCCAGGGTCATGCGCCGCATCAAGGCCTGCGCCAGGGTGATGGTCTCGGCACCGACCTCCTCCCGGGTGGCCCCGTCGAGGATCCTCGGCATGAGGGCGGCGGCGGCCCGGTCCAGGGCCCTTTCCGCCTCGTCGGCCACGGCCCCGCGCAGCGGTGCCAGCCTGCCCTCGATCTCCTTGAGGGAGCCGCGGACCTGGAGCCCGGCGAACGTCGCCGCCGCGGCCATCACCGAGGTGCCGACCGCGGCCAGCCGACTGCCCTCGGCCGGGCAGCACCGCTCGTCGGGGCACACGTAGGACCAGAATCGGCCGGCGGAGAGGCACAGGGCTTCCAGTACGGGCACGTCCAGTGCGCCGCAGGCCAGCCGGATCCGTTGGGCGAGTGGCCGTAGCCGGGTCATCACCCGCTGACCGCTCTCCTCTCCGCGCGGTTCCTGGCAGAGGTAGACGACGATGCCGTCGGGCTTTTCGCCGCGCCGCTCGCTGCCCCGGATCAGGCAGTCCGCGACCTGGCGGGCGGTGTCCTCCCATTCCGCGGGCGTGGTGGGGATGCCGACGCGGAGACGGCCGCCGAAGCGCCCGCCTTCTCCGTGCACGGCGACCATGACGAGGGAGTCGGTCGGGTGGAAGCCGAGCATGTAGGGCAGCGCGTCGGCCAGTTCGGCCGGGCTGCGCAGGGTGATCTGGGGTCCGGTGCCGGCTCCGGCCGGGTTGATGGAGGGCCGGTCGGACGGGGTGCGTGATTCGTGGTTGTTCGTCATGTCACGAAGGTCCCGTGCATGATCCGATCCGGAAAGCCCTGTGGATAACTGTTGACGCTTCAATATCCACAGGCGCCGAGCGCCATTGGCGCGATGTCACAGGCATCAGGTTGCATGGGGGCATGAACCCAGACCTGAGGTCCTCGGCCGACTCCGTACTAGCCCGTCTCGTGGGCGACCCCACGGGGACCGCTCGGCTGCGGGAGGACCAGTGGCGGGCGATCGAGGCACTCGTCGCGCACAAGCGGCGGGCGCTGGTGGTGCAGCGCACGGGCTGGGGCAAGTCCGCGGTGTACTTCGTCGCCACCTCGCTCCTGCGGGCGAGCGGCGCCGGCCCCACTGTGATCGTCTCCCCGCTCCTCGCTCTGATGCGCAATCAGGTCGAAGCGGCGGCCCGGGCCGGGATCCACGCCCGCACCATCAATTCCGCCAATCCCGAGGAGTGGGAGGGGATCCAGGCGGAGGTCGCGGCGGGTGAGGTCGACGTCCTACTGGTGAGCCCCGAGCGGCTCAACAATCCCGACTTCCGCGATCAGGTCCTCCCCAAGCTCTCCGCCGCGACCGGCCTGCTCGTGGTGGACGAGGCCCACTGCATCTCCGACTGGGGACACGACTTCCGCCCCGACTATCGCCGCCTGCGCACGATGCTGGCCGACCTTCCGCCCGGTGTCCCGGTCCTCGCCACGACCGCCACGGCCAACGCCCGCGTGACCGCCGACGTCGCCGAACAGCTGGGCACCGGAGCCGGCACGGACGCACTGGTGCTGCGGGGCCCGCTGGACCGCGAGAGCCTCAGCCTGGCGGTCCTGACCCTGCCCGACGCGGCGCACCGGCTGGCCTGGCTCGCCGACCACCTCGGCGAGCTGCCCGGCTCCGGGATCATCTACACGCTGACGGTGGCGGCGGCCGAGGAGGTCACCGCGTACCTGCGCCACCGCGGGCACACGGTGGCCTCGTACACCGGCAGGACGGAGAACGCGGACCGCCAGCAGGCCGAGGACGACCTCCAGGCGAACCGGGTCAAGGCGCTGGTGGCCACCTCCGCCCTCGGGATGGGCTTCGACAAGCCCGACCTGGGCTTCGTGGTGCACCTGGGCTCACCTTCGTCCCCCATCGCCTACTACCAGCAGGTCGGCCGCGCCGGCCGTGGTGTGGAGCACGCGGAGGTCCTGCTGCTCCCCGGCCGGGAGGACGAGGCGATCTGGCAGTACTTCGCCTCGGTGGCCTTCCCCCCGGAGGAGCAGGTGCGGCGCACCCTCGACGTCCTGGCCCAGGCCGGACGGCCGCTGTCGCTGCCCGCCATCGAGCCGCTGGTCGATCTGCGCCGCACCCGGTTGGAGACCATGCTCAAGGTCCTCGACGTGGACGGCGCCGTGCACCGCGTCAAGGGTGGCTGGACCTCCACGGGCGAGCCGTGGGCCTACGACGCCGAGCGTTATGCCTGGGTGGCCCGCCAGCGGGCCGCCGAGCAGCAGGCCATGCGCGACTACGCGGCGACCACGGAATGCCGGATGGAGTTCCTGCGCCGCCAGCTCGACGACGAGGAGGCCGCGCCCTGCGGCCGCTGTGACAACTGCGCCGGGGCCCGGTTCACCGTGGAGGTCTCCGCCACCGCGCTCGACACCGCGCGCGGCGAGCTCGGCCGCCCGGGCGTGGAGCTGGAGCCCCGCAAGATGTGGCCGACCGGGCTCGCGGCGGTCGGCGTCGACCTCAAGGGCCGCATCCCCGCCGGGGAACAGGCCTCGACGGGCCGGGCCCTGGGCCGGCTGTCCGACATCGGCTGGGGCAACCGGCTGCGCCCGATGCTCGCCCCGCAGAGTCCGGACCAACCGGTTCCGGATGACGTAGCGCAGGCCGTGGTCGCGGTACTCGCCGACTGGGCCCGGGGTCCCGGCGGATGGGCCTCCGGGGCGCCGGGCGCACCGGCCCGGCCGGTGGGCGTGGTCGCCCTGCCTTCGCGCAGCCGACCCCAGTTGGTCGGTTCACTGGCCGCGCGGATCGCCGAGGTCGGGCGCATGCCCCTGCTCGGCACGGTCGCGTATACGGCCCAGGCTCCGGAGTTCGGGCCGGCGACCTCGAACAGCGCCCAGCGGGTGCGGCAGCTCCACCAGTCCCTGACCGTGCCCCCGGAGCTGGCCGCCGCGCTGGCGGAGGCCGCGGGCCCGGTGCTCCTCGTGGACGACCGCGCGGAGAGCGGGTGGACCCTCGCGGTGACGGCCCGGCTGCTGCGCCGGGCGGGCGCGAAGGGGGTGTTCCCGCTGGTGCTGGCGCTCCAGGGATAGCCGAATGCGTCATCCTCGGCGTGGCGGGGCAAGGATATGAACGGCATACCGGGGAATTCCGGTCGGCGGCCTCAATTGCTCGTTGCCGCATGCTCAGAAGCCACGCGAGAATTGGAGTGCTCCCGCTCGGCTCCTCGGCACTCTCCTGGGCCGCGCTGCGGCGCGCCCAGACTCCAGCCGTGCCCGTCCGCGGGCGTGCACCCGAAGGGAGGACCGTGACCTTCGGATTCGCGCCGCCCTCGACCACGTCCCTGACAACGGCCACCGGCGGGGCCAGCCGGCACGGCAGGCTGCTGGAACCAGCGGAATGGACGGCTGCGGGCATTCCCCTGCTCCGCAATCCGCGCGAGGTCGTCAGCGGACTGCACTCCCGGCACAGCCCCGTGCCCTCGACAGCGGTGATAGCCGTCCTCGGCCCTGAGGAGCGGCTCGTGGCGAGCGCCTCCTTCGTGCAGCGGTCGACGTCGGCCGACGGCTGGGAGTACCGCAACGCCCTGCTGTCCCGGCTGCGCCGGATCCTCCCGCACGACCTGCGGCGACGGACCCCGGTGCGGACGGCGGTACTGCTCTACTGCCGCGAGGGCGACGAGCGGTGGACCCAGGAGGACGGGGCGTGGATGTGGGGGCTGCGGGACGCCTGCACCCTGCACGGCCTGCGCTGCGGCGCGTACATCACGCTGACCCGCGCCGGCTGGCAGGTGCTGGGCGAGGGCCGTGGCGGCCGGCGCCCCAGCTCGGAATCGCGGCCGCAGCGCCTTGGCGACACCGTGGCCGAGTTCGCTCCGCTCGCCCTGCACACCGGCGTAGGCGCGGTCGAGGCCCTGCGCCGGACCGCCGCACGCTGAAACCCCGTACGACGCGCACGGTTCGGCGGGCAGGCCTCACGTCCGTACACCCGACACCGGGCGTACGGCGGATCAGGCCCCGCTCCTCTGCCCGCACTTCAGTTCCGGCTTCAGTTCCGGCTTCAGCTCCGTCGTCACCTCAGACTTCAGCTCGGACTTCAGCTGAGACTTCAGCTCGGGCCTCATCACGGACGGGCTTCAGCGGGGCCGGCACGAGGCCCGCCCCGCCCCTCGCCCGCGCCGGGGTACAGGGCGTCAGACGCCCGCACCCAGCACGGAGTTGATCTGCTGCGGGTCACCGCACACGATCAGCAGCGCACCCGCCCGGGTGAGCGCGACCGGCAGGGCGCCCGCGATCGTGTCGACCGGTCCGCCATTGGCCGCGAAGACCACGACGGGACGGCCGGCGGCGCGCTGCACCTGCGCCGCGTCCGCGTAGAAGACGTCGTCCCCGGCGTCGTGCAGGGCCCAGTACGCGGCCTCGCCGAAGGACAGCTCGTGCGCGGCCCACGGGTGCGGGTCGCCGCTGGTGAGCACCAGGATGTCACCGGGCGCGCGCCCGGTGTCGAGCAGCAGGTCGACGGCCTCTTCGGCCGCGTCCAGCGCGCCCTCGGCGGAGGCCGGGATCAGCTGGATCTGCGGCACCGCCGCGGAGACGGACGGTGCGGTGGAGGCGGCGGCAGCAGGGGCTGCGGGAACGGGTCCGGGGGTGGCCTGCGGTGCGCGCTGCGCGGGCGGTGCGGGCCGGGCGGGACCGGGGCGACCGGGCCGCGGTACGGCGGCGGGACGCGGACCAGGTACAGGGCGGGGGGTCTGCGCGGTGCGGCTCGCGGCCGGCGTGACGCGGGGACCCTGGGCACTCTCGTGAATCTGAGGCTCCTCGATGGCGGGTGTGAGAGGCGTGAGTTGATATCTATCAAACACCGGTACGAAACGTACCGGCCGGTGGCACATGGGTGCGATCAGAAATCGAAGCCGAGTTGGCCTCCGTTTTCCAGCTCCATCGATTCCTCGCTGCGGCGCACCTTCTTGAGGTGGCGCCAGCGGGGCAGCGCGTCGAGGTACGCCCACGACAGCCGGTGGTAGGGGGTTGGCCCCAGTTCCTCCAGCGCCGCCCGGTGCACGGGCGAGGGATATCCGGCATTGGCGGCGAAGGCGAAGTGCTCGATCCCACCGCCCGGTTCGCCGAGTTCGGCCATCATGCGGTCGCGGCGCACCTTGGCGATGACCGAGGCCGCGGCGACGGCGATGCAGGACTGGTCGCCCTTGATCACCGTACGGACCTGCCAGGGCGAGCCGAGATAGTCGTGCTTGCCGTCGAGGATCACCGCGTCGGGCCGCACCGGCAGCGCGTCCAGGGCGCGCTCTGCCGCGAGTCGCAGAGCGGCCGTCATCCCCAGTTCGTCGATCTCCTCGGGCGAGGCGTGCCCGAGGGCGTACGCGGTGACCCAGCCCTCCAGGACGTCGAGCAGGGCGTCGCGCCGCTTGGGTGTGAGCAGTTTGGAGTCGGTGAGCCCGGCGGGCGGCCGGCGCAGACCGGTGATCGCCGCACACACGGTGACGGGACCGGCCCAGGCCCCTCGTCCGACTTCGTCGACCCCGGCGATGACCTTGGCGCCGGTGGTTGCACGGAGGGAGCGTTCGACGGCGTGGGTGGGTGCTTCGTACGGCATGGCGCCAGCAAGGTTACGCCGCCCCGAGCCGACTGCACACCCCCGCCCGGGTTGCACCCGCCTCCGATACGGCAGGTGCCCCGCTCCGCGCGTCCCTCGCGGCGCCCGCGACGTCTCACGCCCTGAGCAGCGGCACCATCACCTCGTCGATCAACTCCGCGATCTCCGCATCCTTCCATTCGCTACCGCACACCTTGGCGCGGTACATCAGCATCGCCGGAATGACATCCACGACAAACGGACCAGTCGCGTCCGGCCGCACGTCACCTCGCTCGATTCCGCGAAGCACAAGCTCCCTGATCAGCCGCTGGGCCGGCTCGTGGAGACCGGACCAGATGACTCCGTGGAACCGGTCCGTATGCACGTGGTCGCATTCGTGAAGCACCGAGCGCAGCGCCTGCCCGGTACGTGAATGCATGACGTCCCGGGTGCGCACGCACAGCAGGTAAAGGTCCTCGCGGATCGAGCCGTGGTCGGGAATCTCACCGATCTGTGGCAGACCGGTCCGCAGCGCATGGGCGACCAGGTCCGCCTTGGACGGCCAGCGCCGGTAGAGCGCGGCCTTCCCGGTGTGCGCGCCGGCCGCGACACCCTCCATGGTGAGCGCGTTCCAGCCGACCGTGCTCAGTTGCTCCAACGCGGCGTCGAGAATCGCCCGTTCGAGTTCGGGACCGCGCCTGCGCCCCGGCGACGCCGCCGACCAGCGCGAACCGACCATCTCCCCACCTCCGACCGCCTTGCGCGCCCGCCGCACGTATTTTCAGCCTTAGTGAACGCTTGTGTTCCCTAAGGCTCGACTCCTACCGTGGGCCCGTAGTGAACGACTACGTTCACTATTTCACTTTGGGGGGGATCCTCAGTGACAAGCTCTCAACTCGCCACACCTCGGATACCGGGGGCGGCCCGCCGGGAGGGGCGCCCCGGAGTGGCGCTCGCCGTCATCGCCGCATGTCAGCTCATGGTCGTCCTCGACGCGACGATCGTGAACATCGCGCTCCCGCACATCCAGAGCGCCCTGGACTTCACCACCACCGACCTCTCCTGGGTGCTCAGCGCCTACACCCTCACCTTCGGCGGCCTGCTGCTGCTCGGCGGCCGGGCCGGCGACATCCTGGGCCGGCGCAGCGTGTTCCTCGCCGGCATCCTGCTCTTCACCCTGGCCTCCCTCCTCGGCGGCTTCGCCCAGGAGCCCTGGCACCTGCTCGCCGCCCGCGCCCTGCAAGGGGTCGGCGGCGCGATCGCCTCCCCGACCTCGCTCGCCCTGATCACCACGACCTTCGCCGAAGGCCCGGAACGCAACCGGGCCTTCGGGGTGTTCGCCGCCGTCTCCGCGGGCGGCGGCGCGATCGGCCTGCTCGCCGGCGGCATGCTGACCGAGTGGCTCGACTGGCGCTGGGTCCTCTTCGTCAACGTGCCGATCGGCGTGCTGATCGCGGTCCTCACCCCGCTCTACATCACCGAGTCCGAGCGCCACCCCGGCCGCTTCGACATCGCCGGAGCCCTCACCTCCACCGGCGGCATGGCCTCGCTCGTCTACGGCTTCATCCGCGCCTCGGAGGAGGGCTGGCGCGACCCCCTGACCGTCGGCTCGTTCGCCGCGGCCCTCGTCCTGCTCGCGCTCTTCGTCCTCGTCGAGTCGCGCGCCCGCGAGCCGATCATCCCGCTGCGCATGTTCGCCGACCGCAACCGCACCGGCACCTACGTGATCATGCTCGCCCTGGCCGCGGCGATGTTCGGCATGTTCTTCTTCATCGTCCAGTTCGTGCAGAACGTGCTGGGCTTCTCCCCGATCCAGTCCGGGGTCGGCTTCCTGCCCGTGACGGTCGCCATCGTCACCGCCGCCGGTCTCTCGCAGCGTTTCCTGCCGCGCTTCGGTCCCAAGCCCTTCATGGTCATCGGATCCGCGCTCACCGGAACCGGGCTCGCCTGGCTGGCCTTCATCCAAACCGACAGCTCGTACGTCTCCGGGGTGCTCGGACCGATGCTGCTGTTCGGTTTCGGCATGGGCCTCAACTTCGTGACCCTCACCCTCACCGCCGTCTCCGGGGTGGCCCCGAAGGAGGCCGGCGCGGCGTCCGGGCTGCTCAACGCCAGCCAGCAGGTCGGCGGCTCGCTGGGCCTGTCCATCCTGGTCACCGTCTTCGGCACGGCCAGCCGCACCGAGGCCGACCAGCAGATCCCGGCCTTCATGGCGCAGGCCGATCCCGACGGGGTGGCCGCCTTCAAGGAGACCGGGCAGCTGCCCGACCCGTGGGGTGACCTCGTCCTCGCCCAGGGCATCTCCACCGCCTTCATCGCCGCGGTGGCGATGGCGGGCCTCGCCCTGGCCACCGCCCTGCTGGTGATCCGCGTGCGCAAGAGCGACGTGGACGCCCTGGCCGGCGCCGCCGCGCAAGGCGGTCCGGCCGCCTGAGCACGGCCTGCCGTACGAGGGCCCGGGCGCGGGACCGCTCCCCGTGCCCGGGCCCTCGTACGTACTCCCTCTGCGCCGGCTAGTACTCGGTGCGGCTGCCGAAGGCGCCCAGGCGCGAACAGACCTCGTACGAGGCGGTCACCGGACGCTCGCGCAGGATCTGCCGGGCCCGGTACTCGCCCATGCTCATGGCGTACCAGGGGACGTCTCCGGCCTTGGTCACCTCGTCGTTGATCCCGCGCAGGGCGCAGGACCGCTGGGGCTCGGGCAGCCGGTCCAGGGCGGGCACGGCGTCCGCCGACAGCGACTGGAAGTAGGCCAGGTCGATCTTCTTGTCCGTCCCGAAGCGGGCCACGTTCCGCTCGGCGACCATGCCGTCCGGGGACAGCAGGCCGAAGGCCAGCACAGCGGCCGCCGCGCTGCCGGCGACCGCGCGCGGCAGCCAGCGCGCACCGAACACCCCGGCCGCCATGATCAGTACGATGACCAGCCCGAGCCACAGCTCCATCGCGGCCACCGACACACGCAGCCTGGTCAGCCCGTACGCGTCCACGTAGAGGTCCATCCGGCGCAGCGCGGCGGCGACGACGACCAGCGTCAGCGCGCACAGCACCCCGAGGACGACACGGACGAAGCGCCGGTCGCCGGCTCCGGAGCGCGGAGCCCAGCGCAGGGCGAGAGCGATCACGGCGAGGGTGAGCAGTGTGGCCCAGAGCAGCTGCCAGAAGCCCTGGCGGGCGTATTCGGCGTAGGTGAGGCCGGTGCTCTGCAGGACCTTGTCGTAGCCCCCGAACAGGACGGCCAGCTGGACGGCGTTGAAGCCTGCGAAGAGCAGGTTGAGCACGACGAGCGGAAGGGCCCATTCGACCCGGGAGCGCGGCTTGCCGGGGGCGACCTTGATCCGGTCCCAGCGCAGGGGGGCCGCGGCGGCGCGGGCTGCGGCGAGCGCGAGGAGCGTGCCGAGCAGGAAGAGCAGGAACCGGATGGGCCCGTCCCCGATCGAGACGTCGGGCATCAGGCCGCCGAGGAGATCGGCGAAGGCGGCGTCGGCGGAGGCGAACAGCGTGCCGAAGAGCACCAGCAGGGCCACGGCCACACCGGCCGCCTTGGCCACGGGCAGCCAGCGGTCCTTGCTGACGCCACCGCGCGACCTCAGCCCCACCCAGGCCCAGCCGACCCCGGACACGGCAGCGTCGAAGAAGCCGAGCGGGCTGAGCAGGACGCCGGGCCAGGTACGGCTGCCGTGCAGGGCGAGCGCGCCCAGCAGGACGGCGGACAGGATCGCGAGGGTGGACGGCCACGCGGAGTCGCGCAGGGCGGGTACGGCGAGGAGGGCGAGGCAGCCGATCGCCCACACCACGCTCCAGGCCCGGGCCGAACGACGGGCCGTGCGGGCGGCGACGTACGCGGCGACGACGGCGGGCACCACCGCGACCAGCAGGCCGGGACCCATGCCGTCGCCGAGGAGCAGGGCGGAGGCCAGGCCCGCGAGAAGGGCGGCGACGATGGTCGCGGTCCGGACGGGGGCGGCCTCGGCGGGGCGCACCAGCGTGGCCCACGTGGGCGAAGCGGAGGCCTTCGCGCGGGCGGTTGCCCGTGCACGCTGCTCCGGCGACTGCCAGGCCTGCCACGCGGCGGCGTCGGCGGGCACGCCTGACGGTGGACCGGCCACGCCGGCGGGTCCTGGCCCGGCCACGTCCGGACGTGCGGGCGAATCCCCGGCTGTGGCCTCCGCGTTGACCGCGGCTTTGGACTGGGCTTCGTCCGCCCCGCCGGTGTTCTCTGACATCGGTTCCCTCCCCTGTCGGCCACCCCGTCGTTCCGGTGGGGAGGCGAAGCCGACAGCGTAGGCCGATGCCATGCAGTTTTGAACAGGCTCAAAAGATCCCTGTGGCAGGACCGTGACAATCGGAACGGGATATTTCGCCCGCCTCGGACGTACGGACTCAAGGGCTGCCACGAACCAACGGACACCCCGACCCCGACACCCGACACCCGGACACCCGGACACCCGGGCGCCCCGGCCGAACACCCGCTAGCGCGCCGCCGTCTTCGGAAGCCAGGCCGGCAGTGCCTCGGTGCGCGCCAGCCACGCGGCCGGCAGCACCGCGTCCCCGCGCGCCCCCAGCACCCCGCCGACGATCGCGCAGGTCGTGTCGACGTCCCCGCCCACCTGCGCGGTGGTCCAGAACGCCCGCTCGTAGTCGTCCAGCGCACGCGCCGCCGACCAGAGGGCGAAGGGCACGGTGTCATGGGCGCTCGTGCGGCGCCCGCAGCCCAGAACCGCCGCGACCGTGGTCGCGTCGCCGTAGTCCAGCATGTCCCGCGCCCGCCGCAGCCCGGCGCCCACCGCGCTGCGCGGCACCAGCGCGATCACCCCGTCCAGCAGGTCGGAGGCCTTCGGCGGCGCTTCCGTGGCCGCGGCCAGCGCCGCCGCCGCGGCGACGGCCATCGCCCCGCACACGGCCTCGCGGTGCTGGTGGGTGGTGTAGGCGGAGATCTCCGCCTGGTGCGTGGCCTGCTCGGGGTCGTCGGCGTACCAGGCGCCCAGCGGCGCGATGCGCATGGCGGCGCCATTGCCCCACGAGCCCTGCCCGTTGAAGAGTTCGGCGGCCAGCGTGCGCCAGTCCTCGCCCTCGCGGATCAGGCGCAGCATCCGGTTCACGGCAGGCCCGTAGCCCCGGTCGAAGTCGTGGTGGTGGGCGAAGGAACGCGCGAGCGCGTCCTGGTCGATCCGTCCGTGTTCGGCCAGCACGGCCACCACCGAGCAGGCCATCTCGGTGTCGTCGGTCCACTGCCAGGTCTCGGTGCCGGAGGGCAGCTCTCGCCGCTTGAGCAGCGGGTAGTTCACGGGGACGAAGTACTGGGAGCCCAGGGCGTCACCCAGCGCCAGCCCGCGCAGGCTGGACATGGCGCGTGCGTAGCGCCGCTCGGGAGTGGAATCAGGGGTCATCGCGGGTCACTCTAGCCGTCCAGGTCATAAGGCTCGGGTGTGGTCCACCGCTCAAATGGGCGGTCCAACCGGTACCGGCCGTCCGGGCCGAGCAGCAGCATCCGGAATTCACCGTTGCCGGGATTGGACAGGGCCTCGAATTCGGCCACCGACCAGTGGAACCAGCGCATGCAGAACAGCCGCATCGTCAGCCCGTGCGTCACCAGCAGCACGTTCTCGGGATGGTCCGGGGCCTCGAAGCTGCGGTAGAGACTTTCCAGGAAGGCGCCCACCCTGTCGTACACGTCGGCCCCCGACTCGCCCTGCGCGAACCGGTAGAAGAAGTGTCCGTACGCGTCCCGGTACGCCTTCTGCAGCCGTACGTCGTCCCGGTCCTGCCAGTTCCCCCAGTCCTGCTCGCGCAGCCTCGGCTCCTCGCGGACTCGCACGCGTGAGGGATCCAGCCGCAGCTCCCGGAAGGTCTGCAGGGTGCGGCGGTACGGGGAGACGTACGCGCTGATCGTCTCGCCGCCGAAGAGCTCGCGCAGCCGTACCCCGGCCGCCGCCGCCTGCTCGCGCCCGGTCCGGGTCAGCCGCAGGGCGTGGTCGGGCTCCCGCTCGTACACCGAGTCGTCGGCGTTTCCCTCCGATTCCCCGTGCCGGACTAGGACGATGCGCCGTGGTCGAACCATCCCACGACCCTATTCGGCCACCGGCCGGCCGGCCGCCCGGGCACGCCGGTCGGCCTGGCGGTCGTCGTACGGTCATACCGTCCAGGAGGGTTCGAGGTCGACGACGTCACCGGTGAGGGCCTCGACATCGGCCTGGATCTGGGCGCGCAGGGACAGCCGCTCGACCCGCTCCTGCCGGTACTTGCCGTGCTCGGCGGCGGCGTGCCACATCGACAGCACCAGGAACTCCCGGCCCGGGGCCTCCCCGAAGAGGCCGCGGATCATCCCGGGCGAGCCCGCCATGGCCGGATTCCACACCTTCTCCTGCATGAGGGCGAAGTGGTCGACCCGGCCCTCCCGGACCCGGGTGTGCGCGACCCGCACGACGTCGGCATCGGTGAAGCGCGGCTCGAAGCCCGTCTTCACGTCGAAGCGGTGATCGAAGAGGGTGACTCGCGCATCGGTGTAGGTGCCGTTCTGGGCGGCGGCCAGCCGGTCGTGCGAGCGGGCCATGAAGGAGTCGTAGAAGGACCGGCTCTCCCAGAACGCGAAGACATGCGCGACCCCCTGCCGGCCCCGGCTCCAGCCGCCGCCCTGCCCCCGGAATCCCGGCTCGCCCGGCAGCCCCGCCCATTTTCGCTGCCCGCGCTCGAACCCGCGTCGGTCCGTCACCGTGCAGCGAATCCACTTGACCAGCACTGCGCCATCGTACGGGCCCGGCGCGGCCCGGGTCAGTCCCCGGCGCGGTGGATCCGCACCAGTTCCGCCGCGTCCCGCTCGGGCAGCCGAAGCCCGAACTCCCGGTCGAGCATGGCGAGCAGCTCGTCCGGGCCGACGAGCTCCCGCTCGGCCCGCCCGTCGGGATACAGACGGGTGAGTTCCCGCCCGATGAGCGCCCGGCGGACGGCATCGCCCGGGAGCTGGACGATGACCCTCCCGATGAAGGAGGAGCCGGGGTGGGTGGAGCTGTAGTGGTTGAGCAGGACGTAGTCGACGGGGTGGTAGCGCTGGGGGGGGAAGGCGTAGAGGTCCCGCCAGGTTCCTCCGCGCAGCAGGCACAGCACGAGGATGCCGTCCTCCTCCTCGCGGACGCGGTACGTCCATTCCCCCTGCTGCACCTCGGCACCGGGCCGCGCCAGCGGAACCGGCTCGCGAGGGCCCTGGTAGCCGAAACCGGCGTCGCACAGCCATGGTTCACCCTCGACGGTGACGACGAGGACGGCGTGCGTCACGGCCAGCAGGGAGTCCCCACGGGTGCGGTTGCGGGCACCGCGCCCGACGACCTCGAAGCCGATCCGCTCCAGGGCAGCGGCCAGCAGCGAGTTCTGCTCGTAGCAGTAGCCGCCTCGACGGCCGTGCACGAGCTTGTCCTCGATCGACTTGACGTCCAGCGCGACGGGGCGGCCGAGCAGGACATCCAGGCTCTCGAAGGTGATGGCGGCGGTATGGGCCCGGTGCACTGCGTACAACGTGGGGAGGTCGGGCCGGAGTTCCCCGGCCGGCCCCGAACCTCCCTCATACCCGATCCGCGTCAGATACGCGTCCAGGTCCAGCTCGCCACCGCTCCACATGGTCCCCATCTGACCCATCTCCCCCATCTCCCCCATCTCCCGGTTCCCCGTTTCCCCCGCGGCGCCTGCCGTCGCAGACCGTGATATTCGGGGGCACGGATTGGTCCACACCCGCACAATGATCGCCATGACGGCCCTGCACACCAACCCGCTCTTCGCCCGCCTCGCCGACGCCGAACGCATCCTGGTCGCCGGCGCGGGCGGCGGCTTCGACATCTACGCCGGCCTTCCCCTCGCCCTCTCCCTCCTGCACCAGGGCAAGGAGGTCCACCTGGCGAACCTCTCCTTCAGCCACCTCGCCGGACTGCCCGTCGAGGAGTGGGCGGCCCCCGACCTCGCCGCCGTCACCCCGCACTCGGCGCCCCATCAGACCTACTTTCCCGAGCGGACACTCGCCCGGTGGCTGGAGGCGCACGGCTACCCGGCCACCGTCTACGCCTTCCCCCAGATCGGGGTGCAGCCGCTGCGCGCGGCCTACCGCGCCCTGGTCGACCTCCACCGCATCGACGCGATCGTCCTGGTCGACGGCGGCACGGACATCCTGATGCGGGGTGACGAGGCGGGCCTCGGCACCCCCGAGGAGGATCTGACCAGCGTGGCGGCGCTGGCCGCGCTGGACGACGTGCCGCAGCGCCTCGTCGTGTCGGTAGGCTTCGGCGTGGACGCGTACCACGGGGTCAGCCACGCCCTGGTGCTGGAGAACATCGCGGCGCTGGAGCGCGAGGGGGCGTACCTCGGCGCGTTCTCCATACCGCGCGCCACCCGCGAGGGCGCGCTCTTCCTGGACGCGGTGGCGCACGCCCAGGAGCAGACCCCGGAGCGTCCCAGCATCGTGAACGGCTCGATCGCCGCGGCCGTCCGGGGCTCCTTCGGCGACGTCCAGTTCACCACCCGCACCCAGGGCAGCGAGCTCTTCGTGAACCCGCTGATGTCCCTGTGTTTCGCCTTCGACCTGCCGGGCCTGGCGGCGCGCTGCCTCTACCTGGACCGCATCGAGGACACCCACGTGATGCGCCAGGTCCATTCCCGGATCGCGGAATTCCGCGAGGATCTCGTCACCCGCCCGTCCCGCCGCATCCCCCACTGAGCCCGGCAGTCCAGACCCCTGTTGGGGCGGATTGCGCCCAGATCTTCGGCACAGGCACGACGAAGGGGACCGGCCTTCGGGCCGGTCCCCTTCGTGAGCTGCTGGTCAGCTACCCGTGCGGGCTACGTCGGATGGTGCGTCCCACGCGGCTGCGCCCGGTATCAGCTGCAGCCGCTGGTGGAGCCGCAGCCCTCGCAGATGTAGCAGGAGCCGGCGCGCTGCATCTTCGTACCGCAGGAGAAGCAGAGCGGGGCGTCGGCGGAGACGCCGAGCTGCATCTCGACCAGTTCGGCGTTGCTGTGGGCCGTCTTCGGAGCCGGGACCGGAGCGGCCGCGACCGGCTTCGGGGCCGCCGGCACGGCGGCCAGCGGGGCCGACTGCGCCAGGGACTCGGTGTCCAGCTCGTCCTCGAGGGGCTCGTAGGAGCCGGTCTCCAGGTGGCGCTGGCGCTCCTCGGCGGTGTGGATGCCGAGGGCCGAGCGGGTCTCGAAGGGCAGGAAGTCGAGCGCCAGGCGGCGGAAGATGTAGTCGACGATCGACTGCGCCATCCGCACGTCCGGGTCGTCCGTCATGCCGGCCGGCTCGAAGCGCATGTTGGTGAACTTCGAGACGTAGGTCTCCAGCGGCACGCCGTACTGCAGGCCGACCGAAACGGCGATCGAGAAGGCGTCCATCATGCCCGCGAGGGTCGAACCCTGCTTGGACATCTTCAGGAAGACCTCGCCCAGACCGTCGTCCGGGTAGGAGTTCGCGGTCATGTAGCCCTCGGCGCCACCGACCGTGAAGGAGGTGGTGATGCCCGGGCGGCCCTTGGGGAGGCGCTTGCGGACGGGGCGGTACTCGATGACCTTCTCGACGGCGGCGCGGATGGTCTCCTCCGTCTTGGCGGTGACCTCCTGCTTCTCCTCCTCCTTCTTCTTGGCGGAGAGGGGCTGGCCGACCTTGCAGTTGTCGCGGTAGATCGCGAGCGCCTTGACGCCCATCTTCCACGCCTCGAAGTAGATCTCCTCGATCTCCTCGACGGTCGCCGACTCCGGCATGTTGACCGTCTTCGAGATCGCGCCGGAGATCCAGGGCTGGATCGCGGCCATCATGCGGACGTGGCCCATCGGGGAGATGGCACGCTCGCCCATGGCGCAGTCGAAGATCGAGTAGTGCTCGGTCTTCAGGCCGGGGGCGTCGACGACCACACCGTGTTCGGCGATGTGGGCGACGATGGCCTCGATCTGCTCCTCCTGGTAACCCAGGCGGCGCAGGGCCTGCGGGACGGTGCCGTTGACGATCTGCATCGAGCCGCCGCCGACGAGCTTCTTGAACTTGACCAGGGCCAGGTCCGGCTCGACACCGGTGGTGTCACAGGACATCGCGAGACCGATGGTGCCGGTCGGCGCCAGGACGGAGGCCTGGGAGTTGCGGAAGCCGTTCTTCTCGCCGAGGCGCTGGACGTCCTGCCAGGCCTCGGTGGCCGCGGCCCAGATCGTGTTGTCCAGGTCGTCGGTGCGCGGCGCGACGGCGTTGGCGTCGGCGTGCTGCTTCATGACGCGCTTGTGCGCCTCGGCGTTGCGGGCGTAGCCGTCGTACGGGCCGACGATGGCGGCCAGCTCGGCGGAGCGCTTGTACGCCGTGCCGGTCATCAGCGAGGTGATCGACGCGGCGAGGGTGCGGCCGCCGTCCGAGTCGTACGCGTGGCCGGTGGCCATCAGCAGGGCGCCGAGGTTGGCGTAGCCGATGCCCAGCTGGCGGAAGGCGCGGGTGTTCTCGCCGATCTTCTGCGTGGGGAAGTCCGCGAAGCAGATGGAGATGTCCATCGCGGTGATGACGAGCTCGACGACCTTGGCGAAGCGCTCGGCGTCGAAGGACTGGTTGCCCTTGCCGTCGTCGTTGAGGAACTTCATCAGGTTGAGCGAGGCGAGGTTGCAGGACGTGTTGTCCAGGTGCATGTACTCGCTGCAGGGGTTGGACGCGGTGATGCGGCCGGACTCGGGGCAGGTGTGCCAGTTGTTGATCACACCGTCGTACTGGATGCCCGGGTCCGCGCAGGCCCACGCGGCCTCGGCGAGCTTGCGGAAGAGCGCCTTCGCGTCGACCTCCTCGATGACCTCGCCGGTCATGCGGGCACGCAGGCCGAACTTGGTGCCGTTCTCGACGGCCGTCATGAACTCGTCGTTCACGCGGACGGAGTTGTTGGCGTTCTGGTACTGGACGGACGTGATGTCGTCGCCGCCCAGGTCCATGTCGAAGCCCGCGTCGCGCAGGGCGCGGATCTTCTCCTCCTCCTTCACCTTGGTCTCGATGAAGGCCTCGACGTCCGGGTGGTCCACGTCCAGGACGACCATCTTGGCCGCGCGGCGGGTGGCGCCGCCCGACTTGATCGTTCCGGCGGACGCGTCGGCGCCGCGCATGAAGGAGACCGGGCCGGAAGCGTTGCCGCCGGAGGAGAGGAGCTCCTTGGAGGAGCGGATGCGGGAGAGGTTCAGGCCGGCGCCGGAGCCGCCCTTGAAGATCATGCCCTCTTCCTTGTACCAGTCGAGGATCGACTCCATGGAGTCGTCGACGGCCAGGATGAAGCAGGCGGAGACCTGCTGCGGCTGGGGCGTGCCGACGTTGAACCACACCGGCGAGTTGAAGCTGAAGATCTGGTGCAGGAGGGCGTACGTGAGCTCGTGCTCGAAGATCTCCGCGTCGGCGGGCGACGAGAAGTAGTCGAAGTCCTCGCCGGCCTTCGTGTACGTCTTCACGATCCGGTCGATCAGCTGCTTCAGACCGGTCTCGCGCTGCGCGGTGCCGACCGCGCCGCGGAAGTACTTGCTGGTGACGATGTTGACCGCGTTCACCGACCAGAAGTCGGGGAACTCGACGCCACGCTGCTCGAAATTGACCGAGCCGTCGCGCCAGTTGGTCATGACGACGTCACGGCGCTCCCAGCTCACCTCGTCGTAGGGGTGCACGCCGGGGGTCGTGTGGATGCGCTCGATACGCAGGCCGCCCTTGGCAGCCTTGGTCCCCTTGGCGCGGGAACCACGTGCCGAGCTGCTCGCCGTCTCTGTCATGCCGCCTCCCATATGCGGGCAAAAACGCCCTAATGTGCCAGCGATATTCCGCGGCACGGTGCTATGTCTCTGTTTCTACGTGTGTCTCCCCCGGCTACCGCCGGGAGGGGCCCCTGGGCTGACCGGCCGCGTCGCGCTGCTCGTGCTCGCGGCGCGGGCCGTTCCGGTCAGTCGGCGGCGCAGGCGGGCACGGGGACCGAACCGGTCCCGCCGGGCTCGCGCTCAGGGTGAGGCCGCTGCTCGCGCAGTTCCGCGATGGCGGTCTCGAAGTCTTCAAGGGTGTCGAACGCTTTGTAAACGGACGCGAAGCGCAGGTACGCGACCAGATCGAGCTCCTGCAACGGACCGAGTATGGCCAGACCCACGTCGTGGGTGGTCAGCTCGGCACTCCCGGTGGCGCGCACCGCCTCCTCGACCCGCTGGCCGAGCTTGGCGAGGGCGTCCTCGGTGACCGGCCGCCCCTGGCACGCCTTGCGCACGCCGGAGATGACCTTGGTACGACTGAAGGGTTCGGTCACCCCGCTGCGCTTGATCACCATCAGCGAGGCCGTCTCCACCGTCGTGAAGCGACGGGAGCAGTCGGGGCACTGACGGCGCCGGCGGATCGACGTGCCGTCGTCCGTGGTGCGGCTGTCGACGACGCGGCTGTCGGGGTGCCTGCAGAAGGGGCAGTGCATGGTTCCCTCACCCTCCCTCTTGGCACGACTGAATCACCCCACGGAGCCCCTGAACGGCAGAGACAGGCTCTACCGGGGGCTCTTGGAGCAGCCACCAGCATATGCGATGCCGGGACCCTCGACAGACCCGAGGACCACAACTTCTGGGCGGCCGCGCTCATCCAACCACTAGATCTTGGGTTGCGGTGGATTTAGACGGCTCTGCGTGTCGCGGCGTCCGATAGGCGGATACGAGGCCTCCCGGTGCCACACTGAGCACGGACCCGGACAGTGGCGACCCGACCGGGAAGGGTACCGTAAGCAGCGGATGCCGAGCCGAACCCGCGTTCGGCAAACCGATCGTCTATACACCCCTCGATATGCCCACGCGAGATGATCTGCGATTTTTCACTCGAACGTGTGTTTGGCGCAACCTTTCGAAAGCAACTACCGTTGTCCAGCTAGGGAGAACATTTCGAGAGGGGCCGACGTGACCACCACCGCAGACAGTGCCGCCATCACTGCCCAGAACCGCTCCCAGAGCCGACTCGAGCCGGTGCATGCCATGAACGACGCAAACCTGAACCCGGATGCGGAGCCCGTAGTACGCCCCGCACGCTCGCTGCCAGGTCGACCTCCAGGCATCCGCGCCGACAGCTCCGGGCTCACGGACCGGCAGCGGAGGGTCATCGAGGTCATTCGCGACTCCGTGCAGCGCCGGGGTTACCCGCCGTCGATGCGCGAGATCGGCCAGGCGGTCGGCCTGTCCAGCACGTCCTCGGTCGCGCACCAGCTGATGGCCCTGGAGAGGAAGGGCTTCCTGCGCCGTGACCCGCACCGGCCCCGGGCCTACGAGGTGCGTGGCTCCGACCAGCCGAGCTCGCAGCCCACGGACACCACCGGCAAGCCCGCCGCGTCCTACGTTCCCCTGGTCGGCCGGATCGCGGCCGGCGGCCCGATCCTCGCCGAGGAGTCGGTCGAGGACGTGTTCCCGCTCCCCCGCCAGCTCGTCGGCGACGGCGAGCTGTTCGTCCTCAAGGTCGTCGGCGACTCGATGATCGAGGCCGCCATCTGTGACGGCGACTGGGTCACGGTCCGTCGCCAGCCGGTGGCGGAGAACGGCGACATCGTCGCCGCGATGCTGGACGGCGAGGCCACCGTCAAGCGCTTCAAGCGCGAGGACGGCCATGTCTGGCTCCTCCCGCACAACTCCGCCTACCAGCCGATTCCCGGCGATGAGGCGACCATCCTCGGCAAGGTCGTCGCGGTACTGCGACGGGTCTGAGCCCGCCGCCGCCATCCAGCCCCCGGGACCCACTGCGCCGGTCCCGGGGGTTGTTCTGTGCCCGGACCGGCGGACCGGCCCGGGGGACCGGCGGACCGCTCGGCCCGGGGACCGGCGGACTACTTGCCGTCGGCCGTGGCCGTCGCGTCGATCGCGGCGAGGGAGCGGCGGACCTGGTTGCGGTCCGTGGTGTACCAGAAGTCCGGCAGCGTGGCCCGCAGGAAGCTCCCGTACCGGGCCGTGGCCAGCCGCGGGTCCAGGACCGCCACGACACCCCGGTCGCCCGTGGCCCGTACGAGGCGACCCGCGCCCTGGGCCATCAGCAGGGCGGCGTGCGTGGCCGCGACGGCCATGAAGCCGTTGCCGCCGTGCTCCTCCACCGACTTCTGGCGGGCGCTCATCAGCGGGTCGTCGGGGCGCGGGAAGGGGATCCGGTCCATGACCACGAGCTGACAGCTGGGCCCGGGCACGTCCACTCCCTGCCAGAGCGACAGCGTCCCGAACAGGCAGGTCTTCGGATCGGCGGCGAACGCCTTGATCAACTCGCCGAGCGTCTCCTCGCCCTGGAGCAGGATCGGGTTGTCGAGCCGGGCGCGCAGCTCCTCGGCGGCCGCCTTTGCGCCGCGCATGGAGGAGAAGAGTCCGAGGGTACGGCCGCCGGCCGCCTCGATCAGCTCGGCGAGCTCGTCCATCATGTCGCCGCGGGTCCCCTCGCGGCCCGGCGTGGCCAGGTGCTTGGCGACGTAGAGGATGCCCTGCTTCGGGTAGTCGAAGGGCGAGCCCACGTCGAGTCCCCGCCAGACGGGTACGTCGTCCCCCTCGACCCCCTCGGGGGACAGGCCCAAGGAGGCAGCGACCCCGTTGAAGTCGCCGCCCAGTTTGAGGGTGGCCGAGGTCAGGACCACGGAGCGGTCCTCGAACAGCTTCTCGCGCAGCAGGCCGGACACCGACAGCGGAGCGACCCGGAGGGTGGCGCCGAAGCGGTCGTGGCGCTCGTACCAGACGACGTCGTACTCGGAGCCGTTGGTGATCCGCTCCGCCACCCCGTGGACGCTTTCCACCGCGGCCAGGGCCTGCTTGCGTACCGCGTCCTCGTCGTGCACGGACTTGTCGCGGGTCGAACCGATCGCCGAGATCACATTGCGCGCGGCGTCACGCAGTGCCATCAGCGCGTAGCCGAGGTCTTCGGGGAGCTGCTCCAGGCGGCCCGGGAGCGCGAGCTCCATGACCCGCTCGAAGGACTCGGAGGCCGTCTGCAGGGCATCGGCCGTCTTTTCGTCGACCAGCTTGGCAGCACGCTTCACGGCCCGGTTGACCTGCCCGGGCGTGAGCTCGCCGGTGGCGACCCCGGTCACCCGGGAGACCAGCTCGTGGGCCTCGTCAACGATCAGCACCTCGTGCTGCGGAAGCACGGGGGCGCCCTCGATGGCGTCGATGGCGAGCAGCGCGTGGTTGGTGACGACCACGTCCGCCAGCTTGGCCCGCTCGCGTGCGGCTTCCGCGAAGCACTCGGCTCCGTACGCGCACTTCGTCGCGCCCAGGCACTCGCGGGAGGAGACGGAGATCTGCGACCAGGCCTTGTCCGATACGCCCGGTGTCAGGTCATCGCGGTCGCCGGTCTCCGTCTCGTCCGCCCAGTCGCGCAGGCGCAGGAGGTCCTTGCCGAGCTTGCTGGTGGGGGTGGCCGCTTCGAACTGGTCGAAGAGGCCCTCCTCCTCGTCCTGCGGAGCACCCTCGTGCAGCCGGTGCAGGCACAGATAGTTGGACCGGCCCTTGAGCATGGCGAACTGCGGGCGGCGGCGCAGCTGCGGATGCAGCGCCTCCACCGTCCGGGGCAGATCGCGCTCGACGAGCTGCCGCTGGAGGGCGAGGGTCGCGGTGGCCACGACCACGCGCTCGCCGTGGGCGAGGGCCGGCACCAGGTAGCCGAGGGACTTGCCGGTGCCGGTACCGGCCTGGATGAGCCGGTGGGAGTTGTCGTCGATCGCTTCGGCGACGGCTTCGGCCATGGCCACCTGGCCGGGGCGCTCCGTGCCGCCGACGGCGGAGACGGCGGCGTGCAGCAGGTCGGGGAGGGAGGGCTTCGTCATAGCACTGCCAACCCTACGGGGCCCCACCGACAGCGAGCGCACCGACGATGAATCATGGCCGGTACAAGGGGTTGAGTACGGTGCCGTGCCGCACGGCGTGCGGGCGGTCGGGGCGGTCGCGGTAGCCGTCTTCGTAGAGCCGGTTCCGGTTCAGGCAGAGCCGCTCGATGCGTTCGCCGAGCAGGTCGAAGAGCTCGTAGCGGTCCTTGAGCTCGGGGAAACGGGCCTGGTGGCGCAGGATCTCCGCCCGCACGAGGGACCAGAAATCACTCTCCGGGACGCCGAGGCGGTCCTCGCACAGGGCCGAGAGGTAGCGGAAGACGCCGACGAAGAGCCCGGAGTGGATGAACTGGGGCAGGAAGTCGGCGGGCTCGGTGAGCAGGGCCGCTCGGACCTCGTCGGGCAGGGAGTCCAGCTCGGGCAGCGGTTCGTCGCTGATGTTGATGTCGTCCACGAAGTCCTTGACCGCGAGCCGGACAGGTACGTCGTGTTCGTCGAAGATCACGATGGCGTTCTCGCCGTGCGGGGAGAAGACGGTGCCGTAGCGGTAGAGGAAGTGGAGCAGCGGGGGCAGGACGGCGGCGAAGAGGCGCTGCAACCAGGCGGTGGGGGTCAGACCGGACCGGGCGACGAGCTCGGCGGTGAAGGACCGGCCGCGCGGGTCGGTGTGGAGGAGGGAGGCGAGCGTACGGGCGCGCTCGCCAGGGGCGAGGAGGCCGGCGAGGGGCTCGCGCCAGATCGCGCCGAGGAGCTCCTTGTACTGGTACGGGACATCGGGGAGCTCGTCGTAGACCGGGTGGCGGACGGTGACGGAGGCGACCTCGCCGAGCAGGATGACCCGGCATTCCTCCCTGAGGAAGGGGTCGGCGTCGCGGAGGGAGTGGATCCAGGCGGTGACGGCGGGGGCGGCGAGGGCGAGGTCGGAGGGCAGGCCCCGCCAGACCATGGTGTTGAAGACGGAGAGCGGGAGTTTGACGCTGTGCCGGTCGGGGCGGCTGAGGTTGAGGAAGGTGCGGATCGACTGCTGGGGCAGGCGCACGTCGGGGTCGGCGGGGAGCGGCACGAGGGCGTCGGAGGCGAGGGCCGGGGCGAAGAGGGGCAGGACGACCTCGTCCCACTGCCAGGGGTGGACCGGGAGGTAGAGGTAGCGGACCGGGTCGAGACCGCGGTCGCGCAGGGTCTGGTCGAAGGCCGCGCGGGTGACGGGGTCGAGCTCGGCGGAGTAGAGGCGGGCGGGATCCTCCAGCCCGGCGGTGCCGCGGTAGGCGGCGAGCGAGGTGTGGGCGGCGAGCCAGGGCAGCCGCTGGCGGGTGCGTGCCTCGGGGGCCCAGGCCGCGGTGTCGGAGGCGGAGAGTCCGATGCGGCCCTTGTTGAGGACGAGCCAGGGGTGGCCGGTCTGGTGGCCTTCGAGGGCGGCGTAGTCGAGGTCCGCGAGGACGTCGGCGGTGAGGGCGGTGTGCTCGATCCGGGCGTCGGCCGCGAGGGTGGCGCTCAGCTCCCGGACGAGGTGGCCGAGCGTGGGTCCGTCGAGGCCGAGGAGGGTGCGGGCGCGGATGAGGAAGGCGTACGGGTCGCCGAAGGCCGTCGGGCTTCCCCATCCGGTCGGCAGGGCCGGGGAGGGGGGCGGGGGCGGCGGGGTGAGGGTGATGGTGTCCGGGCTGACGTGCCAGCTGCCGTACGAACGGCGGCGGGCGCGGAAGCCGAGGCTGCTGCCGTCGTCGAGGGTCAGGGTCCATGCGTCGCCGGCGGCGGCCGGGGTGGGAACGGGGTTGATGATCTCCTCGTAGGCGAACTCGGCGAGCATCTTGGCGAGCAGTCGGCGCGCGGCGAAGTCCCAGGTCGTACGGGTGAGTTCGGGTGGTGTGCAGGGGTGCTGGGGTGAGGGTGGCACGGCGGGTTCCGCCGTGTCGGGTGCGGCTGCGGGGAAGTTCGGCACGAGACTCCTCGAAGATCGGGAACTTTGCTGCGCGACGCAGAGTTTTCGAAGGGAGAGGTGCGAAGCGGCGACGACGGTCAGGGCTTGCGGGGCGGCACTCAGAGGAGATTGCGCAGCGCCCGCTCCCGGATCATCAGAGCGGCGCGCTTCTCGGGAAGGTCGATTTCCGCGTAACAGCGGAAACCAGAGTTCAGGAAGGCTGATACGGAGGGGGTGTTGCGGATGTCCGGTTCCGCGATGACGCGTGTGCAGCGGGGGCGGTTGCCGAGGACCAGGTCGGCGACGGCGCGCAGTAGGGTCGTGCCCAGACCGCGGCCGCGGTTCGTGCCGTCTCCGATGAGCAGGTGGATACCCGTGTCGTCGGGGCGCGCGGGGTAGTGCCGGGAGAGCGGGTCGAGGTCGGCCCGGTAGATCTCCCAGTAGCTCATCGGCGTGCCGTCGAGGAGGCCGAGGCAGGGGATGCTGCGGCCGTCGCCGTCGAGCTGGGCCCGTAGGTGGGCGGCGGTGACCGCGGCGGGGCCGGCGAGCTCCCAGTAGGCGGCCACGTCGGGGTCGTTCATCCAGCCGGTGAGGAGCTCCAGGTCGCGGTCCGGGCGTACGGGCTCGAGGCGGAAGGCTCCGGCGGGTGTGGTGGTGCTGCCCCAGGTGGCCGGGGAATCGAGCAGGTCGGCTTCGGCGAGCAGCGGCAACAGGTCGGCGTTGAGGCGTGCTTCGACGATGTCGTCCATGGCGTCGAGCGCGGGTCCGGCGGAAGGGGCAGGGGTGTCGGTGGAGCGCATCGGGGGCTCTTCTCCGCGTCGGCGCCGACGCGTCAATCGTGAAGGGGGTTGGTGATGGTGACGTAGACGGACTGGGTGTCGACGGGGCCGACCAGCTCGTCGAGACCGCCCAGGCGGGTGAGGAGGTTCGCCTTGCAGCGCAGGGTGGGCGAGTCGAGCAGCCGCGTGGGGAGCGGGCCGAGGTCCGCGGCCTTGGCGAGGAAGCGGCGGAAGGCGGCGAGGAGGACGCGTTCGTCGGCGAGCCGCTGGGATCCGAAGGCGCCGATGAGGCCGAGCACGTTGTTGATGCCGAGGTAGTAGGCGAAGCGTTCGTCGGTGACGGCGTCGGAGACGAAAGTGTCGCTGGCGCTGCCGATACTGGGGAGCCGGTGCTCCAGTTCCGCGCGGCGGGATTCGCGGAAGTAGTAGCCCTGGTTGTCGCGGTAGCGGCCGCCGATCGGCCAGCCGGCCGGGTCGAGGAGGACCAGGGTGTTCTGCTGGTGTGATTCGAGGGCGATGCCGGCGAGCGCGTCGAAGGCGAGGACCGGCAGGACCACGTGGTCGAGGTAGCGCAGGAACCACTCGGCGGCGACGGCGGAGGTGGTGTGTCCGGTGGCGGCGGCGAGGCCGGAGACGAGCTCGGCGAGGCGGGAGCTCATGGCGTTCCGGCCGGGCCATGGGCGGGGAGCGGTGAGCGCGGCGATGCAGACGGCGTCGTCGCCGGAGCGGAAGGGGTTGTGGCGCAGCAGGGCGTCGAGTCCGGGGACCGGGGTGCCGTCCGGGGCGTCCACGGCGACCCAGGCGGGGTCGCGGACGATGTCGAAGCCGGGGTGGGCCGCCTGCCACTGCTCGGCGAGGCCGGTGCGGAGCAGCCGGTGCACCTCGACACCTCGGTGGAGTTCCTTACGGAGGTTCTCGCGGCGGGAGTTGGTGATGCGCAGGCCCAGGGAGAGCTTGAGCATCGCCGGGGCGCCCGGGCGGTGGACGGTGCGGACGGAGGAGGTGGGGTACCAGGGCTCGCCGTACGGGCCCAGGTCGTGCAGGAGTCCTGCGTCGCGGAGGGCGGTGACGGCAGGGCGCTGGAGCAGGTCGCGGGCCTGCCAGGGGTGCAGGGGAAGGGGGGTGGCGCCGTCGGGCAGCGGGAGCCCGGGAGCGAGTCGGCCGAGGAGCTGCGGGGCGGAGACGGGGCGGCCGCTCTCGGTCCAGGCGGATTCGGTGGCGAGGGCGGCGGGTTCGACCGCGAACCAGTGCAGGGGGAAGCAGCCGTGCAGTTCGGGTGAGTAGCGGCGTACCTCGGCCTCGGAGAGTCCTTCGCGGCTCTTCGGGTCCGGTTGGAGGGGGTGACCGAGGAGGAGCGACTGTTCGGCTGTGAGGAAGCGGTCCCCACCTACGGGGGCCGGGGCGGTGGGGCGTTCTCGGCGGTCGGCGATGAACTCGGCGGTACGGCGGACCGAGTCGGCGACCCGGCCGACGAGGTCGGCGCTGCCGCGGCCACCGCTCGTGCCCTCTCGGGCGATGAGCGCGGCGAGGGTGACGGCGTCCAGGGAGGGCGCGGCGGCGGGTGCGCCTTCGAGCCGGGCGGGACCGAAGCGGTGCCAGCCGGCGTGGGACCAGTGGCGGACGAAGACGAGCAGGGCCGTGCCGGATGCGGGAAGGGGGATACGAAGAGGGGTCCCGGCGGGGCCGTCGGGGCGGCCGAGTCCGGCTTCGCGGACCCAGCACCGGAGCAGGTTCTCCACTGCCGCGGCTTCGGCGGCGACGGCCGGGTCGGGGTGGTCCAGGAGGTCGGGCAGCGCGGCCGGCTCCGGTCGGAGGGTGCCTGTCCAGCCGGAACGGGGTCTGGGCGTGCCGTCCTTCTGCCGCGGCACGGTGGCCGTCGGCGCCGTGCCCGCTGCGGGGAGCTGTGGGGGCGGCGCGGCCGGGGTGTCCGCCTGGCCCTGCGGCGGCTGCCCCTCCGGTGTGAGCTCGTCGGGGCAGGCGGGCGTACCGAAGCGGGGCCCGGCGGCCGGGTCGGCGGAGGCGGCGTGCGGTTCGGCGGCCGGGGAGGCGGAGGCGGCGTGCGGTTCGGCGGCTCCGGCTGCCGACGCGGGGGTCGGCCCGTGTTCGGCACCTGGGGCGGTGGTGGGGGGCGACGCCGTCGCGTCTGCTGCGGGAGCGGGCGGCGGCGCTGCGGGGCCGGCGGGCTTCCACGCGGGGGGAGCCGGGTGCAGGGGCCCGGGGGGAGCGGGGTCGGGAGACGTCGCTGACGCGGGCCACGGCTGGCGGCCCTCGGCGGGCGGAGCCGAAGGGCTCTCGGCGGGTCCGGAGGCCTGCGCTTCGGGCACGTTGAGCCGGGGCGCCGGGGACAACCGCGTCGCTGAGCCCGGCCGCGTCGGGGCAGGGGTCCCGGCGGAGTCGCGCGTCGCGGGGGCCGCCGGGGTCGCGGGCTCGATGTCCGGCGGCGATGACGGCTGCCCCGAGGTGACGCTCCCGGGGTCGGGGCGGGGGGTGGTGGCACGCGGGGGCGTCGGCTGCCCGGGGGCGAGGCCGGGGGCCGGGAGCGGCTGCGGGTGGGCCGGTGCCTGTGGTGTGGCGGGCCGGTCGGGTGCCGAGGCCGGTGGTGGCTGGTGGGCGACCGGGGGCTCCGGTAGTGGGTTCGGGTGGATTGGGGTGGTGGGGGTGACGGGAGTGATGGGCGTGGACGGGTGCGGGTCTGGCATCGCGGGTCCTCGGGGTGCGGGTCAGTGGGTCCGGCGGGCGGCGGCCGGGATGGCGTCGGCCAGGCGGTCGAGGACCGCCGCGGCCTGCTCGTCGGTCAGGGTCAGCGGGGGGAGCAGGCGGACTACGGCGCCGTGGCGGCCGCCTAGTTCGACGATCAGGCCGCGGTCCAGACACTCCTGGCGGACGGCCGCGGCGAGGGCCGGTGCGGGGGCCCCGGTGTCGGGATCGGCGAGTTCGACGCCGATCATCAGGCCCCGGCCCCGGACGTCCCCGATACAGGGATGGTCGGAGGCCAGGCCGCGCAGGGCCGTCAGCATCCGCTCGCCCAGCACGGCGGCGCGCTCGGCGAGCCGGTTCTCGCGTACGAAGGCGAGCGTGGCGGTACCGGCGGCCATGGCCAGCTGGTTGCCGCGGAAGGTGCCGGCATGTGCCCCGGGGGCCCAGACGTCCAGGCCCGCCCGGTACACGATCACCGCGAGCGGCAGACTGCCGCCGATTGCCTTGGACAGGACCATCACGTCGGGCACCACCCCGGCGTGGTCGACACCCCAGAAGGCGCCGGTCCGGCCGACGCCCGTCTGCACCTCGTCCGCGATGAGCGGGATCCCCCGGGCCGCGGTGATCTCCCGCATCCGGCGCAGCCAGGCGTCCGGGGCGGGGATGACCCCGCCCTCTCCCTGCACGGGTTCGACGATCATGCCGGCGGGGGCGGCCACCCCGCCCTTGGGGTCGTCGAGCAGGTTCTCCGTCCAGCGCGCGCCGAGTTCGGCGCCCTCGGGGCCGCCGACGCCGAACGGGCAGCGGAAGTCCTGCGGGTACGGCAGCCGGGTCACCCGTACGTCCCGGGCGCCGCCGGAGGCGTCCAGGGCTCCGGCGGTCATGCCGTGGTAGGCCCCCGTGAAGGCGAGCATCCCGGAGCGTCCGGTCGCGGTACGGACCAGTTTGAGGGCGGCCTCCACGGCGTCCGTACCGGCCGGCCCGCAGAACTGGATGCGCGCGTCGGCGGCCAGCGCCGGCGGCAGGTGGGTGAACAGCTCGGTGGTGAAGGCGTCCTTGACCGGGGTCGCGAGGTCCAGGACGTGCAGCGGGGCCCCCGAGTCGAGGACGCCCCGGATCGCTTCGAGCACCACCGGGTGGTTGTGCCCGAGGGCGAGGGTGCCCGCACCGGACAGGCAGTCGAGGTAACGCCGCCCGTCGGCGCCCTCGATGGTCAGCCCACGCGCGCGTACCGGGACGATGGGCAGGGAGCGCGCGTACGTCCGGGCGGCGGACTCCCGCTGCGCCTGCCTGCGCAGGATGCCGTCGGGGGTGACGGAACCGGCAGCTCCGCCCGGTCCACCGAAGCCGCCGGGGAGGCCGCCGGAGCCTGGTACCCGGCTCCCCTGCGGCGGCACTTGAGGGGGGATCTCTGTCGCGGCCGCCTCGGCGGCCGGCTCGGTGAAAGCCACGAGTGTCGGTCCTCCCGCACTGATTGCTCTTCCGGATCGCGCCTCGAACATGAGCGCTGCTCCCCCATCCCCCGTACGTACCAACGACGGTGACGGCAACGGATCACGGGTGTGCCCAAGATCCTTGTCCCACAAGGGGCGAGCATGAGGAACCGCCGCCCCGGGCTGTGTCGTCCTGGGCGGCAGCGGCATAGTGGGGGCTGCACTCCACGCCTCGAAATCACCAGGGGGACGAACGACATGCGACCGAACCGACCGGTCACCGCGATCCTGTGCGCGGCCGCGCTCGCGCTGACCGCGGCTGCCTGCGGCCCCGGCGACGGGGAGGCCGGCGGCGACGCCAAGCCGACCGTGGCGGCGAGCCTGCCGGGCACGGACGGGATCAAGATCCCGGACCAGCTCAAGGACAAGCTCAAGGAACGCGGTATCGACCTGGAGAAGTGGAGGGGGGGTGAGTGGAAGAACTGGAAGAAGGAGGACTGGCTCCGTGAGGCGGGCGACTACATCAACCCGATCATCGAGGGCCTGTGGGACCCGGACCGCATGCGTGACGCGGAGCAGCCGCAGCGTCCGGTCGTCGACCCGGACACGGGCAAGGACCAGGGCGTCACCGACCCGGCCCCGGCGGCGGTGACGGCCAAGCAGGCGAAGCCGCCCTACCACCAGAGCGTTCCCGAGTCCGGCAAGGTCTTCTTCGACGGGCCCGAGGGCTCGATGGTCTGCTCGGCGACCGTGGTCAAGGACCCGGCTCATCCCGGCAAGTCGAACATGGTCTGGACGGCGGGCCACTGCGTGCACGCGGGCAAGTCCGGCGGCTGGTATCGCAACATCGCCTTCGTGCCCTCCTACAACAACGCGGGCAAGCCGGCGGCGCAGCTCAAGGGCACGCCCCGCGAGCAGGTGGCCCCGTACGGCGTCTGGTGGAGTGACTGGGCGCAGACCTCCGACCAGTGGATCGCGACGGGCGGTCCGACCGGCGGCGCGGGTGCCCCGTACGACTTCGCGGTGCTGCACGTGACGCCGGAGAAGGGCAGCGGCAAGTCGCTGGAGGAGACGGTCGGTTCCGCGCTCCCGGTGGAGTTCGCCGCTCCGGCCGTGCAGAAGGTCGCGAGCATCACGGCGACGGGCTACCCGGCGGCGGCTCCGTTCGACGGCCAGCGGGCCTTCCAGTGCACGGACAAGCCGGGCCGGCTGTCCTTGAACGCGAACGACCCGGTGATGTACCGCATCGGCTGCACCATGACCGGTGGTTCCTCCGGTGGTGGCTGGGTCGCGGCGGGCGCCGACGGCAAGCCGGCCCTGGTCTCGAACACCTCGATCGGCCCGGCCAAGGCTGGCTGGCTGGCCGGACCGCGGCTCGGTCCTGAGGCGAAGGGCATCTTCGACGCCGTCAGCGGCAAGTTCAAGTAGCCCCGGAGCGAGAGTGAATGAGTGAATGAATGACTGAGGGCCCCCCGCATCGCAGGGGGCCCTCAGTCATTCAGCCGTCAAGCCGTCAAGCCGTCGAGCCCTCGAGCCGTCGAGCCGTCGAGCCGTCGAGCCGTCAAAGCGACTTACCGCTTCGCGAGCGCGTACGGCGCCAGGTCCGCCGCCAGTTCCTGGTGGACCCGCGCCCTGAGCAGGGTGCCCTCCGGGGTGTGCTCCTCGGAGATCACCTCGCCCTCGGCATGCGCCTTGGCGACCAGCGAGCCGCGCGTGTACGGCACCATGGCCTCCACCTCGACCTCGGGCCGGGGCAGTTCGGAATCGATGAGCGTGAGGAGTTCCTCGATGCCCATGCCCGTCCGGGCCGAGACGGCGATGGAGTGCCGCTCGATCCGCAGCAACCGCTGCAGTACGAGCGGATCCGAGGCGTCCGCCTTGTTGATCACGACGATCTCGGGCACGTTCACCGCGCCGACCTCGCGGATCACCTCGCGCACCGCCGCCAGCTGCTCCTCCGGCGCCGGGTGTGAACCGTCCACGATGTGCAGGATCAGGTCGGAGTCCCCGACCTCCTCCATCGTGGAGCGGAACGCCTCGACGAGGTGGTGCGGCAGGTGCCGGACGAAGCCGACCGTGTCGGCCAGGGTGTAGATGCGGCCGCTCGGCGTCTCGGCCCGGCGCACGGTCGGGTCGAGGGTGGCGAACAGTGCGTTCTCCACCAGCACGCCCGCGCCCGTGAGGCGGTTGAGCAGCGAGGACTTGCCCGCGTTGGTGTAGCCGGCGATGGCGACCGAGGGCACCTTGTTGCGGCGCCGTTCCTGCCGCTTGATGTCGCGGCCGGTCTTCATCTCCGCGATCTCCCGGCGCATCTTCGCCATCTTCTCGCGGATCCGGCGCCGGTCGGTCTCGATCTTGGTCTCACCGGGGCCTCGGGTGGCCATGCCGCCACCACCGCCGCCGCCCATCTGCCGGGACAGCGAGGCACCCCAGCCACGCAGTCTCGGCAGCATGTACTGCATCTGCGCGAGCGCGACCTGTGCCTTGCCCTCTCGGGACTTGGCGTGCTGGGCGAAGATGTCGAGGATGAGGGCGGTCCGGTCGACCACCTTCACCTTGACGACGTCCTCGAGGGCGATGAGCTGGCCGGGGCTGAGTTCGCCGTCGCAGACGACGGTGTCGGCGCCGCTCTCCATGACGATGTCACGCAGCTCGCGCGCCTTGCCCGAGCCGATGAAGGTGGCCGGGTCCGGCTTGTCGCGGCGCTGGATCACACCGTCGAGTACGAGGGCACCCGCCGTCTCGGCGAGGGCGGCGAGCTCCGCGAGGGAGTTCTCCGCGTCGATCACCGTGCCGGAGGTCCAGACACCGACGAGCACGACGCGCTCCAGGCGCAGCTGCCGGTACTCGACCTCGGTGACGTCTTCGAGCTCGGTGGAGAGGCCGGCCACGCGGCGCAGGGCCGCGCGCTCCGAGCGTTCGAACTGCTCGCCGTCCCGGTCTCCGTCGATCTCGTGGCTCCAGGCGACGTCCTCTTCCATCAGGGCATCGGCCCGAAGGCTCTCGGTGAAGCTCTGCGTGTCCCGCACGTCCTGTGCGTCCCGCGCGTCCTGGGAAGGGGAAGAAGAGGAGGTCATTGGATCCTTACGTCGTTTCGAATAGCACTGTCACGTTGACTGTCATGTCCAACGTGTCACACCGTCCGGGGATTCCCCGAACGGCCCCGTCGATGGTGACATGCCCGTTCCCCGCGGGTCACACGCTTTATTCGACGGGTGCGGCCGGGCCGCTCCACTCCGGGTGCCCGGGCATCGCCGGGGTCGTCTTCCCGTACAGCCACGGCTCCAGGAAGGCTCCGAGGTCCCGGCCCGCCTCCTGTGAGGCCAGGCGTACGAAGTCCGCCGTGCCCGCGACCCCGTCCCGGTACTCCGAGACCCAGCGCCGCTCGACCCGGTCGAAGGCCTCGGTGCCGATCTCCTGCCGCAGCGCGTAGAGGATCAGTGCGGCCCCGTCGTAGACCACCGGCCGGAACAGCCCGATCTTCTCGCCGGGCGCCGGGGCCTTCGGGGCGGCCGGCGGGCCGCCCGCCGCCCGCCACTGGTCGGAGCGCTGGTACGCCTCGCGCATGCGCCGCTCCAGGGAGTACTTGCCGAGCCCGTCCGCGTACAGGGCCTCGTACCAGGTGGCGTGTCCCTCGTTGAGCCACAGGTCCGACCAGGTCCGCGGGGTGACGCTGTCGCCGAACCACTGGTGGGCCAGCTCGTGGACCATGACGGCTTCGACGTACCACTCGGGGTAGCCCTCGCCCGAGAACAGGCCGTTCTCGAAGAGGGAGAGGGTCTGCGTCTCCAGCTCGAAGCCGGTCGTGGCCCGCGCGATCAGCACCCCGTAGTTCTCGAAGGGGTAGCGGCCGACCCGCTCCTCCATCCACGCGATGTGGCCGGCGGTCTTCTTCAGCCACGGGGCCAGGCGCCCCCGGTCCTCCGCGGGCACCACGTCGCGCAGCGGCAGCCCGTGCGGTCCGGTGCCGTGCACGACGGCGGACCGGCCCACCGAGACCTGGGCCAGCTCGGTGGCCATCGGGTGCAGGGTCTTGTACGTCCAGGTCGCCGCCGGGCCGATGCGCACGGCGGGGGCCGTCGCCACCCCGTTGGCGACGGCCGTGAGCGCGGCCGGGGCGGTGATCCGGAAGGTGAAGTACGCCTTGTCGGCGGGGTGGTCGTTGCAGGGGAACACGCGGTGGGCGGCGTCCGCCTGGTTGGCCATGGCCAGGCCGTCCTCGGTGGGCACCCAGCCGCCGTCGCCGCGTCCGCGCGGGTCGCTGGTGTGCCGGACCTCGATGTGCAGCGGCGTGTTGTCCGCCACCGGGTGCGCGGGGGTCAGTACGAGGTCCTCGCCCACGCTCTCGAAGCGCGCCGGCTGCCCGTTGACCCGGGCGGACGCCACCTTGCCGTGGGTGAAGTCAAGGTTGATCCGCTCCATCGGCTCCAGGGCACGGGCGCCGATGACCGTGACGGCGTCGAGCGGGCTCCGGTTGTCCTTGTAGGTGAAGGACAGGTCGTACGAGAGCACGTCGTACCCGGGGTTCCCGAGCTCCGGGAAGAGCCGGTCGCCGATGCCCAGCGGCTTCGGCGGGGGCAGGACGGCGGCGACGAGGGTGAGGGAGGCCGCGGCGAGCAGGGCGGCGCGCAGGCGCGGGGAGGAGAGCTGCATCCACCACCGCTTACCAGCGCCCACCGCACGGCCGTGCACGGCGCGCGACGGGTCCACTCGAACGGGACCTTCCGGGGCCGTCCCGGCCTACGCCGGGTGACCCCCGCGTCCCTCGCCGGCCTGGACCCGGCTGACGTCGTACACACCCGGCACGTCGCGCATCGCCCGCATCAGCGCGGGCAGCCCGGCCGCGTCGGGCAGCTGCAGGGTGTACGTGTGCCGGACCCGCTGCTCGACCGGGGGTTCCACGGTCGCCGATACCACCTCGACCCCCTCCCGGGCGATCGCCTCGGTCAGGTCGGCCAGCAGGTGCGGGCGGCCGAACGATTCGGCGAGCAGTGTGACCCGGCAGTCCGCCGTGGCCCGCCAGTGCACGGCGACGGAGGTGCGCCCCACGGCGCGCATCTGCGCCACCGCCGCGCAGTGGATGCGGTGCACGGTGACGGCCCCGCCCCGGACCAGGAAGCCGGCGACCGCGTCCGGCGGCACCGGCGTGCAGCATCCGGCCAGCCGCACCGGGGCGTCCGGCAGCTCGGCGACCGCGTTGCCTCCGCCGCCGCGGGCACCGACCACGGACAGCGGGGCCCGCGCGGCCGAGGTGGTGGCCATCGCCCGGTCGGGATGGGACTCCAGCCAGCTGCTGATGGCGATCCGGGCGGCCGGGGTCCGCGCGTGGTCCAGCCATTCGGCGGACGGCCCCGAGGAGGCGTCCTGCGCGAGCAGCAGCTGCACGGTGTCCCCGTCGGACAGCGGGGAGGACAGGGAGGTGAGGCGCCCGTTGACCCGGGCGCCGATACAGCCGTGGGCCGCCTCGCCGTGCTGCGCGTAGGCGGCGTCGATGCAGCTGGCCCCGGCCGGCAGGCCCAGCGTGCCTCCGTCCGCCCGGAACACGGTGATTTCCCGGTCCTGGGCCAGTTCCGCGCGGAGCACGCTCCAGAAGGTGTCCGGGTCGGGCGCGGACTGCTGCCAGTCGAGCAGCCTGGACAGCCAGCCGGGCCGCGTCGGGTCGGCCCGCTCCTCGTCCGGGTGGGCGGCGGCGTCCGGTGTGGCGGTGGCGTACGGATTGCCGAGCGCCACCACGCCGGCCTCCGCGACGCGGTGCATCTGCCGGGTCCGCACGATGACCTCGGCCACGAAGCCCTCGGGTGTGGCGACGGCGGTGTGCAGCGACTGGTAGAGGTTGAACTTCGGGGTCGCGATGAAGTCCTTGAACTCCGAGATGACCGGCGTGAAGCAGGTGTGCAGCTCGCCCAGTACCGCGTAGCAGTCGGCGTTCTCGCCGACGAGGACGAGGATGCGGCCGAAGTCGGAGCCGCGCAGCTCGCCGCGGCCGCGGGCGATGCGGTGTACGGAGACGAAGTGCCGCGGCCGTACCTCCACCTCGGCGGCGATGCCGGCGTCGCGCAGGACGCCCCGTACGGAGTCGGCGATGGCGGGCAGCGGGTCGCCCTCCCCGGTGTGGGCCGCGATGAGCGCGCGGGTGCTCTCGTACTCCTCGGGGTGCAGGATCGCGAAGACGAGGTCTTCCAGCTCGGTCTTGAGGGCCTGGACGCCGAGCCGTTCGGCCAGCGGGATGAGGACGTCGCGCGTGACCTTGGCGATGCGGGCCTGTTTCTCGGGGCGCATCACGCCCAGGGTGCGCATGTTGTGCAGCCGGTCGGCGAGTTTGATGGACATGACGCGGACGTCGTTGCCGGTGGCGACGAGCATCTTGCGGAAGGTCTCCGGTTCGGCGGCGGCGCCGTAGTCGATCTTCTCGACCTTGGTGACGCCGTCGACGATGAAGCACACCTCGTCCCCGAATTCCTCCCGTACCTGATCGAGGGTCACATCGGTGTCCTCGACGGTGTCGTGGAGCAGAGAGGCCGTCAAGGTGGTGGTCTCGGCGCCCAGTTCGGCGAGGATCAGGGTGACGGCGAGCGGATGTGTGATGTACGGCTCACCGCTTTTGCGCGTCTGACCGCGGTGCGAGGTCTCGGCGAGGAGGTACGCCCGCCGCAGAACGGACAGATCGGCGTCCGGATGGTGGGCGCGGTGCGCCTCGGCCACGTGGCCGATCGCGTCCGGCAGCCGGTCGCGGGACGTGGGCCCGAGCAGCGCCGCTCGCCCGAGCCGGCGCAGATCGAGCCTGGTCCGGCCCCGTCTGCGGAGCTCAGGGCGCGCTTCGGGATGTGCTTCTGGGTTCGTGGCCTCTGCACTCATGGGCACCTCCGGCGGCTTCGACCGGCGGTGGCGGGCATGGGGTGCGCCCTCAGGGCCGGTGCCTGATGTTACCGACCCCACCACGTGGCGCAGTCCACCTCTCGCTCAGCGTGAAACGGATCACCCATGAGAGGGAATCCTCAGCCGAAAGCCGTTTCGGTGAGCCAGGCCTCGTCGAACTCGCCCTTGGCCACGATCACGGCGGGTCCGGTCATGTCGATCTGCCCGTCGGGGTGCTCGGTGATGACCAGGGTTCCGCCGGGGAGGTCGACGGTGTACGAGACCGGTTCGCCGGTGGTGGCCGGGTCGGCGCCGTCGCGGCGGATGGCGGCGACGGCGACGGCGCAGGCGCCGGTGCCGCAGGAGCGGGTCTCGCCGGAGCCGCGTTCGTGGACGCGCATGGCGACGTGCCGGGGGCCGCGGTCGACGACGAACTCGACGTTGACACCCGTCGGGTAGGCGGACGCCGGGCTGAAGGGCGGGGCGGTGAGCAGGCTCCCGGCGTCGTCGAGGCTTTCAACGAAGGCCACGGCGTGCGGGTTCCCCATGTTCACGTTGCGCGCGGGCCAGCTCCGGGAGCCGACGCTGACCGTGACCTCGCCCTCGGGGAGCTCGGCGCGGCCCATGGAGACGGTGACGTCGCCCGTCTTGTCGAGGTGCACCCGCTTGACGCCGCCGCGGGTGGCGACCGCGAGGTCCCCGGGCTCGACGTGGCCGGCGTACTGGAGGTAGCGGGCGAAGACGCGCACGCCGTTGCCGCACATCTCGGCGATGGAGCCGTCGCTGTTGCGGTAGTCCATGAACCACTCCGCCTCGTCGGCCAGGTGCGCCGCCTCGGGGTGCGCGGCGGACCGGACGACGTGCAGGACGCCGTCCGCGCCGATGCCGGCCCGCCGGTCGCACAGCTTGGCGACGGCGGATGCGGGCAGCTCTACGGCGTTGTCCGGGTCCGGGACGATCACGAAGTCGTTCTCGGTGCCGTGGCCCTTGAGGAAGGAGAGGCTGGTCTGCGTCACCCGCCCATGGTACCGAGCCCCTGCTCAGGGGCACCGAGCGGTCCGCGGCGGTCAGCGGAGCCGGGCGACCCGGTAGACGGCGAGCGCGACGACGGCCAGCACGACCACGGCGTACAGCGCGGCCATGCGCCAGTCGGGGCGGCGGCCGCTCCCCCGGGCCGGGAGCCCGGGCCACGTGTAGCCGACCCGGCGGGCGGCCATCATGCCCCAGCCTCCGGCGCAGCAGCTGATGAGGAAGCCGAGCATGGCGACCACGGCTCCGCCGTCGCCGAACTCGAAGGCGAGCGGGAAGGCGAACATCAGCGAACCGGCGGCGGCGAGCATCACGATGGGGGCGATCTGCCACAGGCGAAGGCGGCGCTGCGGGCGCAGTTCGACCTCGAACTCGGGCCCGGCGGCCGCCTCGGCCTCGGCGGTGTCCGGGCTGTCCGGGCCGTCGGGGGTCAGTCGGGCGGGATCGGCGGGCAGCCCGAGCCCGGCGGACCCGTCCGTTCCGTCGAGAAGCCTCGGGTCCGCTTCCCGCCGGGTGTCGTCCCGCCCGGTGTCACGAGGGCCGGCCTCCATCGCCACGCGCCCTCCCCACTCGGACTCAGTGCGCCGCCATTGACCGCAGGTGACCGCACCCGCAGAGTTTGATGATGGCACGGCCCCGGGCCCCGGACGGGCGCGCGGGGCGTCCCGATGCCATCACGTGATCAGGCTGTGACCGCTCGTTCGACCAACGACTGCGCGAGTCGGGGGAGTTCCCCCCGGTCGGCGGCGGCGCCGCTGAGCCAGTGCACGCGCGGGTCCCGGCGGAACCAGGAGTCCTGGCGGCGGGCGAACCGCTTGGTCGCCCGGACGGTCTCCGCCCGGGCCTCGTCCTCGGTGCATTCCCCGGCCAGCGCCGCCAGCACTTGTTGGTAGCCGAGTGCCCTGGAAGCGGTGATTCCGTCACGCAGCCCCCGGGCTTCCAGCGCTCGGACCTCGTCCACCAACCCGGCCTCCCACATCCGGTCCACCCGCAGCGCGATCCGCTCGTCGAGCTCCGGCCGGGCGACGTCGACGCCGATCTGCACGGTGTCGTAGACGGACTCGTGGCCGGGCAGGTTGGCGGTGAAGGGGCGGCCGGTGATCTCGATGACCTCCAGCGCGCGCACGATGCGGCGGCCGTTGCTGGGCAGGATGGCCTGGGCGGCGGCCGGGTCGGCGGCGGCGAGCCGGGCGTGCAGGGCGCCGGGGCCGCGCAACGTGACCTCTTCCTCCAGCCGGGCCCGGACCTCGGGGTCGGTGCCGGGGAACTCCATGACGTCGAGGGCGCCCCGGACGTACAGGCCTGATCCGCCCACGAGGACCGGCGTACGGCCCTGCGCGAGCAGCCTGTCGATCTCCAGGCGGGCCAGGCGCTGGTACTCGGCGACGTTGGCGGTATCGGTGACGTCCCAGATGTCGAGGAGGTGGTGCGGGACACCGCCGCGTTCCTCGGTCGTCAGCTTGGCGGTGCCGATGTCCATCCCCCGGTACAGCTGCATGGAGTCGGCGTTGACGACTTCGCCGTCGAAACGGCGGGCCAGGGCGACGCCCAAGTCGGACTTTCCGGCCGCGGTGGGACCGACGACGGCGATGACCCGCGGTGCGGGGGCTGCTTTCCTCACTGCCCCAGTCTCGCAAACCTCACGGCGTGTACCCGATCGAGTTACGTGACGGGGTGGGGGCGGGGTCGTTGCCCTGGCGAGGTTCCGGCCCGGCATGCGCTCTGCGCGCACCTGGCGGAGGCCGGTCCGGCCAAGGCGGAACTTCACTCGCACGAGTAACGTTACGGGAGTAGACATGGGCGTTTTTGATCGGTTTTTTCGTCGTAAGGACGAAGCTGCGACCGAGGAGGTCGCGGCCGAGGCACTGACGGCGGAGTCCGGTGCGGCCGACGAGGCCGAGGCCGAGCCTGTTGCCGCGGAGGCTCCGGCGGCGGAAGCCGTGGAGATCCCGAAGCAGCAGTCGGCCGAGGTGGCCGCGGACAGCGAGGCCGGCGAGGGCGCCCGTACGTAGCGACCGCCAACGGAAGGTGACCCATGGGCCTGCTGGACAATCTGAAGGCCAAGCTCGCTCCGGCGAAGGAGAAGGTCGGCGACCTCGCCCAGAAGAACGAGGGCAAGATCGCCGAGGGTCTCGACAAGGTGGCCAGGGCCGTGGACTCCAAGACCCACGGCAAGTACAGCGACCGGATCACGAGCGGCACGGGCAAGGCGAAGGACGCCCTGGGCAAGATCGCGCACAAGGACAGCCCCGGCGGGCCCCCTACGACGCCGCCGGCCGCCACCTGACGCGGTCCCGGAAAGGGGCGCGGAACCGGCTGATGCCGGTCCCGCGCCCCTTTCGTCGTTTTTCCGCGCCTACGGTCGGGCGGTTTCCGCGCCTACGACCAGGCGGAGACGACGTACCCCACGCCGTACGGCGCGTCCTCGTACAGCAGGCGCCCGTCCAGGTCCGCGTCCTCGGCGGCGCCGGCCAGCACCTGCCAGGGAGCCCGGCCGGCGGCCTGGAGTTCGGCCGCGAGCCCGGTGTCGAGCGCGGCGAGCGCGGCCACGTCGGCGGTGCCCAGCGCACGGGCGGCGGACGCGTCGAAGGCGGCGGCGCGCTCGTCGAGGTATCCGGGGGCCTTGAGGCTCCGTCGGGTACTGCCGTCACCCATCACGAGCAGCGCGACCCGGGCGGAACGCGCGGCCAGTTCCCGGCCGGTTTGCAGACACCGCGCGGTTTCCAGCGACTCCGCGACCCCGAGCCCCTCGACCGGGGCGGCGCCCCACCGGGCGTGCCCGAGCAGCCAGGCGCCCACGGCCAGTGAGGCGGGCAGCGGGCGCGGCCCCGCCTCGCCCTCCCCGAGCTGGACGTCGCTCTCGACGCCGAATCCGCGGAAGCTGCCGCGGGCGCCCTGGGGGTAGGTCCCGAGGTGCTCCTGGTCGGCGGCTCCGACCAGGACCAGCAGGTCGGGCCGGGAGGCGGCGAGCACCGCCAGCGCGTCGGAGCAGGCGGTGCGGGCGTCGCCGAGTTCGGCGGCGGCCCCCGCGGCGACCTCCGGCACGAGCAGCGGCGGGGCGGGACAGACGGCAGCGGCTACGAGCATGATCCGCAGCCTAGCCGGACGCGCAGGACGAAGGGGAGGCGGTCGGCGCGGCTCCAGAGCCGGCCACAGGCCCGCGCCCCGGGCCCCGCGCGACGGTGTGCGACGCCTGCCTCAGGACGGTGTGCCCGCCTCAGGAGGACGCGGGCACCGAGCAGCCGGACGTGACGGGCGGGAGGGGCGCCGGGGCACCCAGGGTCGGGATGCCGAGCATGACGCCGGCCGGCCGGGCCGGGGCGGCGTTGCGCTTCTCCCAGGCGTCGCCCGCGCGCGTGCGGCGCACGGTCAGGGTCGGACCCTCGGCCAGCAGGTGGTGCGGGGCCGCGTAGGTGATGTCCACGGTGACCACGTCACCCGGGCGGACCTCGCCCTCCGGCTTCGTGAAGTGCACCAGGCGGTTGTCCGGGGCGCGGCCCGACAGGCGGTGCGTGGCACCGTCCTTGCGGCCCTCGCCCTCCGCGACCATGACCTCCAGCGTGCGCCCGACCTGCTTCTTGTTCTCCTCCCAGGAGATCTCCTCCTGGAGGGCGACCAGGCGCATGTAGCGGTCCTGCACGACCTCCTTGGGGATCTGCCCCTCCATGTCGGCCGCGGGGGTGCCGGGCCGCTTGGAGTACTGGAAGGTGAAGGCGTTCGCGAAGCGGGCCTCGCGCACCGTGTGCATCGTCTGCTGGAAGTCCTCCTCCGTCTCACCGGGGAAGCCCACGATGATGTCGGTGGAGATCGCGGCGTGCGGGATCGCGGCGCGGACCTTCTCGATGATGCCGAGGAACCGCTCCTGCCGGTACGAGCGGCGCATCGCCTTGAGGATCGGGTCCGAGCCGGACTGCAGCGGCATGTGCAGCTGCGGCATCACGTTCGGGGTCTCGGCCATCGCCGCGATCACGTCGTCCGTGAAGTCGCGCGGGTGCGGGGAGGTGAAGCGGACCCGCTCCAGGCCCTCGATCTGGCCGCAGGCGCGCAGCAGCTTGCTGAAGGCCTCGCGGTCGCCGAGGTCGGAGCCGTACGCGTTCACGTTCTGGCCGAGCAGGGTGATCTCCGAGACGCCCTCGGCGACCAGGGCCTCCACCTCGGCGAGGATGTCGCCGGGGCGGCGGTCCTCCTCCTTGCCGCGCAGCGCCGGGACGATGCAGAAGGTGCAGGTGTTGTTGCAGCCGACGGAGATCGAGACCCAGGCGGCGTACGCGGACTCGCGGCGGGTCGGGAGCGTCGAGGGGAACGCCTCCAGCGACTCGGCGATCTCGACCTGCGCCTCCTCCTGGATGCGGGCGCGCTCCAGCAGCACGGGGAGCTTGCCGATGTTGTGCGTACCGAAGACGACGTCGACCCACGGGGCCTTCTTGACGATCGTGTCGCGGTCCTTCTGCGCGAGGCAGCCGCCGACGGCGATCTGCATGCCGGGGCGCTTGGTCTTCATCGGGGCCAGCCGGCCGAGGTTGCCGTACAGCTTGTTGTCGGCGTTCTCGCGGACCGCGCAGGTGTTGAAGACCACGACGTCGGCGTCGCCGTCGGAGCCCTCGGGCGCGCGGACGTAGCCGGCGTCCTCCAGCAGACCGGAGAGCCGCTCCGAGTCGTGCACGTTCATCTGGCACCCGTAAGTGCGCACCTCGTAGCTTCGCTTCACGTCCACTGCCTGGCTCCGGTCGCTGCTGGTCATGCAACAAGGGTAGGCGGTACCCGGAAGACCTCCGGTCCCGCGTGCGGCCGGCCCGCGCCGGCCCGCCGGCGCATGCGGCCCGAGCTGCGGATCGGCTGCGCCCGGGGGGCCCGGACGGCCCGTGCCGTGACAGGACGGCGGGCGGGTGGCAGGATCGCGGCCATGCCTCTCGTACCGCCCCGGATCAGCAGGCGCCACGCCCTGCGCGTCCTTGTGGCCGTACTCGCCGTGCTCGGGGTCCTGACCTGGTGGTTGAAGCCCTTCGGGGAGCCGGAGCTGCGCGGCGAGCTGACCATCAGCACGGGCGCGCAGACGGGGGTCTACCACCGGTACGGGCAGCTGCTGGAGCAGGCCCTCGCGCGGGACATGCCCGGGGTGAAGGTACGGCTGGAGACCAGCGAGGGCTCGCAGGAGAACCTGAAGCGGCTTGCCTCCGGCGAGGCGAACTTCACGGTGGCGACGGCGGACGCGGTCGCCAAGTACCGGCTCGACGGGAAGCCCGGCGCGGACCTGCTGCGCGGCTGCGCGCGGCTCTACGACGACTACGTGCAGCTGGTGGTGCCCGCCGGGTCGCCGGTGCAGTCGGCGCGGGACCTGCGGGGCAAGCGGGTCGCGATCGGCCAGCCGGGGTCCGGGGTGCGGCTCGTCTCGGAGCGGCTGCTCACCGCGGCCAAGCTGGACCCGGTGCTGGACATCACGCCGGTGTCCATCGGCATCGACACCATGCCGACCGAGCTGGAGGCCGGCCGGATCGACGCCTTCTTCTGGTCCGGCGGCCTGCCGACGAACGCGGTGCGCGAGCTGTCGGAGCGGTTCGACATCCGGCTGGTGCAGCTCGGCGACCTGGTGGAGCAGCTGCAGGGGGCCGGGAGCCCGGCGCGCCACTACCGGACGGCGGTGATGCCGCAGGACGCGTACGCGCGGGCGCGCAACACCAGCGCGGTGACGACCGTGGCCGTGCCGAACCTGCTCGTGACCACGCAGGGAACGGACCCCGAGCTCACCGAGCAGCTGACGCGGACGGTGATCCTCAGCCGCGACCGCGTCGGACGCGAGGTGCACGCGGCGCAGCTGGTGGACCTGCGGACGGCGATCTACACCGATCCCCTGGAACTGCACGAGGGCGCGCGCCGGTACTACCGGTCCGTCAAGCCCTGACGTTCAGGGCCGGGCCCTGACGTTCGCGGCAGGGCCCTGACGTTCACGGCGAGGGCGACGGCAGCAGCATCGTCGCCGCGGCGGCCGCGCCGATCAGGCCCGCGTGGGTGCCCAGGGTCGCCGGTACGACGTGCAGCTCCTTGACGAAGGAGAGCGTGGCGTACGTCGCGAGGTGGGTGCGGATCGGTGTGAAGAGGGTGTCGCCGGCGGCGGCGACTCCGCCGCCGATCACCGCGATGTCCGTTTCGACGAGGGTCGCGGTGGCCGCGATGGCGGCGGCCAGGGCGCGGCCCGCGCGGTCGAAGGCGGCCAGGGCGATCGGGTCGCCGGCGGCGGCCGCTGCGGCCACGCCCGCCGCGGTGGCGTCACGCGTGGTGCCCGTCGTCCGCCGGCCGGCGGCGCTGTTCCCGCTGTCCGCGCTCACGCCGTTCGACGGGGTCCAGCCCTGGGTCAGGGCCCAGCGCGCGATGGCCGTGCCGGAGGCGATCGACTCGACGCAGCCGCGGCCGCCGCAGACGCACGGTTCCCCGTCGAAGGCCACGCTGATGTGACCGATGTGGCCCGCGTTGCCGGTGGGTCCGGGGTGGAGCTGGTTGTTCAGGATCAGGCCGCCTCCGACGCCCGTGGAGACCACCATGCAGAGCGCGTTCGCGTGGCCCCGGGCCGCGCCCAGCCAGTGCTCCGCGGCGGTCATCGCCACGCCGTCGCCGGCCAGCACGGTCGGCAGGTCGGCCCCGCGCTCCGCGAGCTCCGCGGTGATCCGGGCCTGGACCGGGAAGTCCCGCCAGGCCCCGATGTTGACCGGGCTGACCGTGCCCCGGGAGGCGTCCACCGGGCCGGCGCTGCCGATCCCGCAGCGGACCGCCGAGGCCCACAGCGGCGAGTCGGAGAGTTCGGCGACGACCTCGGCCACCGCCGCCATGACACCCTCCGCGTCCGCTCCGCGCGGAGTCGGGCGGCGGGTCGTGGCCGTCATCGTGCCGTCGGGGTGCACCAGCGCACCGGCGATCTTCGTTCCGCCGATGTCGATCGCCACCGTCAGACCGGCGGCCGCGGCTGCGGCCCTCGGTGCGGGGAAAGGGGCGGTGGGGGTGATCACGGTGGCGGCTCCAGGGAGGGTTCAGGACTCAGTATGCGCCGGGGGCGGCGCCGTGCTCTCTCGCGGTTCCAGTCGTGGCCGCTCGCTGATCCGTACCCCGGGCGGGCTGCCCGCGAGGACGGCGAGGAGCTCCTCGGCGGCGAGCCTGCCGAAGCCCGCGGTGTCCCGTACGAGGGCGGTGAGCCGGGGGTGGGTGACCCGGCAGAGCGCGGAGTCGTCCCAGGCCACGATGGACAGCCGGCCCGGTACGGGGATGCCCAGCTCGGCGGCGACGGCGCTGCCGGCGACGGCCATCACGTCGTTGTCGTAGACGAGCGCGGTGGGGGGCCGCGGCTCGGCGAGGACCCGGCGGGTGGCGGCCGCGCCCTCGGCGTCGGAGTAGTCGGTGACCACCGAGCGCACCTGGTCCGGACCCAGCCCGCGCCGCGCGGCCTGGGACCGCAGGGACTGGATCCGGCGGGCCGTGTGGGCGAGGTCGGGGAGCCCGGCGATGTGGACGATCCAGCGGTGGCCGAGCCCGTGGAGGTGGTCCAGGACCTGGGCCATGGCCCCCGCGTCGTCGGCCCGTACCGAAGAGACCGACGAGGCCGGGGACACCGGCGAGGCCGGAGAGACCGGCGAGGCCAGAGAGACCGGCGAGGCCGGGAAGAGGCCCCCGGCGGGCTCGGCCTCGCCGATGGTGACCGCGGGCAGGCCCAGTTCCTCGAGGAGGGCCGGGCGCGGGTCCCGGGTCCGCGGGTCGACGACGAGGACGCCGTCGACCCGCCGTTCGGCCCACCAGCGGCGGTAGACCGCGCATTCGGCGTCGATGTCCTCGACGACCTGGAACAGCAGGGCGGTCCGGGCGGCGGAGAGGACCTCCTGGATGCCGGAGACGAGCTGGAGGAAGAAGGACTCGACTCCGAGGGTGTGCGCGGGCCGGGCGAGGACCAGCCCGACGGCTCCGGAGCGTTCGCCGGACAGGGCGCGGGCCGCGCTGTTGGGCTGCCAGCCGAGTTCCTCCGCGACGCGGCGGATCCGGGCCCGGGTGTGCTGCGAGACGCCCGGCCGGTCGTTGAGCGCGAAGGACACGGCGCTCTCCGACACCCCGGCCTGCCGGGCGATGTCCTTGATCGTGGGTCTGCGGGCCATGGCCTGCCTCATTCATCCTTCGAGAGCGTCGAGCGTCACGCGTGGCGGAGTACGGACGGCAATGGCCGGACCGTACGCGATCCTGCCCCGGCAGACCTCCTTGACCACATCCCGCGGGCCCGGAAGGCCTCGGCGGTATCCACCGAAATACCACGGCCCATTTCCCAGTACTTCCCAGTGGCCTTGACAGCTAAAGCGCATTAGTCCATCCAGGCTCCGATGAGTGGGCCCTTGTGTCAACGACACTGAAGCGCATAAGTAGCCGAACCCGAGGCCCTGTTGACTTTCCTCATCAGCACCGGCAGGTTGTGGCCCGCCCGGTGAATTCCTCCCGAACTCCTGGACGCCTTGTGCCCGATGACGCGCTCCGCTTCGGCGCCAACTACACGCCGGCCCGCGGCTGGTTCCACCACTGGCTGGACTTCGACCTCGACGAGGTCAGGGCCGACCTCGACTCGATCGCGGCGCTCGGGCTGGACCACGTCCGCGTCTTCCCGCTCTGGCCGGTCTTCCAGCCGAACCGGACGCTGATCCGGCCGCGCGCCGTCGAGCAGCTCGTCGCGCTCGCCGACGCGGCCGCCGAGCGCGGGCTCGACGTCAACGTGGACGGGCTACAGGGGCACTTGTCGAGCTTCGACTTCCTGCCCGCGTGGACCGGCACCTGGCACCGGCGCAACATCTTCACCGACCCGGACGTGGTCGCCGGGCAGGAGGAGTACCTGCGCACGCTGGCCGCGGCCCTCTGCGACCGGCCGAACTTCCTCGGCATGACGGTGGGCAACGAGATCAACCAGTTCTCCGACGCCCCGCACCCCGACCCCGACCGGATCACCCCGGCCCAGGCCGCCCGCTGGCTGGAGCGGATGCTCGCCGCCTGCGAGAAGGGTGCGCCCGGGCGGTTCCACCTGCATGCCGAGTACGACGCCGCCTGGTACCAGGACGGGCATCCCTTCACCGCGGCCCAGGCGGCGCGGCTGGGCGCGGCCACCGCCGTGCACTCCTGGGTGTTCAACGGCACCGCGCAGCGCCACGGCGGGAGCGGGACGGCGACCGAGCACCATGCCGCGTACCTGATCGAGCTCTCCAAGGCCTGGGCCCTCGACCCGCACCGCCCGGTGTGGCTCCAGGAGGTCGGCGCCCCGGCCCCGCTGATCGGGCCACAGCGGGCGGCGCGGTTCACCGAGGCCACCGTCGCGAACGCCCTGGACTGCCCGGACCTGTGGGGCGTGACCTGGTGGTGCTCGCACGACGTGTCCCGGGACCTCGCGGACTTCCCGGAGCTGGAGTACGGCCTCGGCCTGCTCACCAACGACCGCCGGACCAAGCCGGCCGGCGCCGCCCTCGCCCGGATCACCGAGGAGTGGCGGGGCCGCGCGCACCGCCCGGCTCCGCGCTCCACCGCGCTCGCCGTGGACGTGGGCGGGGCGCAGGAGGCCCCGCACCGGTCGGTGTGCGCCCCGGGCGGTGCGTTCTTCGAAGCCTGGGCCGTGCTGGCGGCCCGGGGGGTGCGCCCCGCGGTGGTCCTGGCGGAGCGCGCCGAGGACCCGGCCCATCTGTCGGCGCGCGGGATCACCGAGGTGCTGCGCGTGCACGACGTGACCTGACCGATCCCCTCGTGAGGAGCCCCCGCATGTCCGAGACCGACAACGGCGTCGATCCTCGTACGCCGCCCGCGACGCCGATACGGCCGCCCCGGCGCGCGGTGCTGGCCGCCGCCGGGGCCACCGGGGTCACCGCCGCCGGGGCCGCCGCGCTGCTGGGCGCGATCGGCCCGGCCCCGTACGCCGCCGCCGCGCCACCGTCGGCGCCCACCCCGCCGAGCTCGCCGACCCCGGCCGACCTGGCCCCGTACGCCTCCTACTGGTTCCCGGACTCCCTTCCGGCGGGGACCCCCGGCCCCGGGATCGTGTGGCGCTCGCTGCGGCGGTGGACCCCCGAGAGCGACCGCGATCTGGCGCACAACACCGCGACCGTGCCCCTGGCGGAGCGGTTCACCCCGGTCCCGGCGAACCGCGACGCCCGCGCCGGCCAGGCCCGGATCGCCTCCCTCGTCTCCTTCGGACCCACGGCGGGCAATCCCTCCCAGGGTTCCGCGACCGCCGACTACTACGCGCTCACGCACTGGGCGTACATCGACGAGCTGGTCTTCTGGGGCGGCTCCGCCGGCGAGGGGATCGTGCTCGCCCCGAACGCTCCCGTGGTCGACGCCGCCCACCGCAACGGGGTCCGGGTGCTGGGCAACGTGTTCCTGCCGCCCGTCCCCTACGGCGGCGACCTCCAGTGGACCCGCGACCTGGTGCAGCGGGACTCCCTCGGCCGCTTCCCGATCGCGGACAAGCTCGTCCAGGTAGCGCGGACGTACGGCTTCGACGGCTGGTTCGTGAACGTCGAGACGGACGGCGGCGACAGCGCGCTCGCCACCCGGATGCGGGAGTTCCTGCGCGCCCTGCGGGCGGCCGGCGAGCCGCACGGTCTGCGCATCACCTGGTACGACGCCATGAACGTCACCGGCCGGGTGGGCTGGCAGGGCGCCCTCAACGCGCTCAACCAGGAGTTCTTCGAGGACCGGGCCGGGAAGGTCGCGGACACGCTGTTCGTGGACTTCCGCTGGACCCCGGAGACACTGGCCGCCTCGGGCGCGCTCGCCGACCGGCTGGGCCGGTCCCGCCACGAACTGTGGGCGGCCGTCGACACGGAGTCCCACGGCTGGGATTCCCCCGTCCGCTGGGACGCGATCGTCCCGCGCGATCGCGACCACGTCGTCAGTTACGGCTTCTACCGGCCCGAATGGACCCGCAACCACCTCACGGACCGCTCCCCCGGCGCCTTCCACCGCGCCGACGACCGGTTCTGGACGGGCGAGTCCCTGGATCCCGCCCGGCCCGCGCCCGTGTCCCGCTGGCGGGCGCCCGCCACGGCCGTCGCCGACCGGTCCACCGTCACCGGGCTCCCCTTCGGCTGCTCCTTCAACACCGGGCACGGGCTGCGCTGGTACGAGAACGGCAAGGTCGTCTCCGACGCGCCCTGGAACCACCTCGGACTCCAGGACCGGCTCCCGGGCCGCCGCTGGGCGGTGGACAGCGCCGGCGAACGCCCTTCCGTCACCCTGGACTTCGCGGACGCCTGGCGCGGCGGCTCCAGCCTGCTGGTCGCGGGCGCCCTGACCGCTCCCGCGACCATCGGGCTGCACTCCACGCGGCTGCCGCTGACCCCGGGGGCCGTCCTGGAGCTGGTGCACGCCACCGGGCCGGGGCCGGTGGCGGTGGAGGTCGGCGTGGCCACCCGCGAGCCCTCCGCCCCCGGCGAACCGGTCCCGTACACCTGGCTGCCGGCCGGGAGCCGGGACGCCGGGCAGGGCTGGCGCCGGACACGGGCCGCGCTCGCGTCACTGGCGGGGAAGACCGCGTACGCCCTGGCCGTACGGATCACCGCGCTCGGGAAGGAGCCGGTGGTGTGGCGGCTCGGGGCCCTGTCGGTACGCGACGACGCCCGCAGCCGGCGCCCGGCTCGGCCCACGGCGCTGAGCGTGGACGCCTCGGCCCGGCACGACGGCAAGGCCTGGCTCCGCCTGTCCTGGCGCGGGACGGCCGGTGCGGGCGGGCCGTTGCGTCACTACGAAGTGTCCCGGCTCCTGCCCGACGGGACCCGCCGCTTCCTCGGCGGCACCTGCGGGACCGCCCTCTACCTCCCCGCCGTCCCGCGCGCCGGCCGGGAGCGCGCGGCCGCCTTCGAGGTCCGGGCCGTCGACGAGCTGTACGCGGTCTCCGCCCCGGCGCGCACCACCCTCACCTGGTAGCGGCGGGACGGGCGGCTCGGGCTCAGGAGCCGTGGGGGTCGGTGCGCGGGACGGCCACCGTCACGCGCAGCCCGTGCGGCGGGTTCGTCTCGTACGAGAGGGACCCGCCGCCCGCGGCGAGCATCGCGCGGGAGATCGACAGGCCGAGCCCGGAGCCCTTGATGTTCTGGTGGCGGCCGCTGCGCCAGAACCGGTCGCCGACGCGGAGCAGCTCCTCCTCTGTGAGGCCGGGTCCGCGGTCGGCGACGACCACGCGGACCGAGCGTCCCTCGACGGAGACCGACACCTCCACCTCCTCACCCGTGGGGGTGAACTTCAAGGCGTTGTCGATGACGGCGTCGAGCGCGCTGGACAGGGCGATGGGATCGGCCCAGCCGGTGACGGCGGTGCGGCCGGTCCCGGTGAGCCGTACCCCCTTCTCCTCGGCGTACGGGCGCCACGCGGCGACCCGCTCCGCGGCCAGGGCCCCGATGTCGGTGAGGCTGATCTCGGCGGAGGCGTGCTCGGCCAGCGCCAGGTCCAGGAGGTCGTCCAGGACCTGCGTCAGGCGCTTGCCCTCGGCGCGTACGGAGGCGATCTCCTCGTTCCCCTCGGGCAGTTCGAGGGCGAGCAGCTCGATCCGCAGGAGCAGCGCCGCGAGCGGGTTGCGCAGCTGGTGGGAGGCGTCGGCGACGAACGCCCGCTGCTGCTCCAGTACCTCTTCGACGTTGTCGGCCATCTCGTTGAACGAGCGGGCCAGGCGCTGGAGTTCCGGAGGCCCGCCGGCGGTCGCGACGCGCGAGTTCATCCGGCCGGTGGCGATGCCGTGGGCGGCCGCGTCCAGGGTCTGCACGGGCTTGAGCACCCAGCTGGTGAGCCTGAGGGCGGCGCCGAAGGCGACGAGCATGGCCGCGGCGAGCCCGCTCGCGATGAGCAGCCAGCCCCTCAGGATCCGGCCGCGCATCAGGTCGGTCGGGGAGTCGGTGGCGACGACCGCGACCACGTCGCCGTCGAGAACGACCGGGGAGATGACGAGCAGTCTGCCGTCGGTCTGCCAGGGCCACACCTGGGGAGGATCGTGGCTGCGCCGGCCGGCCAGCGCCTCCTCGAAGGCCCGGCGGCCCTCTCCGGATCGCGGGAGCTGCCACCCGCTCGGGGACCGGGCCATGTCGTTGTCGTCGCGGTAGAAGATGCCGACCCGGATGCCGTACAGCTCCTGGTAGCGGGCGAGTTCGAGCTGGAGGGTCGTGCGGCGCTCGTCGGCGCCGGTGGATCCGGAGCCCTCGGCGTCGATGAGGAACTGGGCGAGCGCGGCGAAGCGGGCGCTGTCGTCGATCCGGTCGACCACCACCCGCTGCTGCTGTCCGGCGGCCAGGCTCACCGCGAGCGGGAAGCCGAGCGCGAGCAGCGTGCCCGCCATCAGGATGACGAGCAGCGGGAGCAATCGGGCGCGCACGGCAGAGGACCCCTAGGGGGCCGCCGGGGTGACGAGCCGGTAGCCCACCCCGCGGACGGTCTCGATGAGGGCGGGCATGCGCAATTTGGAGCGCAGCGAGGCGACGTGGACCTCCAGGGTGCGCCCGGTCCCCTCCCAGCTGGTGCGCCACACCTCGCTGATGATCTGTTCGCGGCGGAAGACGACGCCGGGCCGCTGCGCGAGCAGGGCCAGCAGGTCGAACTCCTTGCGGGTGAGCGGTACGTCGGTGCCGTCCACGCTGACCCGGCGGGTGGGCAGCTCGATGCTGACGGGGCCGAGGCGGACGGTGGTGGGCGTACCGGTGCCGGTGGCGGCGGCCTCTTCGGAGGCGCCGGTGCGCCGGGCGACGGCGTGGATGCGGGCGAGGAGCTCGCCGGTGTCGTAGGGCTTGACGACGTAGTCGTCGGCGCCCATGTTCAGGCCGTGGATGCGGCTGCGCACGTCGGCCCGCGCGGTCACCATGATCACGGGCGTGGCGGTGCGCTTGCGGATCTTGCCGCACACCTCGTAGCCGTCCTGGTCGGGCAGGCCGAGGTCGAGCAGGATCACCCCGTAGGGAGTGGCGGAGGGCGGGGCGCCGGCGGGCAGCAGCGCCTGCAGGGCCTCTTCGCCGCTGCGGGCGTGGGTGACCTGGAAGCCGTGCCGGCCGAGGATCGCGGACAGGGCGGCGGCGACGTGATCATCGTCTTCGACGAGCAGCAGTCTCATGTCGTCCCCCTCTCCTTCTTCTCGTCGCTCGGGCTTCCACGCATGATCACCCGCGTGTCGCCCGTAGGTCACCCGCATGGCCATACGCATGGTCACATGCGTGACCACCATGCATCCACGCCGATGCGGAGTCCCACGTCAAGGGGGTTCCGCTCCGGCGCGTCTTCCGTTATGCACCCGGTACGCGTTCACAGTGGGCCACGCCGTGCCGCGCACGGAGCGTATCCGGAAGAGGCCGGATCGTTATGCTCAATTCTCCCTCAGATGTGATGACGTTGTGCGCGTGTCGTCACTACTGTCCTCCCAACCGAGGAGGACGGAGCAAGAGCCGATGAGCGGAGTATCAGTGACCAAGGACGTGCAGGACGCGGCCGGTGCCGCGGACGACCTGGTCGTACTGAGCAACGTCAACAAGCACTTCGGCGCGCTGCACGTGCTTCAGGACATCGATCTGAGCATTGCCCGCGGTGAGGTGGTCGTGGTGATCGGTCCTTCGGGATCGGGCAAGTCCACACTGTGCCGGACCATCAACCGGCTGGAGACCATCGACTCGGGCACCATCACGCTCGACGGCAAGGAACTGCCCTCGGAGGGCAGGGAACTGGCCCGGCTGCGCGCCGACGTCGGCATGGTCTTCCAGTCGTTCAACCTCTTCGCGCACAAGACGGTGCTGCAGAACGTCATGCTGGGCCAGCTCAAGGTCCGCAAGACCGACCAGGCCACGGCCCACGCGAAGGCGGTGGCCCTGCTGGACCGGGTGGGCGTCGGCTCGCAGGCCGACAAGTACCCGGCGCAGCTCTCCGGCGGGCAGCAGCAGCGCGTGGCGATCGCCCGGGCGCTGGCCATGGAGCCGAAGGTGATGCTGTTCGACGAGCCGACCTCGGCTCTCGACCCGGAGATGATCAACGAGGTGCTGGAGGTCATGCAGCAGCTCGCCCGGGAGGGGATGACCATGGTGGTCGTCACCCACGAGATGGGCTTCGCCCGCTCCGCGGCCAACCGGGTCGTCTTCATGGCCGACGGAAAGATCGTCGAAGAGGCAACGCCCGAGCAGTTCTTCAGCAACCCGCGCAGTGATCGCGCCAAGGACTTCCTGTCGAAGATCCTGCACCACTGAGGGTCTCGTCTGGTAGTCATCCGTATGCGGATCACCGCCCAGGGGGTCCCCCCGGACGAAGTCTGGGGGAGGTTCCTGTCGGCCGTGCGTGCGCCGTAAGCGTCGCTCGTCGTTCAACAACGTCTCATCCGAGGGAAGTTCACCATGAAGATCTCCAAGGCCGCTGCGGCCGCGGCCGTCGCCGTCGCCCTTGCCCTGACCGCGACCGCCTGTGGCGGCAACAGCGACAAGGGCAGCGGCTCCGGCCCCACCGGTGACGGCAAGGACAAGATCGTCATCGGCATCAAGTTCGACCAGCCGGGTCTGGGCCTGAAGACCCCCGACGGCAAGTACACCGGCTTCGACGTCGACGTCGCGACGTACGTGGCCAAGGAGCTCGGCTACCAGCCCGACCAGATCGAGTGGAAGCAGGCCATCAGCGCCGAGCGCGAGAACCTGATCGCGAACGGCGACGTGAAGTTCATCGTCGCGACGTACTCGATCAACGACAAGCGCAAGCAGAAGGTCGACTTCGCCGGCCCGTACTTCCTCGCCCACCAGGACCTGCTCGTCCGCGCCGACGACACCAGCATCACCAAGGCCGAGGACCTCAACAAGAAGAAGCTCTGCTCGGTAACCGGCTCCACCTCGGCGCAGAACGTCAAGACCAAGCTGGCTCCCGAGGCCGACCTGCTGGAGCAGGGCGGCTACTCCGAGTGCCTGACCAGCCTGGAGAACAAGAAGGTCGACGCCCTGACCACGGACGACTCGATCCTGGCGGGCTACGCGGCGCAGGAGAACAACAAGGGCAAGTTCAAGCTGGTCGGGCTGAGCCTGAGCAACGAGAACTACGGCATCGGTCTGAAGAAGGGCGACACCGAACTCCAGACCAAGATCAACGCCGCGCTCAAGAAGATGGTCGCGGACGGGTCCTGGGAGGCGGCCGTGCAGAAGAACCTCGGCCCGGCCAACTACAAGAACGAGCCTGCCCCGCAGATCACCGAAGGCAGCTGATTCACCGGTGAGGAGCGTCGCCGCCCGCCTGCCGCGGGCGGCGGCGCACCTCACCGGCCATCCTGGGGAGAGCGCAGGGCATCGTGTTCGATTTTCTTGAGTCCGGGCAGTACGACCTGCTCGGAGCCTTCTGGGTGACGGTTCAGCTCACCCTCTACTCGGCGGCCGGGTCTCTGATCTGGGGCACCGTCCTGGCCGGGATGCGGGTCAGCCCGGTCCCGCTGCTGCGCGGCTTCGGCACCGCGTACGTCAACCTGGTGCGCAACATCCCGCTGACCGTGCTGATCATCGCCTGCTCGCTGGGCCTCAGCCAGACCCTCGGCATCGAGCTGGGCGGCTCCACCTTCAAGGAGATCGGCTTCCGGCTCGCGGTCCTCGGGCTCGTCGCCTACACGGGCACCTTCGTCTGTGAGGCGATCCGCTCGGGCATCAACACCGTGCCCGTCGGCCAGGCCGAGGCGGCCCGCGCCCTGGGACTGAGCTTCTTCCAGGTGCTCACCCTGATCGTGCTCCCCCAGGCCTTCCGGGCGGTCGTCGCACCGCTCACCAACGTACTGATCGCACTCACCAAGAACACCACGGTGGCGGCGACCATCGGCGTGGCCGAAGCGGCCCTGCTGATGAAGGAAATGGTCGAGAACGAGGCCGACGCGCTCTTCGCCGTATTCGGCGTCTTCGCCCTCGGCTTCGTCCTGCTGACCCTGCCCACCGGCCTGCTGCTGGGCTGGGTGGCCAAGCGAGTGGCGGTGAAGCGATGACCTCCGTGCTGTACGACGCCCCGGGCCCCAAGGCCAAGGCGCGCAACTGGATCTACAGCGGGATCTTCGTCGTCCTGTTCGGGCTCGTCGCGTGGTGGGCCCTGTCCCTCATGGACGAGAAGGGCCAGCTCGACGCCGACAGGTGGACCCCCTTCCTCACCGACGGCCGGATCTGGAGCACCTTCCTGATCCCCGGCCTGCTGGAGACCCTCAAGGCCGGCGCGCTCGCCATGGTGATCGCCCTGCCGCTGGGCGCCCTGCTGGGCATCGGCCGACTGTCCGACCACGCCTGGGTGCGGGGGCCGGTCGGCGCGTTCGTGGAGTTCTTCCGCGCCATCCCGGTGCTGATGCTGATGCTGTTCGGCTACCAGTTCTACGTCCAGTTCACCAACGTCTCCTCGGACATCCGGCCGCTCTACGCCGTGGTCACGGGCCTGGTGCTCTACAACGCGGCCGTCATCGCGGAGATCGTCCGTGCGGGCGTGCTGTCCCTGCCCTCGGGCCAGACGGACGCGGCCAAGGCGATCGGCATGCGCAAGGGCCAGACCATGGCCTACGTGCTGATCCCGCAGGCCGTCACGGCGATGCTGCCGGCCCTGGTCAGCCAGCTCGTCGTGATCCTGAAGGACACCGCGCTGGGCGGCGCGCTGCTGGGCTTCGGCGAGCTGCTGTCGATGAACCGGCAGATCTCCGCGAACTACAGCAACACCATCGCGACGCTCGTCGTGATCGCCCTGCTCTACATCGTGGTGAACTTCGCCCTCACCACCTTCGCCTCCTGGCTGGAGGGCCGGCTGCGGAAGTCGAAGAAGGGCACCGGCGCGGTCGTCGCCGGTGACGTGGCCGAAGTCGACGCGGGCGGCGCCGCAGGCGTGGGCGAAGCCCCCTGACACCCGGTCAGTACACTGGCTCGATCCGTGTGGTGCGGCGGAACTCTTCCGCCGCACCACACGGCGTTGTCCCGACCGGCGTCACTTGACGCAGGCACCTCCAGTGGGTTGCATACGTTCTGTGATCACATACCGGACATCGGGAGCCGCGCCATGGACCCGGTGATCGTCGTCGGCGCGGGACCCGTCGGACTGTCCCTGTCCCTCGCCCTGGCCGGCCAGGGCGTGCCCGCCATCGTGCTCGACGAGGGGCCCGGCAAGGAGGAGCCCCGCCCGGCCCGTACGGTCGTCCTGCACGCCGACACGGCGTCCATGGCGCACCGGCTGGGCTGTACGACACTGCGCGACGAGGGGGCGTACTTCGCCGCCTGGCGCACCATGCGGCGCCGCCAGCCCGTCCAGCGGATCACCTTCGAGGACCACCCGGCCCCGCTGCACCTGCCGCAGCACGCGCTGACGCGCGGGCTGCGCGACGCCGCCGCGGCGCATCCGCTGGTCCAGCTGGTCGCGAAAAGCAGACTGGACGCCGTGGAGCAGGACGGCCACGGGGTCACCGCGCACACCAAGGGCGCCGAGACCACGTGGTGGCGCGGGAGTTACCTGGTCGGCTGCGACGGCGCCCGCTCCACCGTGCGCAAGCTGCTCGGCATCCGCTTCCCGGGCCGCACCTCCGTGGAGCGGTACGCCGTGGCCGCGCTGCGCACCGAACTGCCGTGGCCCGGCGAGGCCCTGCTGCACCGCAGTCCGCCGCACGAGGTCACCTCCCGGCCGCTGCCCGACGGGGTCTGGCGGCTGGACTGGCTGCTCCCGGCCCGCGGGGAGCTGGTCACTCCCGACACCCTGGTGAACCTGATCCGGGACACCCTCGCGGCCTGGTGCGGGGGCACGACTCCCCCGTACGACCTCCTCGACACCGGGGTCCACACCCTGCACCACCGGCTGGCCCGGCGCTGGCGCGACGGCCGCGCCTTCCTCGCCGGCGACGCCGCGCACCTGCTGGGCGCGCTCGGCACCCAAGGGGTCGAGGAGGGGCTGCGGGACGCCGAGAACCTGGCGTGGAAGCTGTCACTGGCCTGGCACCAGGGGGCCTCCGAGGCCCTGCTCGACAGCTACGAGGTCGAGCGGCGCACCGCGGTCGCCTCCCGGCTGCGCGCGGCCGACCAGGCGACGGCGACGCTGCGGGCCGGGGGCGGCCTGCGCACCTACCTTCCCGGAGCATCGCGTTCCGCCGAATCACTCCTGACCGACGGCCACCTGGGGCGGGGGCCGCTGGGCGCCGAGCCGACGTACGCCCCGCCGGTCGCCGTACGCGAGGTTCCGACCGCCACGGAACCGGGCGGTCCGGTGGCGAACGTGCCCGTGACCGCGCCCGACGGGTCGACCGTGCCGCTGCGCGACCTGCTGGGGCAGGGCCGGCTACTGGTGGTGCTGGTCGCGCCGGGGACCGGGGTCTGGGACCGGCGCCACTGGCTCGGCGCCGGGCTGATGCCGCGCCTCGCGGCGGCGGTGAGCGCCCTCCCCGTCCGCACCGACCTGCTGGTGGCCGACAGTTACCCGGGGGCCCCGGCGCACACCGTGCTGCTCGTGCGGCCGGACGGGCATCTGGCGGCGACCTTCGCGGGGGTCCGCCCGGCGGAACTGTACGAGGCGGCGGACACGGTCCGGGCGGGCGCGCCCGCGTCCCGGCTGCCGTCGCCGTCGCCGGCACCGGCACCGTCCACGACACCAGCCGTGGTGATCGATTGACCGTCTCCCGGACTGCGTGGTTCACTCGCGAAATGACCGGCAACGACGTACGCCTGTGGCGGAGGGTCCATATGGACCTGCTCCGCTACGCGGGCTGCGTGTGTCGCCCTTCCTGTTGATTCGCCCTTCCCTCCGCGCGCCCCGTGCCGTCCACCGGCCTGCGCGCACCTCCGCGAACCCAGGAACGGTCCACTTTCATGTCTGCACCCCTCCACACCCCTGAGCCCGTGGCGCCTGGACCCCTGCGGCAGCCACCGCGCCCCCGAGGCCACGAGCCACGACCTCCAGGTGGTGGTCATCTGCAACGAGGGCTACGCCTCCAGCCTCGCCGCGGCCTCCCTCCACGCCCTGGGCCTCCACCGCGCCACGGACCTGACCGGCGGCTTCCAGGCCTGGAAGTCCGCAGGCCTCCCGGTCTCCTGACGCCCCACCCCACTCAATCCAGCCTCGCCGGCGTTTGAGGCGCGGGGCCCGTACATGCTTGGTCTTGGTACCGGCCCGGCCCCTGCCGGGGGGCGACCGGCCGTGGCAGGGCTCGGTCGGTCAGTTCCCCGGGTACCCGAGCTCGTCGGCGTCCTCACCCTCCGCCTCCAGCGCGCGGCGGACCACCCGCAGGGCCATGCCCTCCGGGTATCCCTTGCGGGCCAGCATCCCGGCGAGGCGCCGGATCCGCTTGTCCCGCTCCAGGCCCCGGGTGGCGCGGAGCTTGCGCTCCACGAGCTCCCGGGCTGTCTGCTCCTCCTGGTCGGAGTCCAGCAGTTCCAGGGCCTCCTCCACGAGGGTGGCGTGCACCCCCTTGGTCCGGAGCTCCTGCGCGAGCGCCCGGCGGGCCAGGCCCCGGCCGCGGTGCCGGGACTCGACCCACGCTCCGGCGAAAGCGGCGTCGTCGATCAGGCCGACCTCCTCGTACCGGGAGAGGACCTGCTGCGACACCTCCTCGGGGATACCCCGCTTGTGCAGGGCGTCCGCGAGCTGGCACCGGGTGCGCGGGCTCCCGGTGAGCAGGCGAAGACAGATCGCCCGCGCCTGCTCCTCGGGGCTCTGGGGCGGAAGTTCCTGGCGGCCTTCACGGCCGCCTCGGATCTCACCGCCCCCTTCCTGCTCCCGCACGGGTCAGCTCTTGGCCACGGCGGCCTTGGCCGTCGTCTTGGCCTTCGATGCCGGGGCGGGCACCGGGGCGGCCGCGGCGTCGGCCGCAGTGGCACCGGCCTCCGCGGTGGCGGCGTCCTTGCGGACACCCACGCCCAGCTTCTCCTTGATCTTCCGCTCGATCTCGTTGGCGAGATCCGGGTTGTCCTTCAGGAAGTTACGGGCGTTCTCCTTGCCCTGGCCGAGCTGGTCGCCCTCGTACGTGTACCAGGCGCCGGCCTTGCGCACGAAGCCGTGCTCCACGCCCATGTCGATCAGGCCGCCCTCGCGGCTGATGCCCTGGCCGTAGAGGATGTCGAACTCGGCCTGCTTGAACGGGGGCGCGACCTTGTTCTTGACGACCTTGACGCGGGTGCGGTTGCCGACCGCGTCCGTGCCGTCCTTGAGGGTCTCGATACGGCGGATGTCGAGACGCACGGAGGCGTAGAACTTCAGCGCGCGGCCACCGGTGGTGGTCTCCGGCGAGCCGAACATCACACCGATCTTCTCGCGGAGCTGGTTGATGAAGATCGCGGTGGTCTTGGACTGGTTGAGCGCACCGGTGATCTTCCGGAGAGCCTGGCTCATCAGGCGGGCCTGGAGACCCACGTGCGAGTCGCCCATCTCACCCTCGATCTCCGCGCGCGGCACCAGGGCCGCCACGGAGTCGATGACGATCAGGTCGAGGGCACCGGAGCGGACGAGCATGTCCACGATCTCCAGCGCCTGCTCGCCGGTGTCCGGCTGCGACAGGATGAGGTTGTCGGTGTCGACGCCGAGGGCCTTCGCGTACTCGGGGTCGAGCGCGTGCTCGGCGTCCACGAAGGCCACGGTGCCGCCGGCCTTCTGCGCGTTGGCCACGGCGTGCAGGGTCAGGGTCGTCTTACCGGAGGACTCCGGGCCGTACACCTCGATCACGCGGCCACGGGGCAGCCCGCCCACGCCGAGGGCGATGTCCAGCGCGGTCGACCCGGTGGGGATGACCTCGATGGGGTCGTTCGGCTTGTCGCCGAGGCGCATGACCGCACCCTTGCCGAATTGCCGTTCAATCTGTGCGAGCGCGGCGTCGAGAGCCTTCTCGCGGTCGGTGCCTGCCATGGGTTCCACCCGGTTTGCTTGAGTCGATCGCTTCACGCCATTGACGCTAATGCCTGCCACTGACAATGCGCCTCCACGACCGGTTCGGCTGTGGATAACTCATCAGAATGGATGTTCGATTTCCCTGTCAAGCGAGCCACGCCGCCATGGCGGGACATACGGGGCCGAGCGCTCCGCTTGTGACGTCACATGGCATGGCACTGCGTGGCGCCATCCAGTGCCATGCAGCGCCGTCGGCGCCCCCTTAGCGTTTCGCTAGGTCAGAGGAGTCAGCCTCGACCGCACTCCGGGTAAGGTGCCACCGAGCTTGCTGCGGGCGCCACGTCGGTGCCAATATGGCGTCATGGATCTCACCCCGTATGTCGACACTCTGCGCCGCGAACTCGCGGTGGCCGCCGAAGCCGGCGGGGAAGAAGCCCGCCAGCTGGCCGAGCGGCTCACCGCTCCGCTGGAGTCGGCGACCCGTCTGACCATGCTCAGTGTGCTCTCCGCCGCGATGAACGAGATCACCCGCGAGCTCGCCCCCGGCTCGGTCGACGTACGGCTGCGCGGGCTCGACCCCGACTTCGTGGTGACGCTGCCGCCCGCCGACGTCGGCCTCACCCAGCCGGCCGGGCCCGTCGAACCGCTCAAGGCGCAGGCTCCCGCCGACGCCGACGAGAGCGGCACCGCCCGCGTCAATCTGCGGCTGCCGGCCCACCTCAAGGCACGCGCCGAGGAGGCCGCGAGCCGTGAGGGCCTGTCGGTCAACGCGTGGCTGGTCCGGGCCGTGTCGGCCGCGGTCGACAGCGGTGGCACTGCGCGTACGACGGAGAGGGCCCGCACCATCGGACAGAGCTTCACGGGCTGGGTGCGCTAACCGCGCCCGTGCCCCCGCCCCCGCCCGCGCCCGCGCCCGCCCCACCCCCACCACGTCCCACCAGCGGGGACGCCCCAAGGACTCACGAGGACGGTACAGCCATGCCTTCTTTCGACACTCCCGAACCGATTTCGGCCACCGCCCACGTGGACGCCGGCTCCATCCGGTTCACCGCGGGCGACCGCCTCGACACGGTCGTCGAGGTGCGGCCCCGCGACCCGAAGCGGGACCAGGACGTACGATCGGCCGACCAGACCGAGGTCACGTACGCGAGCGGCGCCCTGACGGTCAGGACGCCCAAGCAACGCCATCTCTTCGGGCGCACCGGCACCGTCGACGTGACGGTCGAACTGCCCACGGGCTCGCGCGTCGACGTGACCGGCGCCTGGGCCCAGGTCCTCGGCGAGGGCCGGCTCGGCGAGGTCCGCGTGAAGACCTCGTCCGGTGACGTCCGCCTCGACACGACCGGGCCGCTCCAGCTGACCGCCTCCCACGGCTCGATCACCGTCGACCGCATCGAGGGCACGGCCGAGATCAGCACCAGCTCCGGCAGCCTGCGCGTCGGCACCGTCGACGGCCCCGCCGTCCTGAAGAACTCGCACGGCACCACGACCGTCGGCGCCGCGACCGGCGACCTGCGGGTGAGCGGCGCCAACGGCGACATCGACATCGCGCGCGCCGAGGGCTCGGTCGCCGCCACCACCGCCCACGGCACCCTGCGCATCGCCGAAGTAGCCCGGGGCGCCGTCCAGTTGGAGACGTCCTACGGCGCCATCGAGGTCGGCATCCGTGAGGGCACCGCGGCCTGGCTCGACGTCAGCTCCGACCACGGGCAGGTACGCAACACGCTCACCGCCTCCGGGGCTCCGGAGAAGACCGGGGACACCGTCGAGGTCCGCGCCCGGACCCGCTACGGCAACATCGACGTGCGCCGCGCCCGGGCCTGAGCACCGGCCCCGCGACCCTCCCGCCCCCCATAGCGTTCACTCTCAGTCCATTGCAACGAACCCGTTTGGGTTGTTGCGTTATCCGCAAGCCATTGCAACGATTTCACGGCCTCTACCTGCAATTATCCCCTCCAGACGCAATAACTTCGTTGCCAGATCTATGAATGCAACGTAGCGTTTCCATCATGAGAAACGGTGCACCCGAGGCCTCACAGGTCGAGAGGTGCGCGTTCCGTGGAGTGAGCGATCAAAGGGGTCGGATCATGGAGACAGCGCAGAGCCGGCGGCAGGCGGCACCCGGCGCCTTCACCGCCTTCGCGCGCTTCGTGCTCTGCGGCGGCGCAGTGGGGCTCGCCTCCAGCTTCGCCGTGGTGGCGCTCGCCTCCTGGATTCCTTGGGGCCTGGCCAACGCCCTGGTCACCGCGGTGTCCACGCTCCTCGCCACCGAGCTGCACGCCCGCTTCTCCTTCGGCGCGGGCGAGCGCGCGACCTGGCGCCAGCATGCGCAGTCGGCCGGGTCCGCGGCGGCCGCGTACGCGGTGACCTGCGTGGCGATGTTCGTCCTGCACCAGCTGGTCGCGGCACCCGGTACGGTCCTCGAACAGGTCGTCTACCTGTCCGCCTCCGCACTCGCCGGTGTCGCGCGGTTCGCGGTGCTGCGCCTGGTCGTCTTCGCTCGCAGCCGCTCGCAGGTCTCGGCCACCGTCCGCACCCCCCGTCCCGTGCACGCGGCCGTGGCCCGCGCCGCGGCCCCAGCCGACCCGGCGGTGCTCTGCCGCGCCGCCTGACCGCACTGGAGCGCTCGGTCGCACCAGCCCTGACCACCTCTACGATCATCGGATGACGGAAGCCCTCCACCCCCCGAAGCCCCGCCCCGGAGATCCGGTCGCGGTGCTGTCCCCCTCCTCCGGTCTGCCCGGCCTCTTTCCCCTGCCCTACGAGTTGGGGCTGCGCAGGCTCCAGGACGACTTCGGGCTGAAGCCGGTCGAGTATCCGACGACGCGGACGATGGGCGCGACGCCCGAGGAGCGGGCCGCGGACATCCACGCGGCCTTCGCGGACCCCGACATCAAGGCGGTGATCGCCAGCATCGGCGGCGATGACCAGATCACCGTCCTGCCCCACCTCGACCCCGACCTCCTGCGCGCCCACCCCAAGCCGTTCTTCGGCTACAGCGACAACACCAACCTGCTGCTGTTCCTGCGGAACCTGGGCATCGTCGGCTACCACGGCGGCTCGGTGATGGTCGAGCTCGGCCGCCCCGGCGCGATGCACCCGGCGACGGCGGACTCGCTCCGGGCGGCGCTGTTCACCTCGGGCGCGTACGAGCTCACGCAGTCGAGCACCTACGGGGACGTCAACCGGCCCTGGGACGACCCGCGCACCTTCGAGTCCGAACCGGAGACGGAGCCCTCCGACGGCTGGTCCTGGCACAACGGCGACCGGGTGGTCGAAGGGGCCGGCTGGGGCGGCAACCTGGAGGTCCTGTCCTGGCTGCTGATGGCCGACCGCGCGGTGCTGCCGGTCGACGCCTACGCCGGCGACGTGCTCTTCCTGGAGACCTCCGAGGAGATGCCGCGCGCCGAAGAGGTCTACCGGATCCTGCGGCACATGGGCGAACGGGGGCTGCTGCGCCAGTTCCCCGCACTGCTGATGGGCAGGGCGAAGAGCTGGTCGTTCGACAACCGGTTCGACGCCGCCGAGAAGGAGGGCTTCCGCCGGGAGCAGCGCGAGGCCGTGCTGCGGGCCCTGCGGCAGTACGCCCCCGACGCCATGGTGGTGTTCGACGTCGACCTCGGCCACACCGATCCGCAGCTGGTGATCCCCGTCGGAGGCCGCATCCGCGTGGACGGCCCGGCCCGGCGGATCACCGTCACGTACTGAGGCGGCGGCCGTCAGGGAGCGATCGCGGTGCCGAGGGAGTCGGCGCAGAGGAACTTCGGCGCGCCCGTCTCGTAGAAGACGTCGAGCGCCGTGATCGTGAACCCCGCGGCCGTCAGCATCTCGACGGCCTGCCGGGTGAGGTGACAGCCGCCCAGGAGGCGCTTGTTCAGCGGCTCGAGCCGTCGCTGCCAGCGGCGCACCCGCCAGTCCTCCTCGGGGGCCAGCCCGTGCTCGATGAAGTGCAGGGTTCCCCCGGGCTTGAGGACGCGCCGCACCTCCCGCAGGGCCGCGTCGGCGTCGGGGATGGTGCAGAGCGTCCACGTGGACAGGGCGCTGTCGAAGCTGTCGTCCTCGAAGGGCAGCGACTGGCCGTCCGTACCGGCCCGCCGCACCGGGACGTGTGAGGCCCCGACGCGATCGGCCGCCAGGCTCCACGCGAGGTCGGAGGGCTCGATCGCGGCCACGCCGGTGACGCCCGGCGGATAGAAGGGGACGTTGTGCCCCGTGCCGAACCCGATCTCGACGACTTCGCCCTTCAGGCCCTCGCAGACCCGGCGCCGCAACGGTGGGGCCGTCTTGGCCCCGCAGGCGGCATTGATGATGCGCGGCAGGATCCGGTCGGCGTAGAAACCCATCGCGGCCTCCGTCCCTCGCTCTCAGCATGGCACCGCGGCCCCCAGGGTGCCCGCGACCGGCCAGTGGTCCCGCTCACCCCCGAAGTGACAACCAGAGGTTGACACCCCTGCGACTGTCAACCTACGGTTGCACCTATGACGAACCCTTCAGTGGAACCCGTCCGCATGACCAATCCGGTACGCCTCGACGACCTCATCGAGGCCATCAAGCAGGTCCACACCGACACCCTGGAGCAGCTCAGCGGCGCCGTCGTCGCCGCCGAGCACCTCGGCGACGTGGCCGACCACCTCATCGGCCACTTCGTCGACCAGGCCCGCCGCTCCGGAGCCTCCTGGACCGACATCGGCCGGAGCATGGGCGTCACCCGCCAGGCCGCCCAGAAGCGCTTCGTCCCCAAGGCCGACAAGGAGGGCGACGGCGCCCTCGATCCCGACCAGGGCTTCGGCCGCTTCACCCCCCGCGCCCGCAACGTCGTCATGGCCGCGCAGAACGAGGCCCGCGCCGCCGGCGGCACCGAGATCCGCACCGAGCACCTGGTCCTGGGCCTGCTGGCCGAGCCCGATGGCCTCGCGGGGCTCGCCCTGCGCGGCCAGCGGGTCGCCGCCGACGACGTACGCGCCGCCGTGGCCGCCGTACTGCCCCCGGCCCAGGCGGAGGTCCCCGACCTGATCCCCTTCGACGCGTCCGCGAAGAAGGCCCTGGAGCTCACCTTCCGCGAGGCCCTGCGCCTGGGCCACGGCTTCGTCGGCACCGAGCACATCCTGCTCGCGCTCCTGGAGCTGGAGAACGGCGAGGGCCCGCTGAGCGGCCTCGGCATGGACAAGGCCACCGCCGAGGCGATCGTCAGCGAAGCCTTGGCAGGCGTACTCGGCGACGCCGCGGACGGGAAGTAGAGGCGTCCGCGTCCTTCGTCAGCTCGTAGCGCTTGACGTACGCGCCGAGGAAGGCCTGCAGGGTGGCGACGGCCGGGATCGCGATGAGCGCCCCGACCGCGCCCAGCAGGGCGGCCCCCGCGACGACCGAGCCGAAGGCCACCGCGGGATGGATGTCCACGGTCTTCGAGGTCAGCTTCGGCTGGAGGAGGTAGTTCTCGAACTGCTGGTAGACCACCACGAATCCGAGGACGTACAGCGCGTACCAGGGCTCGACGGCGAAGGCGATCAGGATCGGCAGCGCGCCCGCGAGATAGGTGCCGATGGTGGGGATGAACTGGGAGACCAGCCCCACCCACACGGCGAGCGCGGGCGCGTACGGCACCCCGAGGACCACCAGCAGGATGTAGTGGGCGACGCCGGAGATCAGCGCCATCAGCCCGCGCGAGTAGAGGTAGCCGCCCGTCTTGGTGACGGCGATCTCCCAGGCGCGCAGCACCTCGGACTGCTTGGCGGGCGGCAGTACGGAGCACAGCGCGCGCCGCAGCCGCGGTCCGTCGGCGGCGAAGTAGAAGGAGAACAGCCCGATCGTCAGCAGCTGGAAGAGTCCGCCGAGCACGGTGGCGGACACGTCGAGCACGCCGCTCGCGCTGTCCTGCACGTACTTGCGCAGCCAGTCGGAGCGCAGCAGGCTGTCCTGGATCTCCAGCCGGGACAGCTCGGTGTGGAAGGTGGCGTTGATCGAGCTGATCACCGAGTCGAGGTAGCCCGGAAAACCTTCCACCATCTCGATGATCTGCCCGGCGAGCATCGAGCCGAGCAGGGTGAGGAAGCCCGCACTGGCGGCGAACACCGCGAGGAACACCAGGAAGGTGGCGAGCCCGCGGCGCATGCCGTGGGCCGCCATCCGGGACACCGCCGGTTCGATCGCGAGCGCGAGGAAGAACGCGATCAGGATGTTGACGAGCAGCCCGATCAGCTGGTGGAAGGCCCAGCTGCCCAGCTGGAAGCAGGCGACGAGAGCCAGTACGAGGACCACGGCGCGCGGCAGCCAGGGCGGCATCCGCGCCGCCGCTTCGCCGTTCGGCGGAGCACCTGGCGGAGCACCCGGCGGGCCACCCGGCGGGCCACCCGGCGGAGCATCCGGCGGGCCACCCGGCGGAGGGCTCACCGGCCCGCCGGAGCCACTGACCCCGGCCGGACCCGTCGACCGGGGAGGCGGCGCGCCCTGGGCATCCCCGGGCTGGTCGGTCGTCGTCTCATCACTGGCTGCCACGCCGCCAAGTCTGTCCCACCGGCGGCCCGTACCGCGAAGCGGCGGCCCTCGCCGCCGCACGGCCGGGGCAGCCGCCCTGCCCGGCGTCGGTCCGGCGTCAGCCCGCTCGACCTAGGTCGTCTCTTTCGGATCTTGTCGGTCGAGCCCGCGTTGTCCGGTGCCGTGCATCGCAAGGCGGAGGGGCGCCCGTGTACTGGACGTACTCGGGCGCCCCGACAACGCGGCGAGGTGCGGTGCCGGGCAGCGCGGGCCCGGCAAGATCCGAAAGAGACGACCTGGCCGCGGCCCGGCCCGGGCCCGGCGTCAGCGCAGCGAGGCCGGCACGTCCATCGCCGAACACACCGCGCGCCACACGTCCTTGGCCTCCCAGCCCGCCTCCAGCGCCTGGTGGACGGTCCGCCCGCCCAGCTCCGTCATGACGTGGTCCCGCGCGAAGGAGTCGGCGTAGGCCTCGCCGAAGTGCTCGGCCATCCGCTCCCAGAAAATCGTCAACCGCATGCCTCCAGTATCCCGCCCCGGGAGAGTGCACCGGTCTGGTTCGTCCCTCCTCGGCCCACCGCCGGTCCTACGTTTCACGCATGCCCGGAGACGAAGCTTCCTCCCCGACCCCGCTGGCCCGCGCCGAGCAGTTCATCTGGCTCACGGCCCGCGTGCTGGAGCAGCGGCGGTTCGCGTTCCACTTCCTCGGCGGAGACGCCGACCCGGTGGACACCGCCCTCGGTTCGTACCTCAACGGCGACGGCGGCTACGGCCACGCGCTCGATCCGGATCTGCGCGGTCCGCTCAGCCAGCCCCTGCACACCGCCCACGCGCTGCGCGTGCTGGACGGCCTGGGCCGCTGTGCCGGGCAGCGCATCGAGAGGCTCTGCCGCCACCTCACCGAGGTCTCCACCGCGGACGGCGCGCTTCCGGTGGCCTTCCCGGCCCCGCGCGACCACCCCGCCGCCCCGTACCACCCGATGCACGACGACCCGCCCGGCGAGCTGCTGACCACGGGCCCGGTCGTCGGCGTACTGCACCGCAACCGGGTCTGGCACGCCTGGCTCTTCCGCGCCACGGACTTCTGCTGGGACCGGGTCGAGGGCCTGCGCCACTCGCATCCGTACGAGGTCCAGAGCGCGGTCGCCTTCCTCGACGGCGTCCCCGACCGGGCGCGCGCGGCGGCGGCCGCGGACCGGCTGGGACGGCTGGTGCGCGAGCGGGAACTCGTGGTGCTCGATCCGGCGCGGCGCGGGGACTACCCGCCCGCTCCCGGCTACGCCCCGGGCGAGCAGCTGTTCCCGCACGACTTCGCGCGGCGGCCCGAGTCGCTGGCGCGCGGCTGGTTCACCGACGAGGAGCTGCGCCGCTCGCTGGACTTCCTGGCCGCCGAGCAGCAGCCCGACGGCGGCTGGCCCGTGCACCGCAGGGCCTGGGCGCCGGGAAGCTCGCTGGAGCGGCGCCCGATCGCGACCCTGGAGGCCCTGCTCACCCTGCGGGCGTACGGTCGCCTGCCGGCCCGGGTCAGCCGCCCAGGGCCCGTACCCCCGCGGTGACGACGACGGCGGCCGCGACCACGGCCAGGAACGGGGCGCGCAGCAGCAGCGCCAGCCCGGCGGCCGCGAGCCCGGCGGCGCGGGCGTCGATGACGAGGGCGGACCCGGTACTGAAGGTCTGCTGGGCGGTGAGCGCGGCGAGCAGCGCGACCGGCAGCAGGGCGGCCAGGCGGCGCACCAGCGGCCGCTCCAGGGCCCCGGCGGGCACCAGCAGCCCGGCGAGCTTGACGGCGTAGCAGCCGACGACGGTGAGTCCGATGGCGATCCAGACGTTCACGGGCGGCGTCCCTTCATCCACAGCACGACGGGGGCGGCCAGGGCCGCGATCAGCACGGGCACCCCGGCCGGCAGCACGGGCAGGAATCCGAGCCCGAGGACGAGCGCGAGGGCTGCGACGGCCCGTTCGGTGGAGGTCTTCAGCATCGGCGCGAGCAGGGCCAGGAACACGGCGGGTCCGGCGGCGTCCAGCCCCCACGCGTTGGTGTCCCCGATGGCCTCGGCGCCGAGCGCGCCGAGCAGGGTGGTGAGGTTCCACAGCGCGTAGAGGCTGAGCCCGGTGACCGTGAAGCCGAGCCGGGCCGACTTCCGGTCGGGCTGGGCCAGGGCCACGGCGGTGGTCTCGTCGATCACCCAGTGCGCGGCGAAGGGCCGTACGGCGCGGGGCAGTGCGAGCAGCTGCGACAGCCGCAGCCCGTAGAAGGCGTTGCGGGTCCCGAGGAAGAAGGCCCCGGCGGCGGCGGTGAAGGGGTTCCCGCCCGCCGCCACCGCCCCGATCAGCGCGAACTGCGAGGCGCCGGTGAAGACGAGCAGGCTCAGCACGCAGGCCTGGAGGGTACTGATCCCGGCCCCGGCGGCGGTCACCCCGAACGCGAACCCGGACAGCCCGACGGCCACCCCCACCCCGAGCGCGTCCCGTACGACGGCGGCGCGCGGCCGCCCGTCGGCGACCCCCTCGGGGGTCTCCTGTATCAGCATCTGATGTTCTCCCACGCCCCGAAACTACGCAGGGCGGGGCGAGCGGGTCTTGTACGTTCTTGCGCGCGCCCGGGGTCGGCCCGGACACCCCTAACCGGCGCGTTCCCGCCTGTACGCGCCCGGCGGGACCCCCACGATCCGGGTGAAGTGCCGGTTCAGGTGCGGCTGGTCGGTGAAGCCGACGGTGACGGCCGCCTCCGCCGGCGGGGTGCCCGCGTCCAGCAGCCGGCGCGCCCGGCGGACCCGGGCATCGGTCAGCCAGGTGTGCGGCGGCATCCCGTACCGCTCCCGGAAGGCCCGCAGCAGGGCGAACGGGCTCGTCCCCAGCTCCGCCGCGAGCTGCTCCAGCGACGGCGGATCGGCCATGCGCTCCTCCAGCACGGCCCGGGCCGCCGCCGCGTCGCCGCCGCCCGCGCCACGGACCGTACGGGCGGGCAGCGGTCCGGCGTGCCGGGTCAGCATCCGCGCCACCACACCCCGCAGCAGCGTGTCGGCGGCCAGCGCGTTCCCGGCCTCGGCGGCCCGGTGCACCTCGCTGATCGTCCGCGCGCCGTGCGGGTCGGTGACCACGTCGGCCGTGAAGCCGGGGGTGCCGCGCAGGGTGCCGATCTCGGCGGCGACCTCGGCGATCAGGTCTCGGGAGGGGTAGAGGGTGGCGTACGCCCAGCCCTCCGGTACCCCGGCACGCGCGGTGTGCGGCACCTCGGGGTTGATCAGGACCACACTGCCCGGGCCGGCGCGCACGGCGTGGCCGGGGAGCCCGACCTCCTCGATGCCGCCGGTGACGGCCGCGATGACGTACCCGTCGTGCGCGTGGCGCGGGAAGGTGTGGCGTACGTAGTGGGCGCGCAGCAGGTCGAGCCCGGGCAGCTCCGGGTACTGCCAGTGCCGTGCCCACTCCCGGCGCCCCTCGTCCGTCCCCATCCCCCCATTCTGCGCTCCCCCCCACGACCCGCGTTTCCCCAGGTCCGGCCCGTTGTCAGTGGCCGGGTGCACGATGGGGGCATGGCAGGCGATGCGCTCGACTCGTTCTCCCCCGCGACCCGCTCGTGGTTCACGGGGGCCTTCCTCGCGCCCACCACCGCGCAGGAAGGGGCCTGGCGGGCGATCGGGGAGGGCTCGGACGTGCTGGTCGTGGCTCCGACCGGCTCCGGCAAGACCCTGGCCGCCTTCCTCGCCGCCCTGGACCAGCTGGCCTCGACCCCGCCGCCCGCCGAGCCGAAGAAGCGCTGCCGCGTCCTGTACGTATCGCCCCTGAAGGCCCTGGCCGTCGACGTGGAGCGCAATCTCCGCAGCCCGCTGACCGGGATCCGGCAGGAGTCCGTCCGCCTCGGTCTGCCCGAGCCGGAGATCAGGGTCGGGATCCGGTCCGGCGACACCCCGCCCGCCGAGCGCCGGTCACTGGCCACCCGCCCGCCGGACATCCTCATCACCACCCCCGAGTCGCTATTCCTCATGCTGACCTCGGCGGCCCGGGACGCCCTCGCCGGGATCGAGACGGTGATCGTGGACGAGGTGCACGCGGTGGCCGGGACCAAGCGCGGCGCGCACCTCGCGCTCTCCCTGGAGCGGCTGGATGAGCTGCTGCCGCGCCCGGCGCGCCGGATCGGGCTGTCGGCGACGGTCCGGCCGGTGGACGAGGTGGCCCGGTACCTCGCGCCGCGCGGCAAGGTGGAGATCGTCCAGCCGCCGTCGGCCAAGGAGTTCGACCTGTCGGTGGTCGTCCCGGTGCAGGACATGGGCGAGTTGGGCGGATCCCCCGCGACCGAGGGCCGGGAGGGCGGTGACAAGCCGTCGATCTGGCCGCATGTGGAGGAGCGGATCGCGGACCTCGTGCAGGCGCACCGCTCGACGATCGTGTTCGCCAACTCCCGCCGTCTCGCCGAGCGGCTGTGCAACCGGCTCAATGAGATCGCGTACGAGCGCGCGATGGGCGAGAGACTGCCGGAGGGTTCACCACCGGCCGAGATCATGGCGCAGTCGGGCGCCGCCCTGGGCGCCCCGCCCCTGCTGGCCCGCGCGCACCACGGCTCGGTGTCCAAGGAGCAGCGGGCGCTGGTGGAGGAGGACCTGAAGGCGGGCCGGCTGCCGGCCGTGGTCGCCACCTCCAGCCTGGAGCTGGGCATCGACATGGGCGCGGTGGACCTGGTGGTGCAGGTGGAGTCCCCGCCCTCGGTGGCCTCGGGGCTCCAGCGGGTGGGCCGGGCCGGGCACCAGGTGGGCGCGGTCTCCACCGGGGTGGTCTTCCCCAAGTACCGCGGCGACCTGGTGCAGGCGGCCGTGGTCACCGAGCGGATGCGCACGGGTGCGATCGAGTCCCTTCGCGTTCCCTCAAACCCCCTCGACGTACTGGCCCAGCAGCTGGTCGCGATGGTCGCGATGGACACCTGGCAGCTGGACGACCTGCTCGCCCTGGTGCGGCGGGCGGCGCCCTTCGCGGCGCTGCCGGAGTCCGCCTTCACGGCGGTGCTGGACATGCTGGCCGGCCGCTATCCGTCGGACGCGTTCGCCGAGCTCAGGCCGCGCGTGGTCTGGGACCGGGTGGCGGGGACGATCACCGGCAGGCCGGGGGCCCAGCGCCTCGCTGTCACCTCCGGAGGCACCATTCCGGACCGCGGGCTCTTCGGCGTCTTCCTCGCGGGCTCGGACCCGAAGAAGGGCGGCGGGCGGGTCGGTGAGCTCGACGAGGAGATGGTCTACGAGTCCCGCGTGGGGGACGTCTTCACCCTGGGCACCACCTCGTGGCGGATCGAGGACATCACCCGCGACCGGGTCCTGGTCACGCCGGCCCCCGGGGTGCCGGGCAGGCTGCCGTTCTGGAAGGGCGACCAGCTCGGCCGGCCGCTCGAACTGGGCCGCGCGGTCGGCGCGTTCCTCCGCGAGCTCGGCGGCCTCACCGACGAGGACGCCCGGCTGCGGCTGCTGGCGGCCGGCCTGGACGCCTGGGCCGCGGAGAACGTGCTGGCGTACCTCGCCGAACAGCGCGAGGCCTGCGGCCACGTGCCGGACGACCGGACGATCGTGGTGGAGCGCTTCCGTGACGAGCTGGGCGACTGGCGGGTCGTGGTCCACTCGCCGTTCGGCGCGCAGGTGCACGCCCCGTGGGCGCTGGCGCTGGGCGCCCGCCTCGGCGAGAAGTACGGCATGGACGCGCAGGTGATGCACGCCGACGACGGCATCGTGCTCCGCCTCCCCGATGCGGACCTGCTGTCCATGGACCTCCTGGACCTCGATCCGGCAGGCGTGCCCGCCTTCGAGTTCGACGACGAACAGGCCCCGCTGGGCGCGGCCGATGTCGCCTTCGACCACGGTGACATCAGCCAGATCGTCACCGACCAGGTCGGCGGCTCCGCGCTCTTCGCCTCCCGCTTCCGCGAGTGCGCGGCCCGCGCCCTGCTGCTGCCGCGCCGCAGTCCGGGCAAGCGCACCCCGCTGTGGCAGCAGCGCCAGCGCGCCTCCCAACTCCTCCAGGTGGCCTCGGAGTTCGGCTCGTTCCCGATCGTGCTGGAGGCCGTACGCGAATGCCTCCAGGACGTCTTCGACGTGCCCGGCCTGACCGAGCTGATGGGCGACATCGAGGCGCGCCGCGTCCGCCTGGTCGAGGTCACCACCCCGGAGCCCTCCCCCTTCGCCCGTTCCCTCCTCTTCGGGTACGTCGCCCAGTTCCTCTACGAGGGCGACTCCCCCCTGGCCGAGCGCAGGGCGGCCGCGCTGTCGCTGGACTCCCGGCTGCTGGCCGAGCTGCTCGGCCAGGCGGAGCTGCGCGAACTGCTCGACGCGCAGGTGCTGGAGGAGCTGGAGCGGGAGCTCCAGTGGCTCACCGAGGACCGGCGGGCGAAGGACGCCGAGTCGGTGGCCGACCTGCTGCGCATGCTGGGCCCGCTGACGCCGGATCAGCTGACGGAGCGGGGGGCGGATCCGTCCTGGGCGGACGAGCTCGCCGCGGCCCGCCGCGCCATCCGGGTCCGGATCGGCGGCGCGGACCACTGGGCGGCGATCGAGGACGCGGGCCGGCTGCGGGACGCGCTCGGCACGGCGCTCCCCGTCGGCGTGCCGGAGGCGTTCACCGAGCCGGTCAAGGACCCGCTGGGGGACCTGCTGGCCCGGTACGCCCGCACCCACGGGCCGTTCACCACGGCCGCCGTCGCCGCACGCTTCGGCCTGGGCCCTGCGGTGACCGAGGGCGCGCTGCACCGGCTCGCCGCGGCCGGCCGGGTGGTCCAGGGCGAGTTCCACCCGGCGGGCATCGGCCAGGAGTGGTGCGACGCGACGGTGCTGCGCAGGCTGCGCCGCCGCTCGCTCGCCGCGCTCCGCCAGGAGCTGGAACCGGTCCCGCCGACCTCGCTGGCCACCTTCCTCCCCCAGTGGCAGCACCTGGGCGGAGCCCTGCGCGGCCTCGACGGCCTGGCCCGCGCGGTCGAACAGCTCCAGGGCGCCCCGGTCCCGGCCTCGGCGCTGGAACGGCTGATCCTCCCGTCGCGGGTGACCGGCTACTCCCCCGGCCTGCTGGACGAACTGACCACCACGGGCGAGGTGGTCTGGGCGGGCGCCGGAGCCCTTCCGGGCAAGGACGGCTGGATCTCCCTCTACCTGGCGGACGCGGCCCCGTTGCTCCTGCCCCCGCCGCACCCCCTGGAGGCGAGCCCGCTCCACCAGGCGGTCCTGGCGTCCCTCGCGGGCGGGTACGGCCTCTTCTTCCGGCAGATCGCGCAGTCGATCCGCGCCGAGTTCCCCGAGGTGTCCGATGTCGCCCTCTCCGAGGCGGTGTGGGATCTGGCCTGGTCGGGCCGGCTCACCAACGACACCCTGGCCCCGCTGCGCTCACTGCTGGGCTCGGGCCGCACGGCGGGCTCGACGGCCCACCGGGCCCGGCGTACGGTCCCCCGCGGCCGGTACGGCACGCTCAGCGCGACCGTGTCCCGCACCGGCCCGCCCACGGTCGCGGGGCGCTGGTCGCTCCTGCCCTCCCCGGCTCCGGACCCGACCCACCGGGCGCACGCCCTGGCCCGCACCCTGCTGGACCGGCACGGGGTGGTGACCCGGGGCGCGGTCGCCGCGGAAGGGGTGGAGGGCGGCTTCAGCGCCGTCTACCGCGTGCTGTCGGCCTTCGAGGACAGCGGCCAGGCCCGTCGGGGCTATGTGGTCGAGGGGCTGGGTGCGGCCCAGTTCGCGATGGACGGCGCGGTGGACCGCCTGCGGGCCGCCGAGCGGACCCCGCCCCCGCTGGCGGCGGTGGTCCTGGCGGCCGCCGACCCGGCGAACGCGTACGGCGCGGCCCTGCCCTGGCCCGAGCCCCCGGCCGGGGCCACCCACAAGCCGGGCCGGAAGGCGGGCTCCCTGGTGGTCCTGGTGGACGGGGAACTCACCCTGTATCTGGAGCGCGGCGGCAAGACCCTGCTGGCCTGGCCGCCTCCGGCGGACCCCCGGCTCGCGGCCGCCACGGCCGCCCTGGTGACGGCCTCGCGCGCGGGCACCCTCCCGGCCCTGACCGTGGAGCGGATCAACGCCGCCTCGGCCCTGACGTCCCCGCTGGGCCGGGCCCTGGAGGCGGCCGGTTTCCACGCCACCCCGAGGGGTCTGCGCCTGCGGCCCTGACGACTGCGAACGGTCTCGACTGTTCCGCGGACGTCCTGGACATGTCACAGAACCGTTCCTGACCGCCCCTGAGCTGGCATCGGCGCTTATTCATCCTTTATCAAGATGATCACAGGCATCGCAGGGGCGATGCACAGTCATGGGGGAGCACAAGAGTGAGCACCAGCAGCATGCGTACCACCACCCTCGGCACGGTCGGCCTGGCGGTCGCCGCGGCCCTGGCCCTGACCGGTTGCAAGAACGGCAACGAAGAGCTCCCGACGCAGCCGGTCTCTCCGTCCGCCCAGCCCTCGGAGGCGACCGGGTCCGCCCAGCCCACCACCTCGGCCAGCCCCTCCACCGGCGGCGAGGCCCCCGCGGGGGCGGGGGGCACGGCGAAGTCCGGCCAGACCTTCAAGATCGGCGAGGCTGCGGAGGTCCCGTTCAGCTACGGAAACAACAAGGGCGGCCAGATAGCCCTCACCGTCACCGCGATCGAGCAGGGCAACCCCGCCGACCTGGACGTGCTCAAGCTCGGCGACAAGGTGAAGGGGATGATCCCCTACTACATCCGCTACTCGGTCAAGAACACCGGGACCACGGACCTCTCGTTCTCCTCCGTGGGCCACATCAAGGGCCTGCTCGGGGACGGCAGCGAGGCCCAGAAGCTGTCGGTCATCGGCAAGTTCGAGAAGTGCCCGAACGAGTCGCTGCCGAAGGGCTTCACCAACGGCCAGACGCAGACCAGCTGCGTGGTGGCCCTCGCCCCGTCGGCCCAGACGAAGGTCACCGCGGCCGAGTACTGGGGCAACCCCTACAACTCGCTGAACAAGAACAAGGGCCTCATCTGGAAGTAACGACCGCCCCGCGCGAGCCCCTGCGGAACACCCCACCGCAGGGGCTCCCGCCCGCCCCACCCCGGGCAGCGCCGCGCGTACCCCATCGGGCCCGTCAGGCCGCCCCGAGCCACGCCAGGCCGCCGCAGGCACATCGGGCCACGTCGGGCGCCTGCGGGCCGCCAGCGCCCCGCGCATGGCCGCGCCGGGCGCGTTCGGGCCTGACCGACGCCATGGACGCCGGCGGCGACCCACCACCCGAAGCCCGGGGCTGCTAGGTCGTCTCTTTCCGATCTTGCCGGACCCGCGCTGCCCGGCAAGATCCGAAAGAGACGACCTAGAGCACGTCAGCACGCGAACCGCCCGCGCGGGCCGCGCAGAGCCGCATGGGGCCGGGGCGCCGAGAGCCTCACCGGGCCGGGACCGCGCAGGGCCGGGCCACGCCAGGCCGCCGCGGGCACATGGGCCGTATCGGGCCCGGGCCAGGGCGCCGCGGGCACATCGGGCCGTATCGGGGCCGGGCCAGGGCGCGCAGGGCGGTATCGGTCAGCGGCGGCGCGCGGCGGGCGACAATGGGGGCATGCCCGAAGGCGACAGCATCCTGCGCGCGGCGAGCCGTCTCCACGCGGCCCTGGCAGGCCGCGAGCTCACGCGCAGCGACCTGCGCGTCCCCCGCTTCGCCACCGCCGACCTCACCGGCCGCGTCACCCTTGACGTCACCCCCCGGGGCAAACACCTCCTCGCCCGCTTCGAGGGCGGCCTCACCCTGCACAGCCACCTCCGCATGGACGGCGCCTGGCACGTCTTCGCCGCCGGCGAGAAGTGGCGCGGCGGCCCCGCCCACGAGATCCGGGCCGTCCTCGGCACCGCCGACCACACCGCCGTCGGCTACCGCCTCCCCGTCCTGGAACTGATCCGCACCGCCGACGAGGACCGGGCCGTGGGCCATCTCGGCCCCGATCTCCTCGGCCCGGACTGGGATGCCGGCCGCGCCGCCGCCAACCTCCTGGCCGCCCCCGAGCGCCCCCTCGGCGAGGCCCTGCTCGACCAGCGCAACCTCGCCGGGATCGGCAACATCTACAAGGCCGAGCTCTGCTTCCTGGCCGGGGTCACCCCCTGGACCCCCGTCGGCGCGCTCCCCGAGGCGACCCTCCCCCGCCTGGCCGCCGCCGCCCACCGCCTGCTGTCCGCGAACAACGGCGAGCGGCCGGGCCCCCGCAACACCACCGGCAGCCGCCGCCCCGGCCAGGACCTGTTCGTCTACGGCCGCACCCACCGCCCCTGCCTGCGCTGCGGCGCCCCCGTCCGCGAAGCCCCCCAGGACGGCCGCCCCACCTACTGGTGCCCCCGCTGCCAGACCGGCCCGACGCCTTAGGTCGTCTCGTCCCGGGCGGTGTCCGGGCGACAGGACGAGCTGGTTGACGCTCCGTCAGATACGGTCGTACGGTCCCGCCATGCCCACACACTCCGCCATGCCCACACCCACAGCCTCGTACGACCTCAGCGGCCGCACCGCCCTGGTCACCGGCGCCGCCAGCGGCATCGGCCGCGCCACCGCCGTCCTCCTCGCCGGGGCGGGCGCGCACGTGCACTGCGCGGACCGCGACGAGCAGGGCCTCGCCGAGACGGCCGCCCTCGTCGCGGAGAACAAGGCCGGCGGCGCCACCGTCCACCCTCTCGACGTCACCGACCGGGCCGCGCTCCGGGCGGCCGTCACCGCGGCGGGCCCCCTCGACATCACCGCCGCCATCGCCGGGATCATGCACACCAGCAGCGTCCTGGAGACGACCGACGAGGACCTCGACCGGGTCCTGGACATCAATTTCAAGGGAATCCTGCGCACCTGCCAGGAAGCCGCCCGCTCCATGATCGCGGCGGGCCGCCCCGGTTCGATCGTCACCATGGCCTCCGGGGCCGTGGACGCCGCCCAGCCCGGCCTGCTCTGCTACAGCGCCGCCAAAGCCGCCGTCGTGCAGCTGACCAAGACCCTCGCCACCGAGGCCGGCCCGCACGGCATACGGGTCAACGCCGTCGCCCCCGGCTGGATCCGCACCCCGATGACCGGCCGCCACAGCCCCGAAGTCCAGGAGCGGACCGAGGCGGCGATGGTCCGCATGTCCCCCCTGCGCCGGGTCGGCGAGCCCGAGGACATCGCCCAGGCGGTGCTCTACCTGGCCTCGGACGCCTCGTCCTTCATGACGGGCCAGATCCTTCGCCCGAACGGTGGAGTGTCGATGCCCTGGTAGTCCCAGCAGGCCCCGTGGCCCCGCCCGCCCTCGCGGCTCCCCCAGCCCCCGCAGCCCCCTCAGCTTCGTCCGCCCCGTCAGCCCGCTCCGCCCCGCCCGCCCACCGCCGCCGGGCCTTCCGCACCGGTCCCGGCACACAGTGCACCGGCAGCACCCCCAGCCCCCAGCCGCCCACCGCCACAGCGCCCTCGACGGCCCCGGACTCCTCGGGCGCCAGCACCAGCCGCAGCACGGCCCACCACCACAGCAAGCCGACCGCCAGCGCGAGTGCCGACGCCACAGGTATGCGCAGTAACCGCCGCACGGCTACCTCCCAGGGGCCGGGACCCGGACGGCCCCATCCTCCCGCACCCCCCACTCCCCCGCACCCAGAACGGCCGGGAGCCCCGGTCGGTGCGTCACGCACCGACCGGGGCTCCGGCCACACTCAAACACGCACGTACTCGCTCACGCGGCTACGACATTCACCGCTTCCGCAGGCGCCTTGATGGTCACCCGCTCCGGCCCACCAGTGACCGAAGCCATGGAGACCGAATTGAGCATCGGGCGGACCGGCACACTCACCGGTTCGCTTGCCGCGGCCGACTGTGCCAGCTCGGCCAGCGACAGCTCGTCGCTGACTTCGCGCATCAGCTCGGACATCCGTACGTCCAACGCGTCGCAGATCGCGGAGAGCAGCTCGGAGGATGCCTCCTTCTGCCCCCGCTCCACCTCGGAGAGATAGCCGAGCGAAACTCGGGCCGACGAGGAGACTTCGCGCAGAGTACGGCCCTGGCGCTGGCGCTGCCGACGCAGCACGTCACCCAGCAGGCGACGGAGCAGAATCATCGGTGGCTCCCTCCTCTGACCGTGTAGCCGCATCCTTCACGCCCCACCGTACCGCCTCGCGCCGCGGCCGTGCGGGGAGCGATGTCGTGTTCACTCAGGGCTGCAAACATCAAATCCCCCCGTTCTGTTCCGTATCCTGCCTCCGCGCATTCTCGCGGAGTTGGCCTGAGAGAAGTTCCAGCACTGTCCGTGCACTCTCCCTACGGATTTCCGCGCGGGAGCCTTTCAACCTCAGCCGGACCGTTTTCCTGCCCCCCGGACCGTCCACCGCGATGAAAACGGTGCCCACCGGCTGCCCGTCCTGCGGCTGCGGACCGGCCACTCCGGTGGTCGCGATTCCCCACGAGGCGCCCATCACCCGTCGCACGCCGGCCGCCATCTCCGCCGCGACCTGCGCGTTCACCGCGCCTTCGGCCTCGAGCAGTCCCGCGTCCACCCCCAGGACCCGGTGCTTGATCTCCGTCGCGTACGCCGTGACCGAGCCGCGGAAGGACAGGGAGGCACCGGGGACGGCCGTGAGCTCGGCCGCCACGATGCCGCCGGTCAGGGATTCGGCCACGGCGAGGGTCTGGTCACTCTCCGCGAGCAGCCGCAGCACATCAGCAGCCGCTTCGACCGCGCCGATCTCACCGACCCCACCGACCACTCCGGCCGCTCCCATCACTCCGGAACCGGCTTCCACCACCGCGGGACCCCCCGCCGCGTACGTCACCTCGCGGCCCGCTCCTCGGCGAGACCCTGGCGGCGCAGTACGACCGCCTGGCGGATGTAGTCCAAACCGGTGACGAGGGTCAGCACGACGGCCAGCGCCATCACCCAGAAGCGCAAGGTCGCCAGCGGCCCGGTCAGCGCGAGCACGTACATGCCCACGGCCGTGCCCTGGGCCAGGGTCTTCAGCTTGCCGCCGCGGCTGGCCGGAATCACGCCGTAGCGGATGACCCAGAAGCGGAGCAGCGTGATCCCGAGCTCCCGTCCGAGGATCGCCCCGGTCACCCACCAGGGGAGGTCGCCGAGCCACGAGAGACAGATGAGCGCCGACCCCATGATCGCCTTGTCGGCGATGGGATCGGCGATCTTGCCGAAGTCCGTGACCAGGTTGTACGTCCGGGCCAGGTGCCCGTCGAAGATGTCCGTGATCATGGCGACGGCGAACGCCGCCCAGGCCCAGGCCCGCCAGGCCGGGTCGTAGCCGCCCTCGGCGAGCAGCAGGAGGACGAAGCCCGGCACCAGCACGAGCCGGATCATCGTCAGGATGTTGGCGATGTTCCACAGGCTGGCCTGATTGACCGCCGCAGCCCCCAGCGTCGCGCCGGACACGGGCCGGCGGCCGGTCCCGCCCGCCGCAGATGCCGGGACTCCGGTCATCCGGCCGCCTCCTCAAGATCCATGCCCAGGGGCTCGGCCACCAGGTCCACACCCAGGGTGCCGACCACCTTCGCCGTGACGATACGGCCGGGGACCAGGCCCGTGCTGTCCGTGAAGACGACCTGGCCGTCGGTCTCGGGTGCCTGGTGCGCGGCGCGGCCGTAGGCGCCCTCGCCGTCCTCGTCGACGGCTTCCACCGTCTCGACGAGTACTTCCAGGGTCTCCCCGATCCGCTCCTCCGCGCGCTGCGAGGTGAGCTCCTCGGCGAGCCGCTGCATGTGCGCGAGCCGCTCGGCGATGGTGTCCTCGTCCAGCTTGTGGTCGTAGGTGACGGCCTCGGTGCCGTCCTCGTCGGAGTAGCCGAAGACGCCGATGGCGTCCAGGCGCGCGTGGGTGAGGAAACGCTCCAGCTCCGCGAAGTCCGACTCCTTCTCGCCGGGGAAACCGACGATGAAGTTGGACCGCACACCGGCCTGCGGAGCCTTGCTGCGGATGGTGTCCAGCAGCTCCAGGAAGCGGTCGGTGTCACCGAAGCGGCGCATGGCGCGCAGCACGTCGGGGGCCGAGTGCTGGAAGGAGAGGTCGAAGTACGGCACGACCTTGGGGGTCGAGGTGAGTACGTCGATCAGGCCGGGCCGCATCTCGGCGGGCTGCAGGTAGCTGACGCGCACGCGCTCGATGCCGTCCACCTCGGCCAGCTCCGGCAGCAGGGTCTCCAGCAGCCGGATGTCGCCGAGGTCCTTGCCGTACGAGGTGTTGTTCTCGGAGACCAGCATGATCTCCTTGACGCCCTGCTCGGCGAGCCAGCGGGTCTCGCCCAGCACGTCGCTGGGGCGGCGGGAGATGAAGGAGCCGCGGAAGGACGGGATGGCGCAGAAGGAGCAGCGCCGGTCGCAGCCGGAGGCCAGCTTGACCGAGGCCACGGGGCTCTTGTCCAGGCGGCGGCGCAGCGGAGCGCGCGGCCCGGAGGCGGGCGCGAGCCCGTCCGGCAGGTCGGCGGGCGCCTCGGCCGGCGCCTCGGCGGGCTCCTGCGCGTGGCCGGGAAGTGCCACCTCGGCGTCCTGGCGCGCCGCCGGGCTGATCGGCAGCAGCTTGCGCCGGTCGCGCGGGGTGTGGGAGGCGTGGATGCCGCCGTTGAGGATGGTCTGGAGGCGGTCGGAGATGTCGGCGTAGTCGTCGAAGCCGAGCACGCCGTCGGCCTCGGGGAGCGCTTCGGCGAGTTCCTTGCCGTAGCGCTCGGCCATGCAGCCGACGGCGACGACGGCCTGGGTCTTGCCGTGATCCTTGAGATCGTTGGCTTCCAGCAGGGCGTCTACGGAGTCCTTTTTGGCGGCTTCGACGAAGCCGCAGGTGTTGACGACGGCTACGTCCGCGTCGGCGGCGTCCTCGACGAGCTCCCAGCCATCCGCCGCCAAGCGGCCTGCGAGCTCCTCCGAGTCCACCTCGTTACGGGCGCAGCCAAGAGTGACAAGGGCGACGGTACGGCGTTCGGGCATGGACTCAAGACTACTTCGTCCCGGCGTCGGCCCCAGCCGCAAGTCCCCGTACAGCAAGATCCCCGGGGTGCGGCTCAGCACCCCGGGGATCCGGATTCAAGCGTTCCGCCCTAGGGCGGCCTCTGGTCAGCCTGCCTGGGGCTCATCCACGAGGGGGTCTTCCTTGGTGTATGTGAGACGTTCCACCTGACCCGGCTGGAAGTCTTCCTTGATCTCCTTGCCGTTCACGAAGAGCTTCACGGCCCCGGCGTCGCCGAGCACGAGGTCGACGGACTCCTTGTCCGTGAAGGTCTTGGACTCACCCTGCACGAGGGTGCCGTCGAAGAGCAGCCGGCCGGTGGAGTCCTTCGCGGAGATCCAGCTCTCGCCGGTGTCGGCCGTCAGGACGACCGTGACGAGGTCCTTGGGCGCCGCGGCGATGGCGCTGTCCGAGGGCTCCGGCTTGGGCGCCGCCGGGGTCTGCTGGGGCTGCGCGGCCGGCTTTCCGCCGGACTGCTTGGGTGCCGGCTTCGGGGAGGCGGAACCTTCCGCCACCGGCCGTTTGTCGTTCTCGCCGCTGCCGCTGAAGGCCGTGAAGCCCACGAAGCCGATCACGGCGACGATGGCGGCGACCATGGCCGCGGTCCAGTTGGGCCGCTGCCGCTCGGGGCGGATGCGTTCGGCATCGAACATCGGCGCGGCGGGGGTGGGTGCCGGCCGGCCGCCGTGGGCCGCGTCGTAGCTGTCGACCAGGGGTGCCGGGTCGAGCTGGACGGCGCGGGCTAGCGTACGGATGTGACCGCGGGCGTAGACGTCGCCGCCGCACCGCGTGAAGTCGTCCTCTTCGATCGCGTGCACGATCGGGATGCGCACGCGGGTGGTGGAACTGACCTCGTCGACGGTGAGCCCGGCGGCGATCCGGGCCTTCTTCAGGGCCGTCCCGATGGACGGCCCTTCGACGGAACGCTCGACGATGGGGTCCTCGGACCGGTCGTCGGTCGAAGGCCGCTCTTCTTCGGGGGAGTTGGATTTGCCGATGGACACAAGGGCGCCTTTCGAGCGTGTAGCCACCTGCTGGATGTCCAGTCTAGGGGGGTGACGAAAGGGTGGAGCAACCGGAGGGTGCACTTCCTACGCCATCCGAATGGCGACGGGAGGTCAGGTCCGGTGCGGCGGCCCGAGCGCCGTACGCGATGTCGTGCGCGGTGCCGCCACCTCCCTTCAACTGGACGCGAGTCCAAGGGAAACGGTTGCTCGTCGATTCTCTACGGGTGAGCCTCCCCCCGGATGACGGCGAGCGCGCCGTCCAGCTCATCGGCCTTCAGCAGGACGTCGCGCGCCTTCGAACCCTCGCTCGGGCCGACGATTCCGCGCGATTCCATGAGGTCCATGAGCCGCCCGGCCTTGGCGAAGCCCACCCGCAGCTTGCGCTGGAGCATCGAGGTGGAGCCGAACTGCGTCGAGACCACCAGCTCCGCCGCCTGGCACAGCAGGTCCAGGTCGTCGCCGATGTCCTCGTCGATCTCCTTCTTCTGCTTCTGCCCGACGGTGACGTCGTCCCGGAAGACGGGCGCCATCTGGTCCTTGCAGTGCTGGACGATCCCGGCGATCTCGTCCTCGGTGACGAAGGCGCCCTGGAGGCGGACCGGCTTGTTCGCCCCCATCGGCAGGAACAGCCCGTCACCCTTTCCGATGAGCTTCTCGGCACCGGGCTGGTCGAGGATGACCCGGCTGTCGGCCAGCGAGGAGGTCGCGAAGGCCAGCCGCGAGGGCACGTTCGCCTTGATCAGGCCGGTGACCACGTCCACGGAGGGCCGCTGGGTCGCCAGCACCAGATGGATGCCGGCCGCGCGGGCCAACTGGGTGATCCGGACGATCGAGTCCTCGACGTCGCGCGGGGCCACCATCATCAGGTCGGCCAGCTCGTCGACGATCACCAGGAGGTACGGGTACGGGCTGAGCTCCCGCTCGCTGCCCGGCGGCAGTTTGATCTTGCCGTCCCGGATGGCCTGGTTGAAGTCGTCGATGTGCCGGTAGCCGAAGGCGGCCAGGTCGTCGTAGCGCAGGTCCATCTCGCGCACGACCCACTGGAGCGCCTCGGCGGCCCGCTTGGGGTTGGTGATGATCGGCGTGATCAGGTGCGGAATGCCCTCGTACGCCGTCAGCTCGACCCGCTTGGGGTCCACGAGCACCATGCGGACGTCGTCCGGGGTGGCCCGGACCATGACGGAGGTGATCAGGCAGTTGATGCAGGAGGACTTTCCGGAACCGGTGGCACCGGCCACCAGCACGTGCGGCATCTTGGCGAGGTTGGCCATGACGTAGCCGCCCTCGACGTCCTTGCCCAGCGCGACCAGCATCGGGTGGTCGTCCTCGGCCGCGTCCGCCAGGCGCAGTACGTCGCCCAGGTTGACCATCTCGCGGTCGGTGTTCGGGATCTCGATGCCGACCGCGGACTTGCCCGGGATCGGGCTGATGATCCGGACGTCCGGCGAGGCCACGGCGTAGGCGATGTTCTTCGCCAGCGCCGTGATCCGCTCCACCTTGACCGCCGGGCCGAGCTCCACCTCGTAGCGGGTGACCGTCGGGCCCCGGGTGAAGCCGGTGACCCGCGCGTCGACCTTGAACTCCATGAAGACGTTGGTCAGCGAGGCGACCACGGCGTCGTTCGCGGCGCTGCGGGTCTTGCCGGGCCCGCCGCGCTCCAGCAGGTCGAGCGAGGGCAGCGCGTACGTGATGTCCCCCCGCAGCTGGAGTTGCTCGGCGCGCGGCGGCAGCGCCTGGGTCTGCGGCGGGGCCTTGGTGAGATCGGGCACCGACAGCGTCCCGGAGGCCGCGGCGGTGGTGGCGTGCGGCTGCTCGGCGGGAGCGGCGGCAGTCGCGGGAGCGGTGGGCGGTACGGGACGCTCCGCGCGGGCGGTCGGTACCGGAGCGGTGCTCTGCGCACTCTCGCGCGGAGTGGTGATGCCCTGCGTGAGGTCGGCGACGAGCGGGGAGGGCGGCATCCCGCCGTAGACCACCCCGTCCAGCGCGGCGGCGGCCGCCGCGGCCACGTCGACGGCGTCCATCTCGCGGGCCATGGCCGGCCGGGCGGCGGTCCTGCGCGGCCGGCGCCGCCGGGCGAGCGCCTCCTCCTCGGCGGCGTCCGCCGGGTCGCCGGAGCCCGCGCCGGCTCCCGTACGACGGGCCCGCCACTGCTCAGGGTCGTGCCGCTCGGCGGGGACGCCCCCGGCCTCCCCGTAGGCGTCATAGCCGTCGGCATCCTCGTTCTGGGCGATGATCCCCAGCCGGATGCCGAGCCTGCGCAGCCGCTGCGGGATCGCGTTGACCGGGGTCGCGGTGACCACCAGCAGCCCGAAGATCGTGAGCAGTACCAGCATCGGCACGGCCAGCGGGGCGCCCATGGTGAAGATCAGCGGCTTGGAGGCGCCCCAGCCGATGAGCCCGCCCGCGTTCTGCATCGCGGTGGTGCCCTCGTCCCGGCCGGGCGCTCCGCAGGCGATGTGGACCAGGCCCAGGACCCCGATGGCGAGGGCGGACAGCCCGATGCCGATGCGGCCGTTGGCGTCGGCCTGTTCGGGATGGCGGATGAAACGTACTGCCATGACCCCGAGCAGGATCGGCACGAGCAGATCCAGTCGTCCGAAGGCACCGGTGACCAGCATGGTGACCAGATCCCCGACGGGACCGCTCAGATTCGACCAGGTTCCGGCGGCGACGATCAGCGAGAGGGCGAGCAGCAGCAGCGCGACGCCGTCCTTGCGGTGGGCGGGGTCGAGGTTCTTGGCCCCCTGGCCGATCCCGCGGAAGACGGCGCCGATCGCGTGCGCACAGCCGAGCCACACGGCGCGCACCAGCCGCACCACACCCCCCGTAGGGGACGGCGCGGGATTGGCCGCCGCCTTCTTGGCCGGGGCGCGCTTGGCGGCCGCGGCCTTCTTCGCCGGAGGCTTGCGTGCGGGGGCCGACTTCTTCGCCGGCGCCGTCGTACGGCCGGTGCGGCCCTTCGCGGTGCCCGCGGTGCTCTGGGAACCCTTGCCGGACGTACTTGAGGCCATGCGCCCGAGGTTACCGGTGCGCACGCCGGTGGACACGCGTGCCCACCCCTTCACCCGTTCGTGTCGTGGGCCGGGTCGGTACTTTGACGCACCGCCAGACGTGACGCCGACTGACGCCGAGTGACGCCGAAGTGGTCAGTTCTGCGCGGGCAGGGCCGGAGCCCCTCCGGCGGTCCCGGGCTCCAGCGCGTCGAGCGCCCGCCGCAGTCCGGTGAGTTTGCGCTCCAGATGGGCCGCGGTCGCCACCACACCCGCGTCGGCGTCGTCCTCGCCGAGCTGCTTGGTCAGCGCCTCGGCCTGCTCCTCGACCGCCGCGAGCCGCGCGGAGAGCTCGGCCAGCAGTCCGGCCGTCTCCTTGCTCGCGTCCACGCCGTTCGAGTTGCCGCCCTCCAGCTGGAGCCGCAGCAGTGCCGCCTGCTCCCGCAGTTGGCAGTTCTTCGTATACAGCTCCACGAAGACCGAGACCTTGGCCCGCAGCACCCACGGGTCGAAGGGCTTGGAGATGTAGTCCACCGCACCCGCCGCGTAGCCGCGGAACGTGTGGTGCGGACCGTGATTGATCGCGGTGAGGAAGATGATCGGAATGTCCCGGGTCCGCTCCCGCCGCTTGATGTGCGCGGCCGTCTCGAATCCGTCCATCCCCGGCATCTGGACATCCAGCAGGATGACCGCGAAATCGTCCGTCAGCAGCGCCTTGAGCGCTTCCTCCCCCGACGACGCCCGGACCAGTGTCTGATCGAGCGCGGAGAGGATGGCCTCCAGCGCCAGCAGATTCTCCGGCCGGTCGTCGACCAGGAGGATCTTGGCCTTCTGCACCATGCCCTGTCCTCCTCGCCCCGGCACGGGGCCTCCCCGGCTCCTGGCTCCGGCCTGTGCGCCGGGCCCCGCCCCAGAGGACGGCATCCTTGCGCCGTCCGTCCTTGTGCCGGTCATCGTAGCCCCAGTCCCGAGATCGCCACACCCTGTCACCAAGATGTCACTGTGCACGTAGCAGAAACGTGGTGGGAGAGCAGAAGGTTCCCCGTATTCCGCGCTCCCACACCGCCCCGGCCACAGTGGGTCGGCAATTGATATCCGTCCGCTCTCCCGGCGATCACTTGCCCCGCATCCACTGCTCCATCACCGACAGCAGGTAGTCGGGATCGACGGGCTTGGTGACGTAGTCGGAAGCACCGGAGTCGATCGCCTTCTCCCGGTCCCCCTTCATCGCCTTCGCCGTCAGCGCGATGATCGGCAGCCCCGCGAACTGCGGCATCCGCCGGATCGCCGAGGTCGTCGCGTACCCGTCCATCTCGGGCATCATGATGTCCATCAGCACGACCGTCACATCGTCGTGCTGCTCGAGGACCTCGATGCCCTCCCGCCCGTTCTCCGCGTACAGCACGGCCAGCCCGTGCTGTTCCAGCACGCTGGTGAGCGCGAAGACGTTGCGTACGTCGTCGTCCACGATGAGCACCTTCTCGCCGTGGAAGTCGTACGTCCGGGGCACCACCGGGAGTTCCTCCTCGGCACTGCCCCAGCCGTCCTCGGGCCCCTGCACATTGGGCTGCCCCGGCACTGCCGTGCGCGGCTCCAGGTCGCTCAGCGCCTTGCGCCGCCGCCGGAACAGCGCGGCCCCGCCGCCCTGCCCCTGGCCGGCCTGCCCGGCCTGCCCGCCCTCTCGCTGACCGCCCTGACCGCCCTGCCCGGCGGCCGACGGGGCCGGCCGCACCGGCTCCTGCTGCGCCGACGCCACGGCCGCCGGCCCGGCCGGAGCCGGCGGCAGCACGGGCCGCGCCCCGTCGAGGGACCTGCGGTACAGCTCGCCGCGGGCCCCGCCGGGCGTGGGCGGCGCGTACCCCTGCGGAGGCAGCTCGCTCGGGTGAAGCGGCAGGTACAGCGTGAAGGTGGACCCGCGGCCGGGCTCGCTGGCCGCGTGGATCTCCCCGCCCAGGAGCCGGGCGATCTCCCGGCTGATGGACAGGCCAAGCCCGGTGCCGCCGTACTTGCGGCTGGTCGTCCCGTCGGCCTGCTTGAACGCCTCGAAGATCACCAGCATCTTGCTCGCCGCGATCCCGATACCGGTGTCGGTGACCGAGAAGGCGATCAGATCCGCGTCCGCCTCGCGCAGCGAACCGGCCTCCAGCAGCTGCTCGCGGATCGCCGTCGGCACGTCGGCCCCGGCCGGCCGGATCACCAGTTCGACCGCCCCGCTGTCGGTGAACTTCACCGCGTTCGACAGCAGGTTGCGCAGCACCTGGAGCAGCCGCTGCTCGTCGGTGTGCAAGGTCGCCGGCAGCTCCGGGGAAACCCGTACCGAGAAGTCCAGGCCCTTCTCCGCGGTCAGCGGCCGGAAGGTCGCCTCCACGTAGTCCACGAGCTGGACCAGCGCGATCCGGGTGGGCGAGACGTCCATCTTCCCGGCCTCGACCTTCGACAGGTCGAGGATGTCGTTGATCAACTGCAGCAGGTCCGAACCGGCGCCGTGGATGGTCTCGGCGAACTCCACCTGCTTCGGCGAGAGGTTCCCGTCCGCGTTGTCGGCGAGCAGCTTGGCCAGGATCAGCAGCGAGTTGAGCGGCGTCCGCAGCTCGTGCGACATGTTCGCCAGGAACTCGGACTTGTAGCGCATCGAGACCGCGAGCTGCTCGGCACGTTCCTCCAGGACCTGCCGGGCCTCCTCGATCTCGGTGTTCTTCACCTCGATGTCCCGGTTCTGCTGCGCCAGCAGCTCGGCCTTCTCCTCCAGCTCCGCATTGGCGGCCTGCAGCGCCTTCTGCCGGTTCTCCAGCTCGTCGGAACGCTCGCGCAGCTGCTCGGTCATCTCCTGCGACTGCTTCAGCAGCATCTCCGTCTTGGAGTTGACGCTGATGGTGTTGACGCTCGTCCCGATCATCTCGGCGATCTGGCTGAGGAAGTCCTTCTGGATCTGCGTGAAGGGCGTGAAGGAGGCCAGCTCGATGACGCCGAGCACCTTCCCCTCGAAGAGCACCGGCAGCACGATCACATGCGCCGGCGGCGCCTCACCGAGCCCCGAGGAGATCTTCAGGTAGCCGGGCGGGGTGTTCTCGACGAGGATCGTCCGCTTCTCCTCGGCGACGGTCCCGATCAGCCCCTCCCCCGGCCGGAAGGAGATGGGCATCTGGCCGCCCGCGTACGCGTAACTGCCGCGCATCCGCAGCTCGTACGAGCCGTCCGCGCCCCCCTCCGTCCCGATCTCGGTGGTCCCGCCGGTCGGCAGGGCCAGGAAGAAGGCTCCGTGCTGCGCCGAGACCACGGGCGTCAGCTCGCTCATGATCAGCGAGGCCACGTCGTCGAGTTCCCGGCGGCCCTGCATCAGGGCGGAGATCCGGGCGAGATTGCCCTTGAGCCAGTCCTGCTCCTTGTTGGCCAAGGTGGTGTCGCGCAGGTTGACGATCATCGTGTTGATGTTGTCCTGGAGGACCTGGATCTCGCCCGCCGCGTCCACGTCGACCTTCAGGCTCAGGTCGCCGCGGGTCACCGCGGTGGCCACGGCCGCGATGGCGCGCACCTGCCGGGTGAGGTTCCCGGCCATCTCGTTCACGGACTCGGTCAGGTCCCGCCAGGTGCCGTCGACGTCCCGGACCCGGGCCTGACCGCCCAGGATGCCCTCGGTGCCCACCTCGCGGGCCACCCTGGTCACCTGGTCGGCGAAGGAGGACAGCTGGTCGACCATCGTGTTGATGGTGGTCTTGAGCTCCAGGATCTCGCCGCGGGCGTCGATGTCGATCTTCTTGGTCATGTCGCCCTTGGCGATGGCGGTCGTGACCATGGCGATCTGCCGCACCTGGCCGGTGAGGTTGGAGGCCATGAAGTTCACCGAGTCGGTGAGGTCCTTCCACGTCCCCGAGACGCCCGGCACGTGCGCCTGACCGCCGAGGCGTCCCTCCGTGCCCACCTCGCGGGCCACCCGCGTCACCTCGTCGGCGAAGGAGGAGAGGGTCTTCACCATCGTGTTGACGGTGTCGGCGAGCTGCGCGACCTCGCCGCGCGCCTCGACGGTGACCTTCTTCGTCAGGTCGCCGTTGGCGACCGCCGCCGAGACCTGGGAGATGTTGCGCACCTGGGAGGTCAGGTTGTTCGCCATCAGATTGACGTTGTCGGTCAGGTCCTTCCAGATGCCGGTCACCCCGCGGACCCGGGCCTGACCGCCCAGGATGCCCTCGGAGCCCACCTCGCGGGCCACCCGCGTCACCTGCTCCGCGAACGACGACAGCTGGTCCACCATCGTGTTGACGGTGGTCACCAGCTCGAGGATCTCCCCCTTGGCGTCGACGGTGATCTTCTTGGAGAGGTCGCCCATGGCGACCGCCGTGGTCACCTCGGCGATGTTGCGCACCTGGGACGTCAGGTTGTTCGCCATGAAGTTGACGGACTGGGTGAGGTCCTTCCAGGTACCGGAGACGCCCTTCACCTCCGCCTGGCCGCCGAGGATGCCCTCGGTGCCCACCTCACGGGCCACTCGCGTCACCTGCTCCGCGAAGTTCGAGAGCTGGTCGACCATCGTGTTGAGGGTGTTCTTCAGCTCCAGGATCTCGCCCCGGGCGTCCACGTCGATCTTCTGCGAGAGGTCACCGCGCGCGACCGCCGTGGCGACCTGCGCGATGTTGCGCACCTGGGAGGTCAGGTTCCCGGCCATGCCGTTCACGGAGTCCGTCAGGTCGCGCCATACGCCGGCCACCCCGGGCACCTGCGCCTGGCCGCCGAGCCGGCCCTCCGTACCCACGTCCCGCGCCACCCGGGTCACCTGCTCCGCGAAGGCCGAGAGCTGGTCGACCATCGTGTTGATGGTGTTCTTCAGCTCCAGGATCTCGCCCCGGGCGTCCACGTCGATCTTCTGCGAGAGGTCACCCCGGGCGACCGCCGTCGTCACCTGCGCGATCTGACGCACCTGCGAGGTCAGGTTCCCGGCCATGAAGTTGACGGAGTCGGTCAGCTCCTTCCAGGTGCCGGACACCCCCTCCACCCTGGCCTGGCCGCCGAGCCGGCCCTCCGTACCCACGTCCCGCGCCATCCGCGTGACCTGGTCGGCGAAGGAGGACAGCTGGTCCACCATGGTGTTCACGGTGTTCTTCAGCTGGAGCATCTCGCCCGAGACGTCCACCGTGACCTTCTGCGACAGGTCGCCGTTGGCCACCGCCGTGGTCACCTGCGCGATGTTGCGCACCTGACCGGTGAGGTTGCGGAAGGCGGTGTTCACCGAATCGGTGAGGTCCTTCCACGTCCCCGCGGCCCCCGGCACCTGCGCCTGACCGCCCAGCTCACCCTCGACGCCGACCTCGCGGGCCACCCGCGTCACTTCCGCACCGAAGGACTGGAGCTGGTCGACCATCGTGTTGACGGTGTTCTTCAGCTCCAGCATCTCGCCGGCCACGTCGACCGTGACCTTCTGCGACAGGTCGCCGTTGGCCACCGCCGTGGTCACCTGCGCGATGTCCCGCACCTGCGTGGTGAGGTTGCGGAAGACCGTGTTCACCGAATCGGTGAGGTCCTTCCACGTCCCCGCGGCCCCCGGCACCTGCGCCTGACCGCCCAGCAGACCCTTGGCCCCGACCTCGCTGGCCACACGCGTGACCTCGTCCGCGAAGGTACGCAGCGTCTCCGTCATCTGATTGATCGTTTCGGCCAGCTGCGCCACCTCGCCGCGCGCGCTGACCCGGACCTTCTGCGACAGGTCGCCGTTCGCGACCGCCGTCGTCACCTGCGCGATCCCGCGCACCTGGGCCGTCAGGTTGCCGGCCATGGTGTTGACCGAGTCGGTCAGGTCCTTCCACACGCCCGCGACCCCGGGCACCTTCGCCTGGCCGCCCAGCTCGCCCTCCGTACCCACCTCGCGGGCGACCCGGGTCACCTCGGAGGAGAAGGAGGACAGCTGGTCCACCATGGTGTTCACGGTGTTCTTCAGCTGGAGCATCTCACCGGCCACGTGCACCGTGACCTTGCGCGACAGATCACCCTTGGCGACCGCCGTCGTGACAAGAGCGATATCACGCACCTGAGCGGTGAGCCGGTACGCCATCGTGTTGACGGAGTCGGTCAGATCCTTCCAGGAACCGGACATTCCGCGCACCTGGGCCTGACCGCCGAGCTTGCCCTCGGTGCCCACCTCCAGCGCCACGCGCGTCACCTCGTCGGTGAACGCGGACAGCTGGTCGACCAGGTTGTTGACCGTACGCCCGACCTTCAGGAACTCGCCGCGCAGCGGATGCCCGACCCCGTCGGCCGCCTGCGTCCGCAGGTCCATCCGCTGGTCCAGATCGCCCTCGGCCACCGCCGAAAGCACCCGGCCGACCTCGGACACCGGCCGGGCAAGATCGTCCACCAACTGGTTGGAAGCGTCGATCGCGGCCGCCCAGGAGCCCTCACAGGCACCTGTTTCCAGCCGTTCGCTCAGCTTGCCCTCGCGGCCCACCATCCGCCGGACCCGGGACAGCTCCCCGGTCAGATGGAGATTGCGGTCGGCGACCTCGTTGTAGACGGCGGCGATCTCCGCCATCACGCCCTCGCCGGACACCGTCAGCCGCTTGCGGAAATTCCCGTCCCGCATCGACACCAGGGCCGTGAGCAGCCGGTTCAGAGCGGCGGTATCGACCTCTGTCGTGCCACTGCGCCGGGACCGTCCGCCCTTCGGCCGCGTTCCCGTACGCCGCACCGCTGCGCCAGACTCCACCGTGTCCCTCCCGAAAGGGTCGACCGCTGTTCCACCGGACACCTGACTCTTCTCAAGCCGGCTCTGCAAGCCTGCCCAGTGTTTCACCCTGGCCGAACCCGGCCATAACACTTCGGCACCATCGCACACCCGCCGTACCCTGCGGGTGGAATCCCCGACGACGGCACCATGCCGACCGTGAAGGTAAGTAACCTGGCACTCGATGTCCAACCGCGTCGAAGGAGACTTGTGATCACGGCACGGGCGGCTGCCAGTTTCGATCCCCTCGGGCGCTCGGTCGCCGGCGCTCGCGCGTTCGTCCGCGACACCCTGCAGGGCTGGGGCTTCGCGGACATCGTCGACGACGCGGTGGTCCTCACCAGCGAGCTCGTCACCAATGCCGTGGTCCACGCCGGAACCAGGGCCGAGGTCCTGTGCCTGCGCGCCCAGGGCGGCGTACGGGTCGAGGTCGCCGACCGGTACCCGGAGCGCGAGCTCCCGCTCCGGCACCCCGGAGAGAGCCCGTACGCCGACCCCGACCGCGAGAGCGGCCGCGGCCTGATGCTCTGCGCCGCCCTCGCCACCCGCTGGGGCGTCGAGTACACGGCCACCCACAAGCACGTGTGGTTCCGTCTCGACCTCCCAGACCGGCCGGTCGGTACCCGCTCCGCGGGTCCCGTCGTCCCCGACCAGCTGCTCCCCCTCGCCGACAGCCGGGTCCGCGTCGCCGTACTCCAGGTCGACGCGGCCGATGCCATCTCCGCCTGGAACGAGGATGCCGAGCACATCTTCGGCTATCCCGCCGAGAAGGCCCTGGGCCGCCCGCTCGCCGAGCTCGCCGCCTGGCCGCAGACCCCCGGCACCGGAACCGGCATCGCCGAGGCCCTGCGCCTGTCCCGCTGGGAGGGCAGCTACGGCGTCCGCGGCTCCGACGGCCGCGTCATCCCTATCTACGCCTCCCACCTGCGGGTCCGCGACGCCCACGGCGAACCGTCCATCGTCTGCCTCCTCGTCCACGACGACGAGCGCGCCCTGCTCCAGACTCCCGTACGGGTACCCGCCACCGACAGCGGATCCTTCACCGACCCGCGCCCCGCGGACCCCTTCGAGGTCTTCATCGGCTCTCCCGCCCCCGACGACCTCGACGGCCTCCTCCAGCGCACCGTCGAACGGGCCCGCGACCTCCTCGACGCGGACGCCGCCTTCCTGCTGCTCGCCACCGACGACGAGACCGAGCTGGAGGTGCGCGCCACCACCGGCCTGCCCTCCACCCGCCAGCGCTTCGCCCGCGTCCCCGTCGAGGCGGGCACCAACCGCTACGGCTCCGCCCGGATGCCCGCCGTCCACGACGACCTCGTCGCCGTCCCCGGAGCCGTCCCGCTCCTGGAGGCCACCGGCATGCGCTCGGCGGTCACCGTCCCCCTCAAGGTGGAAGGCCGGCTCACCGGCTCCCTCGGCGTCGCCGCCGAGGCCCCCGGCCGCTACTCCAACGAAGAGGCCCTGCACCTCCAGTTCGCCGCCGACCGCATCGCCCTCGCCGTGGAATCCGCCCGCCTCGGCGAACTGGAACGCCTGCGGCGCGGTTCCCTCTCCTTCCTCGTCGAGGCCTCCGACCTGCTGGCCGGTACCCTCGACCGGGACCAGACCCTGGCCCTCATGGCCCAGATGACCGTCCCCACCCTCGCCACCTGGTGCGCCGTCTACACCATCGCCGACCAGTCCTCCGACCCGTACCTCTCCTACGTCCTCCACGAGGACGAGGAGCGCATCGACGGCCTCAAGGCCCTGCTCTCCCGGGTCAGCCCGCCCGACCCGGTCCGCGAGGCCGGCGCCCGCCCGTGGTCGGAGGCGGCCCTCGCGGTCGGCGGCGAGACGGTGGTCCTGCCCCTCCTCGCCCGCAACCGTGTGATCGGCATGCTCACCCTCGGCAAGCCGAGGGAGGAGCACTTCCGCCAGGAGATCCTCGAACTCGCCGAGGACCTCTCCCGCCGGGCCGCCCTCGCCCTCGACAACGCCCGCCTCTACTCCGAGCGCACCGCGATCAGCCGCTCCCTCCAGCGCAGCCTGCTGCCGCCCGGCTCCCCCGCCATCCCGGGCATGGAGGTCGAGGTCATCTACCGCGCCGCCGGCGAGGGCAACGAGGTGGGCGGCGACTTCTACGACGTCTTCCCGATCCGCGACGGCGCGTACGGCTTCGCCATCGGCGACGTCTGCGGTACGGGCCCCGAGGCGGCCGCCGTCACCGGACTGGCCCGGCACGCTCTGCGCCTGCTGGCCCGGGAAGGCCTCGGTGGTCCGGCGGTCCTCGAACGCCTCAACGCGGCCATCCTCGACGAGGGCGCCCGCAGCCGCTTCCTCACCCTCCTGTACGGCGAGCTCCACCCCCAGCCGGAAGGGGGCGCCCTGATGAAGGTCGTCTGCGCGGGCCACCCGCTCCCACTGCGCCTGCGCCCGAACGGGCAGGTCGACGCGGCCGCCGACCCGCAGCCCCTGCTGGGCGTGATCGAGGACCTGGACCTCTACGAGCAGACCCTCACCCTCGATCCGGGCGATGTCCTGTTGTGCGTCACGGACGGCGTGACCGAACGCCGCGAGGGCACCCGCATGCTCGGCGACGACGGTCTCGCCGAGGTCCTCACCACCTGCACGGGCCTCACCGCGGGCGCGGTCGCCTCCCGCGTCCTGCGCGCGGTGGAACGCTTCGCGGCCGAGCCCGCCTCGGACGACATGGCGATCCTGGCCTTCCGTGTCCCGGAGCAGCGCACGGGCGATTGATGGCCGTGCCGTAATCCCGGTGCGGGCGTCCTCCCTCTGCACTAACCTCGGCGCCCATGCCGACTCCTCGCATACGACCCGATTACACCGCCGACGAACGCACCCAGCTGCTGGGCTGGCTGGACATGCAGCGCTCGATCATCCATTGGAAGTGCGAGGGCCTCTCGGACGAGGACGCCCACCGCCCCGTCCTCCCGTCCTCCCCCTTGATGACGGCGGCGGGCCTCGTCTCCCACATGCGCTGGGTCGAGCACTGCTGGTTCGAGGTGATGCTGCTGAACCGCCCGTCAGCGGCCAACCCCCAGTTCGGGGAGGTGGAGGACGCCGACATGAAGGTCGACGGCATCCCCCTCGGCCGGCTCCTGGACGAATACGAGCGCCAGTGTGCGGTCTCGAACGAGATCGTCGCCGCACTCGCCCTGGACGACACCGGCCTCAACAAGGACTTCAAGGCCGGCGCCGCCTCCCTTCGCTGGGTCATGTTGCACATGATCGAGGAGACCGCCCGCCACGCCGGCCACCTGGACGCGATCCGCGAACTGGCCGACGGCGAGAAGGGCTACTACTGACGGTCCCCGCGCCGGGACCCGGCAGCGTCAGGTGGTCGCACGCCTGGTGAGCCCGATGTTCAGTACGTCGCGCACGTAGTGCTCGACGAATCCGGGCAGCCACACGTCGTCCGCCATGTCCGCGAACACCTTCTGGAACCGTTCGTCCTCGCCGTCCGTGAGCAGGACGATCCGCCAGATGTTGGTGGGCCGCTCGTCGGTACCGCCCACACCGTGCTGGACGTGGAAGAGGGGCTGACCGGTGCCGGCGACCAGGGTGTTGCCCTGGGCATCAGGGAAGGCGGCCCGGCCGGTGAAGGTGACGAGCTGCCGTTCGTGGTGGAGCGAGACCTCCTCCAGCACCAGCCCGTAGTCCTCGGGCCGGAGCCACAGCCGCTGCTGCGACTGCCGGACGAACTCGTCCCCGAGCTCGCCGCCCTCCCTCCCCGGCACCCACGCCGAGGCGGTGCCTTCCTTGACGACGTAGGGAATGAAGGCGGCGGGGTTGCCGGCCTTCCGTACTTCCATGTCCCAGATCATGGCCCGCGTGAAGGCCACCGGCTCGTCGCTGATGTACCGCTCGGCAAGCACGCGATTGACGTCGACCGGCGGCAGTTCCGCTCGCGTGTACCGCTCGTCGTTCCACGCACTCTCGAATGCGGCCTCGGCCGCGGTGAGCTGTGTCATGTTCTTCCCTCCCCGTTCTGCGAAAAGTCGCACCCGGGCACAGCCTAAAACGCAAAAAGGCCCCCGCCAAAATGGCGGGGGCCTTTTTCATGTGGAGCCCTTTAACGGAATCGAACCGTTGACCTTCTCCTTACCATGGAGACGCTCTACCGACTGAGCTAAAAGGGCGGGTTGTTCGGCGGCGTCCTACTCTCCCACAGGGTCCCCCCTGCAGTACCATCGGCGCTGAAAGGCTTAGCTTCCGGGTTCGGAATGTAACCGGGCGT